>PWLA01000009.1 GCA_003559555.1 Gemmatimonadota bacterium | reverse complement strand
TCTCCTGCGCAGTGGTCGGAGGTCTCGCGGAGGACGCGCTCTGAACGCCTTGCGCGACTACGGGGTCAGCCGCTCGGTTGGGGCCGCAGGGACCCCACTCGGTCGTTGGTTCGCCTCAACGTAGCGCAAGGCTATGCCTTCGACGAACCGCCCGACCCGCCTCTGGCGGGTGCCCGTGGGGCCCCTGGGGCTCCCAACGGTGGCGCCCTGCCCTTCTTCCACGGCCTTTTAAATGGATACCCCTGAGCCTTCTAATTCTCAGAGAACCACGCCGTGCGCCCCGTTACGGACCATCCCAGAGCGGAATCCTCATCGGGCACCACCGTAAGCAGGAGGCCTCTCGCTTGATACCCCCACTTCGGATCGGTGGACACAGCCACCACCGGGACCCAGACCTCGGGCCCGTCATCTCGGATCACGGATCGGCCTGCCGCCAGGAGGGTGTGCCGTTCGGGTTCCTCCACGAGGAAGGGGCAGGCCCACTCCGCATCCAGCTCGCAGACCCGCACTCCCAGGAGTTCGTAGTAGGCCCGTTCCAGACCTGAGAGCTCACGTGGCGTATAGGAGCGAGCCACGTCGGGGCGGATCGAAGGCCCACCTGGCTCAGCCTTGTAGACGCCGTTGGAGACCGAGACCTGCGACGGGCTGAAGCCTTCAAAGGCCATGACATGGCTCACACCGACGGCCAAAGCCACATCCGGCGGAATGGTCGATGGGTCGGTCGGGTCTCCGGCCGACTCCTCCTCACACCCTGCGGCGACCACGCACACGAGCCAGAGCGCCAACAACCACCGAAATCCCGGTCGTCCCGTCAGCGCCCGTTCACCCGCTTCCATGCCTTCTGTCGCCTCGGTGTTGGAGTTTCAGGACACCTCCGAGGCCATGATACGCTCCTCCAGACGGGAGAGCCAGAAGCCGGAGCCCCCGAGGGGGAGTCGCCTGGTGCCGCCCTCCCTTGATCGCATCCGGCCTGGTGGGTATCTTTGGTTGCTTTATTCCATACGATCAGCCGTACCCGAGGCCTGAATGCCGAACATCAAGAGTGCCAAGAAGCGCATGGAGCTGGGCCGGAAGTGGGAAGCCCGTAACCGGGTGAGCCGCTCCAAGCTCAGAACCGCCATCAAGCGGGTCCGAACCGCCGAGGATCCGGAGACCGCCCAGGAGCTACTGACCCGGGCCACGTCCCTCCTGGATCGGGCGGGGCGCCGCCGGCTCTACCACCCGAACAAGGTGGCCAGAATCAAGAGCCAGCTCCACCGGCACGTAAACGAGCTCAAGGGCGAGTGAGCCCGGCGGTCCGGGGAGCCTGACTTCCCGGAACCGCAAAGGCCCCGGTGACCTGAGAACCCTTCAGGACACCGGGGCCTTTCGTCGTGCCAGGCGGACGCGGGGGCCCGCCGGTCCGTCAGGGCGCGCCGCCGTCCTCCTCCCTGGCCCACACCGTCCGTCCTCCCACGATGGTCCGCACCGGACGACCGGTGAGGTTCCACCCGGTGAAGGGCGTGTTCCGACTCCGGGAGAGGAACCGGGAGGGATCCACCTCCCAGGCCGCCTCTAGGTCCAGGATCGTCACGTCGGCCACCCCTCCCTCCACCAGATCGCCGCCGGGAAGCGCGAAAGCCCGGGCCGGCGCCCGACTCATCCGCTCCACCAGGGTCGCCAGCTCCAGCTTCCCGTCGTGGACGAAGTGGGTCAGCATGAGCCCCACCGCGGTCTCCAGCCCCACGATCCCGAACGGGGCGTCCTCGAAGGCCTGCTCCTTCTCGTCGTAGTGGTGCGGCGCATGGTCGGTGGCCAGGGTGTCCAGCGTCCCGTCCAGGAGGCCCGCCACCACCGCCGCCCGATCCTCGGCTGAGCGCAGGGGCGGGTTCATCTTGGCGTCGGTGCGGTAGCCGTCCACCGCCTCGTCGGTCAGGAGCAGGTGGTGAGGCGTGGCCTCGGCGGTGACCCGGATCCCCCGGTCCTTGGCCCGCCGGATGGCGTCCACCCCGTGCCGGGTGGAGACGTGCTGCAGGTGGATGTGCCCGCCGGTGAGCTCCGCCAGGAGAAGCTCCCGGACGATGTGCACGTCCTCGGAGGCGTTGGGCTTGCCCCGGATCCCCAGACGGGCCGAGACCAGTCCCTCGTTCATGGCCCCGCCCTGGGAGAGCCCTACGTCCTCCGGGTGGTCCGCCACCGGGATGTTGAAGGCCCGGGTGTACTCCAGCGCCCGACGCATGAGCCCCGAGTCCATGACCGGGTTCCCGTCGTCGGTGATCGCCACGGCCCCGGCCTGCACCAGCTCGCCGATCTCGGTGAGCTGCTCGCCCTTCTGACCCAGCGAAAGAGCGCCCACCGGGTAGACCCGGGCCGCCTCCGCCTCCCGACCCGCCGCCGCCACGAACCCCACCGTGGCCGGCGAGTCGATGACTGGATCGGTGTTGGGCATGGCGCAGACGGCGGTGAAGCCCCCGGCCGCCGCCGCCCGGGCCCCGGAGGCGATGGTTTCCTTTCGCTCGCCCCCGGGCTCCCGGAGGTGCACGTGCACGTCGATGAGCCCGGGAAGGACCGCCAGCCCGGCGCAGTCCACCACCCGGGTCCCCTCCGGCGCCTCGATCCCTTCTCCCACACGGGCCACCCGGCCCTCGGCCAGGAGCACGTCCAGGACGGCGTCCAGCTTCTGTTCCGGATCCACCACCCGGCCACCCCGCAGAAGAATCGGCTGCTCGCTCATGCTACCTCCCCCTTCTTGGCCGCCTCGGCTCGTTCCGGTGCGCCGCCGGCCAGCAGATACAGGACCGCCATCCGGATGGCCACTCCATTGGTCACCTGCTGCAGGATCACCGAATGGGGCCCGTCGGCCACGTCCGAGTCGATCTCGACCCCACGGTTCATGGGGCCCGGATGCAGGACCAGGATGTCCCGGGGTGCCTTCTCCAGACGGGGCACGGTCACCCCGAAGTAGCGGTTGTACTCCCTGAGCGAGGGCACGTAGCCTCCCTTCATGCGTTCGAGCTGCAGCCGGAGCACGTTCAGCACGTCGGCCCACTCGATGGCCTCTTCGATTCGCCGGAAGACCCGCACGCCCAGGGCGTCGATCCCGATGGGCATGAGGGTCATGGGTCCGCAGACCGCCACCTCGGCTCCCAGCTTCAGGAGGCCGAAGATGTTGGAGCGGGCCACCCGGGAATGGAGGATGTCGCCCACGATGCAGACCCGGAGCCCCTCCAGGGAGTCCCGGTGATCCCGGATGGTGAGCATGTCCAGGAGCGCCTGGGTGGGGTGCTCGTGGGAACCGTCGCCGGCGTTGATCACGTTGGACGGGATCCGGTCGGCCAGGAAGCGGGCGTCCCCGGAGGAACCGTGGCGGATCACCACCATGTCGATTCGCATGGCCTCGAGGTTGCGGGCGGTGTCCACCAGCGTCTCGCCCTTCTGCACCGAAGAGCCCGAGGCGGCGATGTTCACCGTGTCGGCGCTCAGCCGCTTCTCGGCGAACTCGAAGGAGATGCGCGTCCGGGTGGACGGCTCCATGAAGAGGTTCACGATGGTCTTTCCCCGGAGCACCGGGACCTTCTTGATCCGCCGCTCCGAGATCTCCTTGAAGGGCTCGGCGGTGTCCAGAATGCTCCGGATCTGCTCTGCCGAGAGCTCTTCCAGCCCGATGAGGTCCTTTCCCAGGGGGGAGAGGGTTCGATTCACGACGTCTCCGGTTCTTGGGTGACGATTTCCACGGCCATCCGGCCGTCTTCCTCGGGGACCAGCACGTCCACCCTCTGGTTCGGAAGCACGTTGACGACCCGGCCCACGATGTCGGGCTGGATGGGCAGCTCCCTTCCTTCCCGGTCCACCAGCACGCAGAGGAGGATCCGGGACGGGCGTCCCCAGTCCATGAGCTCGTTCATGGCGGCCCGGGCGGTTCGGCCGGTGAAGAGGACGTCGTCCACCACCACCACGGTCCGGTCGTCCACCCCTTCCATGGGCAGGTTCGACTCGCCCACCAGCGGGCGGGGGCCCACCTCCATGAGGTCGTCCCGGTAGAGGGTGATGTCCAGGGCACCTCCGGCCACCGGTCGGCCTTCCTCCTCCTCGATGGTGGCCCGGATCCGCTCGGCCAGCTCCACGCCGCGCCGGCGGATCCCCAGGAGGACCAGCTCCTGGGCGCCGTCGTTCTTCTCCACGATCTCACGGGCCATGCGCCCCAGCGCCCGCTCCACAGCTACGGCGTCCATCAGGGTGATCCGTTCTGGGTCGGTCATGGGCTGCTCCGGACGGTTGGACAGGTGAGGACAAGAGCCGGAGGAACCTAGATCCGGCCCCGAGGGGGTGTCAACGGACACGAGAGGTGGAGCGCCGGACGGGACCGGGGCGCCGGATTCGGGGTCGGGGTTTGCGCCGGAGGGGCCAGTAGGTAATCTTGCGGCGTCCGTTCCGGAAGCTCTACGAGCCCCAACCCCACCAGGAGCCCCAGACCGTATGCCGGAATTCATCGAGCCGGGCTGGCTCAGCCTCGTCCCCCCTCTCGTGGCCATCGGCCTCGCCCTCCTCACCCGGGAAGTGGTCCTCTCGCTCTTCGCCGGAGTCTGGATGGGCGCCCTCTTCCTGGCCGGCTACGATCCGCTGGTGGGCACCGCCGGCTCGCTGGACTTCCTCATCGATGCGCTGGTGGACCCGGACCACATGGCCATCGTGGTCTTCAGCCTCCTGCTGGGGGGGCTCGTGGGGGTGATGGCCCGAAGCGGCGGGACCCAGGGGATCGTGGCGGTGCTGGAGCGCTGGGCCACCAACAGGACCCGGGGACAGGCCCTGACCTGGGGTTCGGCCGTCTTCATCTTCTTCGACGACTACGCCAACACCCTCATCCGGGGCAACGCGCTGCGGCCCATGACCGACCGGCTCCTCATCTCTCGTGAGAAGCTGGCCTACATCGTGGACTCCACCGCAGCCCCCCTGGCGGTGAGCGCAGTGGTCACCACCTGGATCGGCTTCCAGATCACCCAGGTCCGGGACTCCATGGCCGGGATCGCCGAACGGACCGCCGACCCCGAGCTGGCGGCCCAGCTCCAGGCCGGCGCCGACAACGCCTTCCTCATGGTCCTCCACTCCATTCCCTACCTCTTCTATCCCATCCTGGCCCTCTTCTTCGTCCTCATGATCATCGTCATGCGGCGCGATTTCGGGGCCATGTACCGGGCCGAGCGGCGTTCCTACTCGGGGCAGGGGCTGATTCGGGAGGGGGCCATGCCGGCGGCCGATCCAACCACCGAATCGCTCCAACCCCCGGAGGACGCGCCCCACCGCTGGTACAACGCCGCGGTGCCGGTGCTGGCCGTCATCGGAGTGGCGCTGGCGGGTCTCTGGGGCACCGGGGCGGCGGCGCTGGAGCCGGGCGAGCGGACCATCGTGGCGGTCATCGGCGAGGCCGATCCCTTCGCCTCGCTCCTCTGGGCCTCCTTCGCCGGGTGCGCCGTGGCCATCGCCATGGTGGTGGGCCAGCGGATCCTCTCGGTGAAGGATGCGCTGAATGCCATGGTGGGCGGGATGCAGTCCATGCTCCTGGCCGTCATCATTCTGGTCCTGGCCTGGGGCCTGGGAGGGGTCACCGGGGAGCTGGGCACCGGCCCGTATCTGGCCTCCCTCCTCCAGGACACCCTTCCCCTCACCATCCTCCCGGCACTGGTTTTCATCGTGGCCGCCCTCACCGCCTTCTCCACCGGGACCTCGTGGGGCACCATGGCGATCCTCTTTCCGGTGGTCATTCCCCTGGCGGTGGCCATGGGCGCCGGGGTGGGATTCGCCGGCGGAGAGCACTACGGGATCCTCCTGGGCACCATCAGCTCAGTCATGGCCGGAGCCGTCTTCGGGGACCACAGCTCGCCCATCTCCGACACCACCGTCCTAAGCTCCATGGCCTCGGCCTGCGACCTGGTGGACCACGTCCGCACCCAGCTTCCCTATGCGCTGGTGGTAGCGGTGGTGGCCCTGGCGGTGGGCGAGATCCCGGCTGCGGCCGAGTGGATCCACCCCGTGTGGGCCATCCTCATCGGGCTCATCATCCTATGGGGTGTGCTGCGGATCTGGGGGAAGGACCCTGCGGAAGGGCTCGATCCCGCCCCCGCCGTCGCCTCCGAAGCGGCCGCGCCGTCCGGCGAGGAGGACGCTGTCGTGACCGGGGCCTGACTGGCTCCTGTCCCGCCGGGGACATGGTCCGGTGCTACTGGCGATCCTTTCGACGACCTGATAGACTGAAAGAAGCTTACACTCTGTCGGTCGCTGCGGAGCCCCCGTCGCAACCGGGGTCCCCCTGACGGCCCGCTTCCAGCTGGGAGGATTCATGGAACCGCCCCGCATTCTGCTCGTGGAGGAGGACGACGACCTCGCCCAGGACCTGGAGGCGAATCTCGTGCTGGAAGGCTACCGGGTCGAGACTGAGAGGAACGGTCCCGCCGGCCTGGAACGGGCCTTGGCGGAATCGTGGGACCTGGTCATCGTGGACCTGACCCTGCCGAAGATGGGCAGCCTGGAGTTCCTTCGGAGCCTTCGGAAGGCGGACCGGGGGGTCCCGGTCCTGGTCCTGACCCAGGAGGGGATGGAGACCGAGCGGATCCTGGCCCTCCGCATGGGCGCCGACGACTGTCTCACCCGTCCGCTGGCGACACTGGAGTTGCTGGCTCGCGTGGAAGCCCTCCTGCGGCGCTGGCGCTGGACTCCGGGCCCCGGGTCGGCCTCGGCGCAACCGGTGAGGGCGGGCGCCCTCTCCCCCTCCGGCGTCGATGACGGAGGCGCGCACCTCAGCACCACCGACGGCGCCGGCCACGAGATACAGGGCAACGGCGCCACGGCCCTCCGGGACGGTCCCCCGGCCGACCGACGCCTCCTGCGCTTCAACCAGATCCAGGTGGATCCCGGCGCCCGCCAGGTCTTTCGGAACGGCGAACCGGTCTCCCTCACCCCCCGCGAGTACGACCTCCTCCTGGCGCTCATCGAGGGGAACGGCGATGTGGTGAGCCGGAGCGAGCTGGTGGAGCAGGTGTGGCACGGCGCCGTCTCGACCGAGAGCCGAACGGTGGACACCCACATGGCCGAACTCCGGCGCAAGCTGGAGGAGGACACCGCCCAGCCCCGTCACCTCCTCACCGTCCGGAAGCGGGGCTACCGGTTTCAGCCCTGAAGGCCTCCCGCCCGAAGCGCTCCAGGTAGCCCTCCCCTCCCGCCGCCTGGATCCCTTCCGGCCCGGCTGCCCAGTCGTAGGAGAAGAGCGCAACGCCGGCCAGGCCCGCTTCGCCCACCCACCTGGCCCTCCGCACGGCCTCCTCAAAAGTGTTGGTGTAGGCCCCCACCCCCATCCAGATCCGATCCGCACCGCCCACCGTTCGGGCCCGCTCCAGCGCCGCGGCGAAGGCATCGTTCCGGTTGGTGTAGCTCATGGGGGCCACCACATCCAACAGACCCCGGGCGAGCCAGTCCTCCCAGTCCTGAAACCGGTGCGCCCGGGCGTCGGTGGGATCGGGGAAGACCGCCGCGCTCACCATGAGACCGGGGCGGGCCCGGCGAACCGCCGCCACCACGGCCTCCAGGGTCTCTCGCACCCGATCCCGCCGAAAGTCGTCCCACGCCCGGGGGAAGGTCTCGGCGTAGGCCAGGATCTCCCCCTCCCGCCAGCGGGTCTCGGCCGCCCGCAACTCAGCGGGCGGGTGGGTGGCCCGGAGCCGGGCCCGGAACGCCTCCAGCGCCGGCCGGCTGTAGTCGAAGGCCGGTGAGGGGAGCCGGAGGTAGTCCAGGTGGATCCCGTCCAGGTCGTACCCCTCGGCCAGATCCGCCGCCACCGCCGCCAGGTGCCGGGTGGCCTCCGGAAGGATGGGGCTCGAGTAGAGCCCTTCCACCTGATCCGAGTGGGCTCGGGCGTGGGCCATGAGCGCCTCCCGGTACCCCGGGGCCCGGGGATCCACGTGGAAGAGCTCCCGGGCCAGCTCCCGAGGGACCGCCAGCCACTCGGGACGCCGGTTCACCAGGTGCAGCTCGTCGGTGGGAAGGGTCCGGGCGCCAGCCACCAGGTGGGCGTTGATCCAGGCGTGCACCTGGAGCCCCCGGCCCCGGGCCTCCTCCACCATGAGCCCCAGCGGGTCGTAGGACGGATGGGTGCCGGCCAGCGGCTCGCCCCGGGGCTCCAGGCCGGACCGGTACCAGGCGTCGCCCCGCCCCCGGACCTGGACCAGGAGGGTGTTGAAGCCCCCCCGGTGGGCCCGCTCCACCACCGCCCGGACCGAGTCCGGGTGGACCAGCGCCGTCCGGACCACCCAGAGGGCCCGGACCGGCGGGAGAAGGCCGTCCCCGGTGATGGGGGCACCCTCGGGTGGAGGCGGCCGGGCCCCGGTGTCGGCAGACACGGTATCGGGCGCCTCGGCGTCGGCGGCCACCGTGTCGGTCGGCGGGCGGTCCAGCGAAGGGGGCGGAAGATCGGGGGAGGCTGGAGGCGGCGGAGGTTCGGGTCCCGCCAAGGTGCAACCCGCCGACATCCAGACCAATCCCAGGCAGAGGAGAAGGAGGGTCGGCCTTCGGCTCCCTCGGGGCCCCGGCGTGCCGACCCCGGCTCCCGCCCTCACGACCGGCGCTCCCGAAAGAAATCCCTCAGGAGTGCCCCGGACTCCTGGGCCAGCACGCCGGGGGTCACGTGGATCCGATGGTTCAGGCGAGGGTCCTGGAGCAGGTTCCCCAGGCTCCCCGCCATCCCCGCCTTGGGGTCGGGCGCCCCGTACACCACACGGTCTACCCGGGCCAGCACGGCAGCCCCGGCACACTGGGCGCAGGGCTCCAAGGTCACGTAGAGGGTGGTCCCGGGCAGGCGGGAGCGGCCCAGGCGGCGGGCGGCCTCCCGGAGGACCACGATCTCGGCGTGGGCCGTGGGGTCCGAGTCCTGGCGGGTCCGGTTACGGGCCTCGGCGATGATGCGACCGTACCCGGCCGCCAGGCGAGCGGAGTCGGCCGGGGAGGCATCAGCGTCCAGGTGAGCCACCACCACCGCCCCTACCGGCACCTCACCGACCGCCGCCGCCTCCCGGGCCCGCTCCAGGGCCCGGGCCATCCACATGCGGTCGCCGGGGCGTGGGGGCTGCGCCACCAGGTGAGCGGGAAGGCCCGGTCGGTCCAGCATGCGAGGATCCCCGTGGAGGCGGGGGTCAGGGGCCAGAAACGGATCGGTCATGGGGATCGATCCGGGGCCACGGGTCAGTGGGCCGTGGCGCTCCGGGGCACGCCGGCCCCGTCCAGCCGTCGGTGGAGGGCGGTGACCCGCCCGGTGACCGGGATCGTGCTGGGACCCTCCACCCGGATGGGCTCGCTGCCGTCGGCCGGCACGAGCTGCACCCCTCGCTGATCGGTCCGGTAGCGGTAGAGCCCCGACCGGCGACCCAGCGCCGCCACCACCAGGTCCCCTCCCCCCACTGCATCGGGCCCGGCCGGTTCCACCAGGATCATGTCGCCCTCGTGGATGCCGGCGCCGGCGAACTCCGCGCCCCGGGGCCGGACCAGGTAGGCTCCCTTCCCTCCGGCGATCCGCCGATCCAGGGAGAAGTGCGACTCCACCCCGTCGGTGCGCCGGGGTGCTTCCGGGTCGGGGAGACCTGCGTAGCAGGGCACCGAGACGGTGTCCGGATGCAGATCCACGCCCAGGATCCGCACGCCCCGGGAGCGGGAGGGGTCCCGTTCCAGGTAGCCCTTGTCCGCCAGCGACTTGAGATGCTCCGAGACGGTCTTCGTGCTCCGGATGCCGAACTCCTCGCCGATCTCCCTGATGGAGGGCTGGTAGGTGCGGGTGCGGAGGTACTGGACCATGTAGTCCAGGATCTTTCGCTCAAGCTCGTTCAACACAGCGGGCATTCCGCATCTCCGGCAGGGGATCGCAGGGGCGCACGGTAATCAGATGTTTCAGCTTAAGCCCGGCATGGAAAGGGTGTCAAGATTCGGATGCTTCCGCCGCCCCCTCCCCGATCCGTCCGCTCCGGATTCGGGTGACGGCAGCGGACATCCGCGCCAGCGAGCGATCGCGTCCCATCGCCACCAGTACCTCGAAGATCCCCGGGCTCACCGCCTCGCCCACCAGGGCCACCCGGAGGGGGTGGATGAGCTTGCCGGCCCCCACCTCGCGCTGGGCCGCCAGCGCCCGCAGCTCCTCCTCCAGCGCCTCCTCGGTCCACTCCACCCCTTCCAGGCGCTCCCGAAGCGCCTCCAGGTGTCCGGCGGCGGAGGCCGGGTCCCGGGCCCAGTGCTTCTTCACCGCCGCCGGGTCGTAGACGATCTCTTGCGCCAGGTAGGGCCGAGCCATCCGGACCAGGTCGTCCAGGGAGCGGGCCCGGGGCTTCAGGAGCTCCATGAGGGAGGCGAACCACTCCGGGTCCCGATCCACCCGGACCCGGGCCGTCTCCCGGAGCCCCTCCAGCCGGTCCACCACCTCCCGGGCCAGCGCCTCGCCGCTCATGTCGGCCAGGTGCTG
>PWLA01000077.1 GCA_003559555.1 Gemmatimonadota bacterium | reverse complement strand
GGTTGGCAGCTCCGGGGCCGGGAAGAGTACCCTGGCCTCGCTCCTCCCTCGCTTCTACGACGTGACCGGGGGGCGGGTCACAGTGGACGGTGTGGACGTCCGCCACGTGGCTCTCGCCGAGCTGCGGGCCGCCATTGGCCTGGTCCCGCAGGAGCCCCTCCTCTTTGCCGGTACCATCCGGGAGAACCTCCTCTACGGGAACCCCGAGGCCACCTCCGACGAGCTGGAACGAGCCGCCCGGGACGCCCGGGCCCACGAGTTCATCGCCGCCCTGCCCGACGGATACGACGCCCGGGTGGGCGAGCGGGGCGTGACGTTGAGTGCCGGACAGCGGCAGCGGATCGCCATTGCCCGGGTTCTGCTCAAGTCACCCACGATCCTGATTCTGGATGAGGCCTCCAGCGCCCTGGACGCCGAGAGCGAGGCCCTGGTTCAGGACGCCCTGGAGCGGCTCATGGTGGGCCGTACCACCCTGGTCATCGCCCATCGGCTCTCCACCATTCTGAGGGCCGAGCGGATCCTGGTTTTGGATCAGGGCGAGATCGTGGACCAGGGCGTCCATGGCGAGCTCCTGGAGCGGAGCGAGCTCTACGGGCGGTTGTACCGACGGCAGTTCGACGATGCGGTGACCGCCGCCGCCGCGACCCCGGCGGAAGCGCCATGAGCGGGGTGGGAGCCGATGGATGGGGCCCGACGGCTCGGACCCGTCAACTGGTGGTGCTTCTCGGGGCCGTGGTGGTGCTGGCCGGCTGCGGGGTGGGAGCTGGCGAGCCCGGCCCCGAGTCGGATCCGGCGCCCCGGCCCCATCCCATTCCGCCGCCGGACACCGTGCCGGCCCATCCCCCATCGCCGGACCTGGCCGAGCTCCAGGAGGCGACGTGGCACCTCTACCGGGCCGACGGGACCTCCTCCAGCCTGGATGAGCTCCTGACGGCGGCCGCCGAAGTGGAGGTGATCTTGGTGGGCGAGCGGCACGGCGATCCCGGCGGCCATCGCTTCCAGCGGGAGCTTCTGGACCAGGTCCTCCGGGAGGGCGGTGAGGGCATTCTGAGGGAGCGTCGCCCGGTCCTTTCCCTGGAGATGTTCGAGACGGACGTGCAGCCGGTGCTGGACGAGTACCTGTCGGGGCTCATTACCGAAGAGCACT
Source organism: Gemmatimonadota bacterium (assembly GCA_003559555.1). GTDB lineage: Bacteria > Gemmatimonadota > Gemmatimonadetes > Longimicrobiales > Gaopeijiaceae > PWLA01. The sequence continues at coordinate 32,084 of PWLA01000077.1, read as the reverse complement.
TCCTGGCGGCGGCCCGCCCCTGGCGTTTCTACGAGCGGGACTACCGGCCCCTGGTGGAGGCGGCCCGGGAGGCCGGGATCCCGGTGGTGGCAGCCAACGCCCCTCGACGGTACGTGAATCGGGTGAGCCGCCTGGGAAGGGAGGGACTGGACGACCTCCCCCCTGCGGCGCTGGAGCACCTTCCTCCCCTCCCCTTTCCCGAGCCCTCCGAGGCGTATCGGGCGGAGTGGGAGGCTCTCATGCAGGGGATCGACGCCCACGGCGAGCATGGGCACGGGACACCGGACGAGTCGGCGCTCGAGGCCCAGGCCCTCTGGGATGCCGCCATGGCCCACGCCGTGGCTTTGGCCCTGGAGGACGAGGGATCCGAGGCGCTGGTGGTCCACATGGCCGGAAGCTTCCACGTGGAGAACCGCACGGGCATCCCCGAGGCCCTTCGCCACTACCACCCGGAGGTCCGGGATCTCCTGGTGGTGGTGAAGGCCGTGGAGGACCCTTCGGCTCCACCGGCCCGGGATGAGCTGGAAGGGGTGGCTGACTTCATCGTCTTCACCCTGGACCCGTCGCCGTCCTGACCAGGACCAGGCTGCTCAGGCCGGCGTGCATCCGGAGCGCCTCAGCCCGCCGGTGCCGCCTCCTCTTCGGGCTCGGCTCCGGCCCCGGCAGCCGCCTTCTCGCCGGGGTGGCCTTCCCACTCCAGCGAATCGTCCTCCTGCGCCACCAGCGCATCCATGCCCACCACCCCTTCCTCGAGCCAGGCGTAGCGTCCCTCCAGCGTCTTGCGGGCCAGCCCGTAGGTGGGCACGTCGTCGTTCAGGAAGAGGGCCCGGAATGAGGCCTCGATTCGCCTACGGGCCTGTCTGCAGAAGAGGTCGGCCAGTTCCTCAGGACTCCGGTCCGCCGGGTTCTCCTCCACCAGCTTGCGGGCTCGCACGCAGGCGGCGGTCATCATGAAGGCTTCGGCGCCGATGTCCACCACCCGCCCCAGAACGGCCTGGCGCTTCTCCAGGCCGGCCCCGTGGAGAGCCATGCAGTGGAAGATGTTGCGGGCCAGGCGCCGGGAGGCGCGGTTCACATAGCGGAGGTGGGTGGCCAGGGGCCCGAACTCCGAGTACCGGGGCCAGGCTCCCCAACCCAGCCAACGGGAGGGGTACCACCAGGTGTAGTGGATCCCCGCCCGCGCTGCGGCAGCCACCCGCTTCCCCATGGGGGCCCGGGGATCCACCATGTCGCCGGCCACCTTCAGGTGGGTGTCCACCGCCTCCCTGGCAATGAAGAGGCGCATGATCTCGGAGGAGCCCTCGAAGATGAGGTTGATCCGCAGATCCCGCATGCTCCGCTCCACCGGGATGGGCAGCTCTCCCCGGTCCCGGAGCGAATCGGCAGTCTCATATCCCCGCCCGCCCCGGATCTGGAGGGTGTCGTCGACGATCCGCCAGGCGGTCTCCGTGTGCCACATCTTGGCGATGGCCGCCTCCAGCCGGATGTCCAGCTCCTTGCCGTCGGCCATGGCCGAGGTGAGCTCGACGCCGGCGTCCATGGCGAAGGTGTCGGCGGCCATCCGCCCCAGCTTCTGGGCGATGGCATCGTGCTTCCCGATGGCCTGTCCCCACTGGACCCGTTCCGCCGCCCACTTCCGGGAGATCTCGGTGAGGCCCTTGCCCGCCGCCCCGCAGAAGGCCGGCAGCGAGAGGCGGCCCGTGTTGAGGGTAATGAGGGCCAGCTTGAGCCCCTGTCCTTCGCCCCAGATCAGGTTGTCCAGCGGCACCTTCACGTCGCGGAAGCGGATGATCCCGTTGGAGAGCCCCCGGAGTCCCATGAAGTGACACTCGTGAGGGACGTCCACCCCGTCCGCATCGGCCTCCACGATGAAGGCGGTGATGGGCCGCTTCGACTTCACACCCTCCCGGGGCGGCGTGCGGGCCATGACCACCATGAGTTCGGCCCGGGGCCCGTTGGTGCACCAGAGCTTCTCGCCGTTCAGGATCCAGTGGGAGCCGTCGTCGGAGAGCTCAGCCGTGGTGGCCAGGTTCGCCGGGTCCGAGCCTACCTCGGGTTCGGTGAGAGCGAAGGCGGAGAGGGCGCCCTTGGCCAGACGCGGAAGAAACTTCTTCTTCTGCTCCTCGGTTCCGAAGAGGGTCAGCGGTTGGGGAACGCCGATGGACTGGTGGGCCGAGAGGAAGGCCCCGGTGCTCCCGCAGCGGGACGACACGATGGCCAGCGCCCGGTTGTAGGTGACTTGCGAGAGACCCAGCCCACCGTATTCCCGGGGGATCTTGATCCCGAAGGCCCCCAGCTCCCGGAGTCCGTCCAGGACCTCCTCCGGGACGTGGCCTTCCCGGTCGATGGCGTCGCCGTCGATGTGCTTCCGGGCGAAGGCCTCCAGGCGCTCCAGGAACTGACGGCCCCGCTCCGCTTCGTCCGGGTCCGGCTCGGGATGGGGGTGGAGGAGGTCCAGGCGGAAGTTTCCTTCGAAGAAGGAGCGCATGAAGCTCTCCTTCTCCCACTTGGCTTCCCGGGCCCCTTCGGCTACGGCGCGGGATTCCTGCTCGGATGCATGGGTGGTGGTATCGGACATGGGACGGACCCTGGGTGGGGTGGAGGCTCGTAGGTGCGGGAACCGGGTGAATGTGGGAGAGAGGCGCCATGGCACACGGGGTGCTTCTTCCGGTACCCCCGCTCCACCCTGCGGTTCACGGCGGCGGTGGGTCCAAAGATCGTTCTCAAGAGCCGCCGTTCAGAACCGTTTCGATCTCACCGATCCGAGCGTTGGCGTCCCGTTCACCCATCTCCACGAGCCGGGCCAGGTATCCGGGTTCGAAGAGGAGGAAGGAGAGGACGTCCGGGCTCTCCGTCTCCCGGGTGCCCAGCCCCCGGATGAGGTACCGGAAGAAGGGGGGCAACTCGGCCTCGAAGTCGCCTGCGAGCTGGGCCAGGTCCCGGGAGGGCCGAAGCGTCAGGAGGTCGATGATCCGCAGCTCGTGCCGCTCCTCGGGAGGAATCTTTCGGAGGAGCCGGTTGATCTTCTCCACCCGCCAGGCGTCCTGGTCCAGCAGATCCAGAAAGACCGCGTTCAGGAGGGAGCCGATGACCTGGGCCGGCGGCGGATACCCCCGGGTGAAGGGGAGGGCTGCCTCACGTGCCGTGGGCTCGAAGCGGGTGGAGAGGGCCAGAATCCGGCCGGCTCCCAGGTGAACCGCCGGCGAGAGGGGTGCAGAGAGCCGGATGCCGCCGTCCCCGTACCACTCCTCGCCGATCTGCACGGCCGGAAAGAAGAGGGGAAGGGCCGTGGAGGCCATGATGTGGTCCAGGGTGAGGGGCCCCAGCATCGCCCGCCGCTGGGGCCGGGCCCACGGTTGGATCCCCGCGCCCTGCACCCAGGTGATGGACCGTCCCGTGGTGTACGAGGAGGTGCTGATGGCCACGGCCCGGAGCCGTCCCGCATCCAGGTTGGCCTGGATCCCCGGGATGGGACCGTGCCGGGCCTCCAGCGGCCCGGCCAGGAAGTCGCGCAGCGGTGTCGTGTCCATGAGGCTCTGGATGCGGGGGCGGCCCAGGAGACCACCGGAGATGAGCTGAAGACCCCACCGCAGGGTGTTCAGCGTCAGGTGGCGGGGATCCACCTCGAAGACCCGATCCATGGTGAGGGAAAGCCAGAGCTCGGCCAGGTCCTCCACCGCCTCCGCAAAAGAGCCCGGGTGGGCTGCCAGGTGGACCGCGTTGATGGCTCCGGCCGAGACCCCGGTGATGATGGGGACCTTCAGTCTCGGGTGCCGGTGGGCCAGGGCCCGGAGGAATCCCACCTGATAGGCCGCCCGGGCGCCGCCGCCTCCCATGACCAGGGCCAGGGGGCCCGGTGCTTGGACGGTCTCGGACGTGGGGCTCATCAGAAAGGGTGTGGGTTGTCGGGGCCGGCAGGTGGTTGGTAGCTTCGGGAGTCGAACGGCCGGATCGAGCCTCCAGAGCTGTGTCGCAGCACCACCCTGGAGTGTCCCGACCTGCCTTCAACGGTAGCGGTTGGCGGCGTGTCGTTCCAGCAGAAGGCATTCCGCGGCCGTCCGGACGCGCCCATCCCAGGGCCGGCCGTTTTTCCGCACCCGAAGCGTTCCTCGCCAAGGAAAGGACCTAGCGAAGCCATGAGACCTTCCTCGAACCGAAGTCCGGATGGAAGCACCCCGGGTGGTGTCTTCACTCTTCTCGCGTTCCTCGCCTTGCTGTTGGTCCCCGGGGCAGCGGACGCCCAGTACGAGACCCCGCCCGAACCCGCCGGATGGGCACTCATGGATGTCACGGTGGTGCAGCCCGACGGTGCCCGGCAGGAAGGGATGACGCTGGTGGTCCGCCGCGGGATCATCGAGTCGCTGGAGGCCGGGGCCCCGGCACCGCCGGGCCTTCGGGAGATCTCATGGGACGAGGGGACGCTCCATGTCTATCCGGGCTTCGTGGACGGCCACGGGGACGCCTCCACGTCCTTCCCCACCCCCGAACGGGAAGACGTCAACTCGTGGAACCCCACTCGGGAGGTGCAGAACTTCACGCCCCATCGGCGGGCCTCGGACTACCTGAATGAGTCGGGGGAGGGGCTCTCGGGCGAACGTCGGGCCGGATTCGTGGCCTCGGCGGTCTTCCCCGGTCGGGGACCCATGCCGGGACAGCCCTCACTGATCCTCCACCGGAAGGATGCCCGCACCCCGGCCGAGCTGGTCATCGAACCCTCGCTGGGGATGGCCATGGCCTTCCAGGGGGCCCAGGGAGCCTATCCCGGCACCCTGATGGCGGTGCACGCTCTGATCCGGCAGAGCTTCATGGACGCCGAGCACCATGGCCTCCGCTCGTCGGCCTGGGCGTCCGATCCCCGAGGCGTGGTGGCTCCCCACCGGGACGAGGGCCTGGCGTACCTCCAGGCGGTGGCTGCCGGTGAGCACCGGGTCTTCTTCAGGGCCGACGGCGCCGAGTACGTGAGACGGGTGCTGGCCCTGGCCGATGAGCTGGGATTCCAACCCGTGATCGTGGGTGGAGAAGGGGCCGGTGAGGTGGCCCAGGAGCTGGCGGCCCGCAACGTGCCGGTCCTTCTCAGCACCGACCTGGACGACCCCGACGACTGGGATCCGGATTCGGAGGAGGAGCTCACCCCGGCCGGCGCACGAGAACGGGACCGGCTCCTGCCCATCTATGAGACGGCGGCCCGGTTCGAGGAAGCCGGGGTGCGGTTCGCCCTGACTTCCGGCGGCAATGGCGACACCAGCCCCCTGGCGGGTGCCCGGCGATACGTGGAGCACGGCCTTTCGGCAGAGGCGGCGCTTCGGGCGCTGACGCACACCCCTGCGGAGCTGCTGGGTGTGCCCGGGCTGGCCCGGATCCAGGAGGGGATGGCCGCCACCTTCATCGTCACCGACAGGGAGCTGCTGGAAGAGCAGGTGGGGATCACGTGGACCTTCGTGAACGGACAGGCGGAGGAGGGAGCCGAGCCCCTGGCCGAGGGCGAGGAGCGCCAGGTGGACGAGGATGTGGACATCGAGTCCGTGGTGGGACGTTGGGAGGGATCGCTGGACGCCGGGGGCCAGGACGTGCCCATGACCCTGGAGCTGGAGGAGGACGACGGGTCGTTGGTGGGAACCGCCCGCAGCCAGGAGCTTCCCGATACCCAACTCCAGAACGTCCAGTTGGACGGCGCCACCCTCACCTTCGTCCTTCCGGTGGCGGAAATGGGGGGAGAGGCCCGCTTCGAGGGCACCATCGACGGCGACCGGATGACAGGTTCCGGCTCCATCGCTTCGCCCCAGGGTGAGTTTCCCTTCACCTTCCAGTTCCGCCGTGTGTCCGGGGGGCAGCGATGAACCTCCCGCCCCCCCCTCGTCGTCAGATGGCCGCCCGACGTTTCAGTTCGTCGGGACACACCCACCGGAACGTGCCCGGAGTGCCCATGAGATCCACCAGTCCGATCAGCTTGCTCTTTGCACTTCTCCTGTTGCTGGCCTGGACGGGAGCCCCCGCCTCCGCCCACGCCCAGCTCCTGGTCCAGCTCCCGGAGGACGCGGGGACCCATCCCACCGGCGACCTCTTCATCCAGAACCTGGACGCCATCTGGACCGCCACGGGGCAGGTGCACGAGAACGCCTCCATCCTGATTCGCAACGGGATCATCCAGGCCATCGGGCCCGACCTCACGGCCCCGGACGGCGTGGAGGTGCTGGATGGTTCCGGTCGGACCGCCATCCCGGGCATTGTGGACGAGCATTCCCACATCGCCACCTCGGGCGGGCTGAACGAGGGCACGGCGCCCATCGTGCCCGAGGTCAAGGTGCTGGACGCCCTGGATCCCTCCAGCTTCGGGATCTACCAGGCGCTCCAGGGAGGCGTTACCACGGCCCGGCTCATGCACGGCAGCTCGAACCCCATCGGGGGACAGAGTGCGGTGATCAAGACGCGGTGGGGCGTGGAGACGGGCCAGGATCTCCTGATCCCCGGAGCGCCCCGGGCGGTGAAGTTCGCCCTGGGCGAGAACGTGACGCGAAAGGCGGCGCAGGCCCGGGGGCCCGCCACCCGCTTCCCGGCCTCCCGTCCCGGGGTGGAGACCATCTACGAGCAGGCCTTCACCGCTGCCCGTGAGTACCGGGAGCTGTGGGACGCCTACGAGGCCGATCCCGACGCCTTCGCGGTGCCGCCCCGGCGAGACCTCCGATTGGAGGCCCTCGTGGACATCATGGAGGACCGCATTCTGATCCACGCCCACTCCTATCGGAGTGACGAGATCCTCATGCTGATGCGGGTGGCCGAGCGCTTCGGTTTCACCATCGACAACTTCACCCACGTTCTGGAGGGCTACCGCGTCGCCTCCGAGCTCCGGGAGCACGGGGCCGGGGCCTCCACCTTCTCCGACTGGTGGCAGTTCAAGCTGGAGGCGTACGACGCCATCCCCTACAACGCCACCATCATGGCGGACCAGGGCGTCCTCACCGCCATCAACTCGGACATCCCCTGGCTTCAGACCTTCATGACCTGGGAGATCCCCAAGCCCGTGCAGTACGGGGGAGCCTCCCGAGAAGAGGCGCTCCGGATGCTCACCCTGAACCCGGCCATCATGCTGGGCATCCAGGACAAGGTGGGCTCGCTGGAGGAGGGAAAGCAGGGGGACGTGGTCCTCCTCACCGGCGACCCCTTCGACGCCTTTTCCCGGGTGGAGCAGACCATCGTCGACGGGATCGTCTACTACGACTCGAACCGGGAGGAGGAGACCCGGGGCGAGCCCTTCAACCCCTTCCCCGAGGTGCCGGCGGACCGCTATCAGCCCACGGCCGATGCCGCCGGGGCCGCGGCGGCTCCCCAGCCCCGGACCCTGGACCCGGCGGAGCTGGCCCCCCTCAGTCCCGAGACCGGAACCGTCGCACTGGTGGGTGCTACCATCCACCCCGTCTCGGGGCCGTCCATCGCAGACGGCACCCTGGTCATGCACGAAGGCCGGATCCAGGCCGTGGGGCCCCGGGGCCAGGTGGACGTACCCCAGGGGGCCCGGACGGTGGACGTCTCGGGCCGCCACCTCTATCCCGGAATGATCGATCCGTTGACCCACCTGGGGCTCTTCGAGATCGGGGCCGTCTCCCAGGCCACTGACCGCAGCGAGATCGGGGAGCTGAACCCCCACATCCGGGCCCTGGAGGCGTATCAGCCCCACGGCCGGGCACCCTTCGTGGCCCGGGCCCGTGGGATCACCGCAGCCCTCACCGCCCAGACGGGTGGTCTGATCCAGGGAATGGGATCGGTGGTTCAGCTCCACGGCGATACCTGGGAGCGAGCGGAGATCAAGGGCGACGGCGTCCTCATGGTGAACCTCCCCGTGCCCTCCTCGGCGCCGGGGTCGTCAGCCGGATGGGGCGAGTTCGGGGATCATCAGCACGGCCGGGAGTTCACCTGGGCCGGGGACGCCCTCTTCGACCAGCACGACGACCTGCTGGCCATGGCAGGAAGCGGCGCTTCGCCGGTGGAAAGCTTCGCCTCCTCGAGCATGGAGGGTCTTTCCTTTGCCGACGCGGTGGCTGGAGCCCGCCTCGACGACGACGGACCGGAGCCCTCGTTCACCACCGGTCGAATGGACGAGCTGGTGGCCTTCTTCGAACGGGCCCGGGAGTACATGGCGGCGCCGGAGTCGGGCCGGAGGGGAGATGAGCCCTTCGAGGCCAACGTCTGGGGCGGCGACGCCGTGGTGCTCGAGGCCATGCTGCCGGTCCTGCGAGGCGAGATCCCCATCTTCTTCAGGGCCGACTCGGAGTGGCAGATCCGGCACGTGTTCCTGTTTCTCGACGAGTTCCCCGAGGTGGAGGGCGTCGTGGTGGGGGGGGTGGAGGCCTTCCGGCTGGCCGACGAACTGGCCGAGCGGGACCTGCCGGTCATCCTGACCCGGACCCGGAACCCCACCCCGGATCGGGACGATTCGGTGGCGGCCTCCATGCGCAATGCTGCGGCTCTTCACCACGCCGGGGTGCGCTTCGCCTTCGGTACGGACGAGTCGGCCGACGTCCGAAATCTTCCGGAGCACGCCGCCATCGCCGTTGCCTACGGGCTCCCTGCCGAGGCGGCGCTGGAGGCGGTGACGCGGCGGCCCGCTGAGCTCCTGGGGTTGGGGGGCGAGATGGGGACGCTGGAGCCGGGCAAGCGGGCCGACCTGCTGGTCACCGACGGGAACCCGCTCCAGCCCCTGACCCACATCGAATCCATGTTCATCGCCGGCCACGAGGTGGACCCCCGGGACAATGACCATTCCCGCATGTTCAGGGAGTTCCGGGACCGACGGTGAGCCGGCGGCGGGTGCCCCGGAAGCCCGCTCCGGGGCGGGGCTCTCATCAGAAGAGGGCGGCCTCCAGCAGGCCCCGGCCGATGGATGCCACTCCCAGCCAGATGAGACCGAAGGCGATGACGGTGCAGACCACGTGGGGCAGGTAGGTCCGGGCCTCCGGAGGCCGGCGGCGCATGACGCTCAAGGGGAGCTGGGCCAGCACCGCGGCGAAGAGCATGGCGAAGAGGTGCCCGATGAGGGCGCCTCCGATTCCGCCGGCCAGCCGGCCGGAGACCAGGATGACGAATCCCAGGACCACCTGCAGGTGGAGGAGGCCGGCGAAGCTGGCGCCGGTGATGCGCATCACCCGGTCGTAGTGCCGATTTGTGGCCCAACCGTAGATGGCGTAGGCCAGGGCCACCACGCCGGCCAGCAGAACCAGGTAGCGGAGTCCGGAGTGGGCGTGAAGGAGTCCGGTGAGCATAAAAGCAGGACCTCGCGTTCAGGCGGGTGTGGAAGGGTGATCGGCCACCGGGTCCCGGGCCCGTTGGGACGAGATGCCGGTTCCGGCGCCGTTTCCCCATGGGTCGGGGGCGCGACGCACACCAAGATCGGGGTCCGGGTCCATGGGGGAAACCCCACGCCTCTTCCGGCGTCCCGGATGGAGGCGTCCGATGCCGGACCCCGAGCTGTGGAACGGCCCCTTGCGTCCGGGGTGCTCATGCATCCATGATGCACAGGGAGCCCATCCGACTCCCCCTCCCCGGGGAGGTGACCCCCGAGGCCGCGCTGGAGCGCCTCCACCGTACCCCCGGCCTCGTGCTCCTGCAGACCGCCGGTCCGACGCCGGGACGCTCCCTCCTTTCGGCCCGACCCCGACGTGCCGTCCGGTGGGGTCCTGCCGGAGTGGAGGTATCGGGCCCCTGGCCGGACGCCTCGGCTGCCGTGGCCTGGCGCCCGGTCGAAGGGGTGGATGACCCCCTGCGACTCCTGGGCCAGCTTCTTCCCGACGATGTAGCGGGGCGGAGTCCGGGAGAGGGGTCGGCGTCCGGGCGTCCCTTCCGGGGGGGCTGGATCGGCTACCTGGGCTACGAGATGGCTGATCTTCTCGAAGTGCTACCCCCGGCGCCTCCCCACGATGGTTTTCCGACCCTCTGGTTCGGAGCCTATGACTGGGCGGTGGTCTGGAGCCCCGGGGTCGCGCCCCGACTGGAGGGGCTGCCCCTGCCCGGCGCCGAGGTGGGAGAGCTCCGGCGCCGGATGGAGGGGGTGCGGGAGCAGCTCCTGGCAGAGGAACCCGGGCCGTCCGGGGCCGAGTTCCGGGAAGCGGGGGCGGAGTCAGCCGGAGATCTCCGGAGCTCGCTGGGGCGGGCCGGATACGAGGCGGGAGTGGAGCGGATCCGGGAGTACATCCGGGCCGGTGACCTGTACCAGGCCAACCTGACCCACCGGCTCGACGCCCCATGGTCCCGGGGAGGCGTGGAGCTGTACCGACGCCTCCTGGCCCGATCGCCGGCCCCCTACGCCGCCTATCTGGACACCGGCGACGGTGAGGTGGCCTCCATCTCGCCCGAATCCTTCCTTCGCCTGCGGGGCGACCGGGTCACGACCCGGCCCATCAAGGGCACCGCGCCCCGGGGCGCCTCCCCCGAAGCGGACCGGGCCCAGGCCCGGGCCCTGTTGGAGAGCGAGAAGGATCGGGCCGAGAACGTGATGATCGTCGACCTCATGCGGAACGACCTCTCCCGGGTCTGTCGCCCCGGCTCGGTGACGGTTCCCCACCTCCTCTCGCTGGAAACCCATCCGTCGGTGCACCATCTGGTCTCCACGGTGGAGGGCCGACTGGGGAAGGGGAAGGGCCCGGTGGACCTTCTCCGGGCCACCCTTCCCGGGGGATCCATCACCGGTGCGCCGAAGATCCGGGCCATGGAGATCCTCCGGGAGCTGGAGCCGGTGCGCCGCGGCGTCTACACGGGGGCGCTTGGGGTCCTTGAGTTCGGAGGCGACCTGGAGCTCTCCATCGCCATCCGTACCGCCACCCTCTCCGGAGCCACTGCCAGGTACGGGGTGGGTGGGGGGATCACCCTGGCTTCGGATCCGGCGGCCGAATGGCAGGAGTCCATGGACAAGGCCGCACCCTTCGTGGAGGTGGTGGGAGAAGGGCGGGACGTGGGGATCGAGGCCGAGCCAGCGGCTTTCGCCGGTCCCCCGAAATCGGCCATCGCCGTTCGGGCCACGCCGGAGCCCCCGGTTCGGACGAAGGTGACCGGACCGGGCTCCACCTCCCCTCCGGCCTCCCTGGAGGGAGCGATCCTGGTGCTGGACAACTACGACTCCTTCGTCCACAACGTGGGCCGATATCTCCGGGAGCTGGCGGGCCCCGCCCGGGAGGTTCGGATCGTCCGGAGCGACGCCGTCTCGGTGGCCGACATCCTTCGGTCGCCACCTACCCACCTGCTCCTCTCGCCGGGCCCGTGCACCCCTGACGAGGCCGGCGTCAGCGTGGAGCTGGTCCAGGCGCTGGGGGGACGGGTGCCGATCCTGGGGATCTGTCTGGGCCATCAGGCCGTGGCCCGGGCCTTCGGTGCCCAGGTGGTCCGGGCCGCCGTCCCCATCCACGGCCGGGCCTCGGCGGTTCACCACGATGGGGAAGGGATCCTACAGGGGCTCCCGTCGCCGTTCCAGGCGGGCCGCTACCACTCGCTGGTGGTGGCGCCGGACTCGCTCCCTGCAGAACTGGAGGTGGTGGCCCGGGACGATACGGGAACCGTGATGGCGATCCGGCATCGCCGCTGGCCGGTCTGGGGCGTGCAGTTCCACCCCGAGTCCATCCTGACGGCGCCGGGCCACCGGATCCTGGCCGCCTTTCTGAAGCTGGCCGGGGGGGACCAGGGGGTCGGGGACGTTCCGGGGGTTCGAGCCTTCGTCCCCGAGCGGCTGGAGCGGGAGGCCGAGAGCTCATGAGACGAGACGAGGGACGCCTCGATCCACCGGAGATCCCTGCCGACGACCGGGGCTTTCTTCTGGGGGACGGGCTCTTCGAGACGGTGCGGGTTTACCGGGGGGTGCCCTTCCGGCTCGGTGCCCACCTGGAGCGTCTGGCTGCAGGAGCCGCCTGGCTGGGGATCCCCCTGCCTTCGGAGCTGGAGTGGCGGGTGCGCCGCTTCCTCCGGGACGGCCCTCCGGAAGCTGCCCTCAGGGTCACGGTGAGCCGCGGCCGGGCGTCGGGGCTGGCCGGCGACGATGCAGACGAACCCCGTGTGGCCCTCCGACTCCTTCCGGCAGAGGGATCGAATGCACCTCTCACCGCGGCGCTGGAGGGCCGGGTCCACGAGGATGCCCTGTCGGCGGGGGTGAAGGGGCTGGGGTACCTGGAACGGATCCTGGCCCTTCGCCGGGCCCGGGAGCGCGGCGCCGACGAGGCGTTGATCCGGAATACCCGGGGGGAGCTGGTGGAGGGGAGCGTCTCGAACCTGGTGGCGGTGGACTCCGACGGGTCACTGGTGGCGCCGGGTCAGAAGGAGGGTGCCCTGCCGGGGATCACCCGGCGTGTGGTTCTGGACGAAGCGGGGCGTCTGGGGATGGCCATCCACCACCGCGGGCTCCGACCGGGCGAGGTCCGGGGGGTCCGGGAGCTCTTCCTCACCTCGTCGATCCGTGAGCTGGCTGCGGTGATCCAGGTGGAGGGACATCGGGTGGGCTCGGGTGCCCCGGGATCCGTCTATCTCCAGCTCCGTGACGCCTTCCGGCGGGTGGTGGAGCGGGAGGTGGCGGCGGAGTCCCGGGGTGGCACCGGTCCGCCTGAGGGAAGGAGGGCCGGGGAGAAGCGGGACACGCTCTGAAGGGACGGGGGAGGTGGCTTCGACCCCCGAGACCGGGTCAGGGCTTCAGCGCATTTCGCACCACCGCCTTCACCCCCTCGTCCATGTCGTCCAGCCCCAGCATCCACTCCAGGTAGTCGGGGTGGGCGGTGGCGATCTCCGAGAGGGGCCGTCCCCGGTGCTTTCCTCGTCGGAAGAGGCGTCGGCCCTCGTCGGTCTCCTCGAACCAGCGCTCCACCTCGGTCTCGAAGGGCTGGACCTCGTCGCAGTAGCGGTCCAGCTCGTCCAGGTCCCGGGGCAGGTGGGGATAGTGTTCGAGCTGGGCCCCCAACACCGCCACCGTGGCCCGAATGTCGGCCAGGGCCGAGTGGGCGTCCTCCATTTCCCGATCCAGGTAGAAGCGAACCGCCGCCGAGAGGTCCCGGGGTTCCTCTCGGTGGAAGATGAACTGGGCGTCGATGATCCGGCGCTCCGCCACATCGAAGTGGATGCCGGTTCTACGGAACTCCGCCAGGAGCATGGGCAGGTCGAAGCGCCGCAGGTTGAAGCCCGCCAGGTCCGCCGGCTCCAGGAGGTCGGCCAGGCTCCGGGCCCGGGCGGCAAAGGGAGGCTTGTCGGCGACGTCGGCGTCGGTGATCCCGTGGACCGCCGATGCCTCCGGCGGAATGGGAATGCCCGGATTGAAGCGCCGGACCTTCTCGGTGACGTTGCCTCCCGGGTCCACCCGGATGAGGGCCATCTCCACGATTCGGTCTTCCGCCACCCGAAGACCGGTGGTCTCCAGATCCAGAAAGACGAGGGGACGGTCCAGGGCAACGGGAAAGGAGATGGGCTGGGCCATGGCGGATCGTGTGCGGAGGTCTTAGGGTTGGTGGTGCGCCGAGGGCGAAAGGGTGTTCCGGGGCAAGCTATCGTCCCCTCCCCGGCGGGTCCATGCCGACGGGGGAACCCGGCACCTCTTTCTTCACCATACCAGGAGAATCCATGAGCGCAGGCGAGACGGTCCGGGCCATCCGCATTCGGGAACCCGGAGGCCCCGAGGTCCTGGAGATGGTCGAGGTCCACCTGCCTCCGCCGGCTCCGGGTGAGTTGCGGGTCCGGGTGACCACCTCCGGGGTCAATCGGGCCGACCTCCTTCAGCGAGGCGGCGCGTACCCGGCCCCGCTGGGCTTTCCCGAAGACATCCCCGGCCTGGAGTATGCCGGACTGGTGGAGGCGGTGGGCCCCGGGTGCTCGGTACGGAAGTCTGGCGACCGGGTCATGGGTGTGGTGGCGGGAGGAGCCTACGCCGAGGCCATCAACGTGCGCGAGCGGGAGACCATTCGGGCTCCGGAGGGGGTGAGCCTGGAGCAGGCGGGGGGAATTCCCGAGGTCTTCGTCACCGCATGGGACGCTCTTTTCCGGCAGGCCCGGCTCACCGCCGGCGAATCGGTGCTGATCCACGCGGTGGGGAGTGGGGTGGGGACCGCAGCCGTCCAACTCGCCCTGGCGGTGGGAGCCCGTCCTGTGGGGACCTCCCGGAGCCCCGAGAAGGTGGAGCGGGCACGGGAGCTGGGACTGGTTCTTGGAGTGGTGGGGCCCGAGGGATGGACCCATTCGGTCCAGGAGCTCACCGATGGTCACGGCGCCGACGTGATCCTGGACCTGGTGGGTGCCGCCTACCTGGAAGGTAACCTGGAGGCCATGGCCCGGGGGTGCCGGTGGATCGTTGTCGGTGTCCCCGGCGGTGCGCTGGGCCAGATCAATCTCCGCCGCCTCATGAGCCAACGAGCCACCCTTCGGGGCACCGTCCTACGGAGCCGTTCGCCGGAGGAGAAGGTGATCCTGGCCCGGGCCTTCCAGGACCACGTGGTACCACTCTTCGAGCGGGGCGAGGTCCGACCGGTGGTAGACACGATTCTTCCCGCCGACAAGGCGGCCGTGGCCCACCGTCGGCTGGAGGCCAACGACTCCTTCGGAAAGCTGCTCCTGCGCTGGTAGTGCCGACGGCGTCCGTCCCGTCCCCCTCCGCCGGTCAGATGCCCAGGGCGTCTCTCACCAGCTTGGCCTGCTTGGCCTCGTGGGCCCTGGCCCGGCCCTCCGCCGGAGAGGCCCGCTCGGGTCGGGCCACGTAGCGGAGGGGGATCTTTCGGGGTACCACGGCCCGGAGCCGGGGGCCCACGAAGGTGAGCCCACCCATGTTGCGGGGTTCCTCCTGGGTCCAGACCACCTCCTCCAGGTTGGGATAGCTTTCCACCAGCTCCTGCAGCTCCGCCGCCGGAAAAGGATAGAGCTGTTCGAGGCGGGCGACGGCCACGTGGTCCATCTCCTCACGTTTTTCGTGGGTAAGGAGATCGTAGTAGACCTTGCCGGAGCAGAGAACGAGGCGGGTGACGGCCTCGCTTCCCTCCTCCACCACCGGGTCCGGCAGCACCTCCCGGAAGCTGTCCTCCACGAGCTGGGACACCGGTGAGGTGGCCTTCGGATGCCGGAGAAGGCTCTTGGGCGTCATGACCACCAGCGGGCGACGGGGACTTCCCAGGGCCTGTCGCCGCAGGAGGTGGAAGTACTGGCCGGGGGTGGACGGGTACGCGACCCGCATGTTGTCTTCGGCGCAGAGCTGGAGGAAGCGCTCGAGGCGGGCCGAGGAGTGCTCGGGACCCTGGCCTTCGTACCCGTGGGGAAGCAGGAGGGTGAGCCTGGAGAGCTGACCCCACTTGGTGCGTCCCGAGGCGATGAACTGGTCCACGATCACCTGCGCCACGTTGACGAAGTCCCCGAATTGGGCCTCCCACAGCACGAAGGTGTCCTGGGCCATGACCGAGTACCCGTACTCGAAGCCCATGACGGCGACCTCCGACAGCGGCGAGTTGTAGATCTCGAAGCGGGCGTCTCCGGCCTGCTGGAGGGGGGTGACCCGGTCACCGGTCTCCACGTCGTGGAGCACCAGGTGCCGCTGGGAGAAGGTGCCGCGCTGGGAGTCCTGGCCACTGAGTCGGATGGGCACGCCGTCGTGGAGGAGGGTGCCGAAGGCCAGTGTTTCGGCCCACGCCCAGTCCAGCCGGGTATCGGGCCCGAAGTCTTCTCTGCGTCGGTCGAGCTGTCGCTCGAGCTTGGGATGGATGTTGAATCCGTCGGGTACGCTCAGTGCCGTGCGGTTCACGTCCTCCGCCGTCTCCTGGGCGATGCGGGTGTCCGCTTCCACCGGCTCGGGCTCCGGAGGGGGTGGGGGGAAGGGATCGTAGTCGTTCTGCTCCTTCTCCTCCTGCACCCGGGACTGGGCCTCCCGGAGCACCCGGGTGACCTCGTCATCCATCTCTTCCACCTCGCCCTGGCTCACCACGTCGGCCTCCACCAGAACCCGGGCCCAGAGGGTGCGGACGGTGGGGTGCTCGGCGATCTTCTCGTAGAGCCGGGGTTGGGTGTATCCGGGCTCGTCTCCCTCGTTGTGGCCGTGTCGGCGGTATCCCACCAGGTCCACCAGGATGTCGTCGTGGAAGGTGGCCCGATAGGCCATGGCCAGCCGCATGGCGGTAAGGCACGCCTCCGGATCGTCGGCGTTCACGTGGAGGATGGGGATGTCGTAGCCTTTGGCCAGATCCGATGCGTACCGAGTGGAACGGCCGTCCTCCGGGTTGGTGGTGAAGCCCACCTGGTTGTTGGCGATGATGTGGACCGTGCCGCCTACCGTGTAGGCCCGAAGGCGGGCCAGGTTCAGGGACTCGGCCACCACCCCTTCTGCGGCGAAGGCCGCGTCACCGTGGATCAGAATCGGCACCACCTCCGCCTGGTCCTGCTCGGCGTCGGCCCCTGGACCGTCGAACTGGAGGACCCGGGCCATCCCCACCACCACCGGGTTCACGAACTCCAGGTGGCTGGGGTTGGGGGCCAGGTTGATCTCCACCTCCCCGTCCCCCTTCACGGGGTAGGTCCCCTGGGCGCCGTGATGGTACTTGACGTCGCCGGTTCCGGGGCTGGCGAGGGCCAGGGCGCCCTTGTCTTGAGGTGCACCTTCGAACTCCCGGAGGAGGGCCTCGTACTCAATGCCCACGATATGGGTGAGGACGTTGAGTCGGCCCCGGTGGGCCATGCCCAGGACCACCTGGTGCCCGCCGGCCGCAGCGGTCTCTTCGATGGCCAGATCCAGCATGGGGACCAGCATGTCGTTCCCCTCGATGGAGAACCGCTTCTGACCCAGATAGGTTCGATGGAGGAACCGCTCCATGCCCTCCACCTGGGAGAGTCGCTCGAGAAGCTCCTTCTGCTCGTCGGTCGAGAGGGGCGGGGCATGGCGGCCCGATTCCACCTCGGTCCAGAGCCACCGGACCTTCTCCGGGTCCTCCAGGTGCTCGAACTGGAACCCGATGGAGCCGCAGTAGATGTCACGCAGCTTCTGGAGGGTCTCCGAGATGGGGGCGTCGCCCCCGTCCTCCAGAATCAGGGAGGTTGGCACCTCGGCCAGCTCTTCCATGGAGGTGCCGAAGAAGCCGGGGTCGAGCTGTGGATGCCCCGGCGGTTCACCTCCCAGCGGGTCGATGCGGGCCAGCTGGTGGCCGTGGTCCCGAAACGCCTGGATCAGAGCTGCGGCTCGGGCGATGAGAGGAAGGAGGTGTCCGTCGGCGGGCGCCTTGGGAACCGGCAGGCCCACCTCCGTTCCGGGGGCGGCCGTGGGCGCCGAGCCGTCGGCGTCGGGCGGGGTCTCCTCCCCCGAGGGCGTCCCTGGGGTGGGCCGGGCCGCCGGGGCTTCGGTCACGACGGGCCGTCCGTTGCCCTGCAGCGCCTCCGGAATGATGAGTCCTTCCGCCACCAACTGCTCCAGATCCCTGGCGAAGATCTCCCGCCAGCCAGGGGGGACGGATTCGGGATTCCGGGAATACTGCTCGTAGAGTTCCTGGACGTAACCGGCGTTGTAGCCGTCGAATAGTGTCGAGCTCGACATAGAGTTCTGTCCCGGGGGTGCGTCCCCCATTCGTTGCCGTGTCCCGGCTACGGGGCCGGGGCCGTCGACTCTCAAAGGGGCCGACGGAGGTGGTGGGCATCGCCGGTAGAACGGTGAGAGATCCCAGAAAAGCCCCGGGCAGACCGCACCCGTAGACCGTCCGACGACTCCACCTGTCCGATGATTCCCTGTATAAGGTATGAATTTTTCTTCGGGATGCGACCCGTGGCCCCTCGCCGGATCCGCCAGGGGATCTTCCAGGCCGGGCTGCGGGTTCCTAAATGGGACCGCGGCAGTTGCATTCGAGGTGCCAAGGCCGGCACCCTTCGGCGTCGCCGACTCCATTTCTCCTGCTGACCTTTCCGAGACACCCCCTGAAGCCATGGCTGAATCCTCCGCAACGTGGAGATCCGTGACGGAAGCACCCGTGGATGGATCCATTCCCCTTGTGGCCCGTCCGGACTGGACCGACCGGTTCCCGTGGCTTCTGCACGGCGTGACGACCCGCGGTCGAGGCGGCGGTTCCGGGAGCTCCGACCCCGACGACTTCGATCTGGGCCTTCGGGGACCTGGGGCCGGAGGGATGGTCACGTCCCGCTGGGACCGGCTTCGCCGGGAGATGGGCGTGGCCACGGTGGTCCTGGCCCACCAGGTGCACGGCGCCGGGCTTCGGGTGGCGCGGCGCGGGGCCGAGGGGCTACTCCTGACGCCGGCGGCCGACGGCCATCTGACCCGGGATCCGGAGGTGCTCCTGACGGTGTCGCTGGCGGACTGCGTTCCGGTTTTCCTGGTGGAGCCCCGGTCCCGTACGCTGGGTCTGCTGCACGCGGGGTGGCGGGGCGTTGCGGCCGGGATCCTCGAGCGGGGGATCGAGGCCATGTGGGCCCGGTTCGGAGTTTCCGCCGCGTCCCTCCACGTGCACCTGGGACCGGCCATCTCCGAGCCCCGCTACGAAGTGGGTCCCGAAGTGCATCGGGCGCTGGGGCTGCCGGACCCCGGTGGGCCGGCCACGTTGGATCTGAGGCGTCACCTGGCCGAGCGGGCAGAGAAACTGGGCGTGCCCGGGAGTCAGGTAGGGGTCTCAGACCTCTGCGTGCACGACGATTCCCGCTTCTTCTCCCATCGGGGTGGGGACTCGGGCCGGCAGGTGGCGCTCCTGGGATACCGGGGTCGGCCGGGGGTGCGCCAGTGACGCAGCACGGGGACGGCTCCAGAGGAGCCGGGCAAGCGTCCGTCGGAGAAGCGACTCATGGGCCTCCGCCCGGCCTCTGCGGTCGGTGCCGGCACGTCCGGGTGGTGAAGACCCGAAAGCGGTCCCGGTTCTTTTTGTGTCGCCGCTCCGAGGAGGATGACCGCTTTTCCCGGTACCCGCCCCTTCCGGTGCTCCGGTGCCCCGGCTTTCAGGAGGCACCCTGATGGCCCCCGAGTTTCCCGCCTGGCTCGCGTGGTCGGTTCTCACCGTCACCGGCGTCACCCTGGGCCTTCTCCTCCTCTTTGCCGCGCACCGGATGCACCTGCTCCGGCTGTCGCGCAGGATGCCGCCCCGGGAGGCTGCTCGCTGGGAGGACGAGCTGCCGCCGGTGACCGTGCAGTTGCCCATCTACAACGAGTCGGCAGTGGTGACCCGGCTCCTGGACGCGGCGGCTCGCCTGGATTATCCCCGGGACCGCCTGCAGATCCAGCTTCTGGACGACTCCACCGATGAGACCCGTGACAAGGCCGCCCGTCGGGTGGCGTACTGGCAGGAGCGGGGTGTGGAGATGGAGCACCATGTACGAAGCGATCGCCGGGGATTCAAGGCCGGTGCCCTGGCCGACGGCATGTCCCGGGCCCGGGGTGAGTTCGTTCTGATCCTGGACGCGGACTTCGTGCCTTCCCGGGATCTCATCCGTCGACTCCTGCCCCCGTTCATGGACGACGGGGTGGGGATGGTCCAGGCCCGGTGGGACCACCTGAACGAGGACGCCAGCCTGTTGACCCGGTGTCAGGCCCTTCTCCTGGATGCCCACTTCTTCTTCGAGCAGGGGGGGCGGTATGCGGGTCGCCGCTTCATGAGCTTCAACGGCACCGCTGGAATGTGGCGCCGGCAGGCCATCGAGGACGGCGGCGGCTGGTCGTGGGACACTCTCACCGAAGACCTGGATCTGAGCTATCGGTGCCAGATGGAGGGATGGCGCTTCGTCTTTCTGCCACAGGTGGGCGTTCCGGCCGAGATCCCGGAGGATGTCCGGGCGCTGGAGGTTCAGCAGAAGCGATGGGGACAGGGAGGGGTCCAGGGAGGGCGCAAGATTCTGCCCCGCCTCCTCCGCAGCGAGTGGCCGGCGAAAGTGAAGCTGGAGGCGACGGCCCACCTCATGGGTCACCTGGCCCAGCCCCTGACCCTCCTCCTGGGGGTTCTGCTTCTGCCCTCGGCCGTGGCCCGTCGGTCGTTGGGGTTGGAGGGGCTTCTCCTCCTGGACCTCCTGGTCTTCGCCGGGGCGACGCTCTCGTTTCTGGTCTTCTACTCCGCAGCGGGCCGCCAGCGGCGTCGGCCGTGGAGAAGTCTGATCCCCACCGCCGGAGCCACGCTGGCCCTGGGCATCGGTCTGAACGCAGTGGTCTCCGGGGCGGTGCTCCGGGGGCTCCTGGGGAGTGCCGACGATCCCTTCATCCGGACTCCCAAGAAGGGGGCGGAAGGCCGTCTCCGGTATCGGCCCCCGAAGGGCCTGGCGGACCGGGCCATGAAGTGGATCCTGGCGACCTGGCTCTGGGTCTGCGCCCTGGGTGCCGTGAGCTGGGGCTATCTTCCCACCCTTCCCTTCCTCCTCCTCTTCGGGCTGGGCTACACCTGGCTGCTGGTGGGCGATCTGGCGGCCGGCGGGGGCCGGGCTGCCGGAGTGCCGGCAACGACGGGAAGCGGGCAGGAAGCGCCGGCTGTGTCCTCCTCATCGCGCCTGCCGAAGCCCAGCATGCATCCCCAGAGAAGCGCGTGAACCGGGCAGGTCGATGATCCCTCGCGATGGCAGACTCGATGTGGTGGCCCTCATCCCCGCCCTGAACGAGGAGGAGGCGCTCCCCGGGGTCCTGGCGGAGCTGGAGGACGCGGGAATTCACAGAGTGGTGGTGGTGGACAACGGCTCCACCGACGGCACGCCCCGGGTGGCCCGGATCGCGGGAGCCACCGTAGTGAGCCAGCCCGAGCGGGGGTACGGTGCGGCGTGCCTGGCGGGAATGGCGGAGATCGAATCGTGGAGTCGCCGACCGGATGCGGTCCTCTTCCTGGACGGAGACGGGAGCGACGATCCGGCGGCGGCCCATCGGCTCCTGGATCCCCTGGACGTCGAGGGGGCGGAGCTGGTGGTGGGCGTCCGGGCTCCGGGGCTGGCGGGCGAGGGGGGAGGCGTTCCTCTCCACGCCCGACTGGGAAACCTTCTGGTTCGGTCGGGAGCCCGGCTCCTCCACGGGGCGCGCCTCCGGGATCTGGGTCCCTTCCGGGCCGTTCGATGGTCGGCGCTTCAGCGGCTCGAGATGGATGATCGCAACTGGGGGTGGACACTTCAGATGCAGCTCCGGGCCCACCACGCCGGTCTGGTCTATCGGGAGGTGTCGGTTCCCCACCGCCCGCGCCAGGGAGGCCGCTCCAAGGTGTCGGGGAGCCTCGGCGGATCCCTGCGGGCCGGCGTGAAGATGCTGAGCGTTCTGTTCAGCGAGCTGCGTCCAGGCCGCCGGCTACGCGGGGCTCGCCGCGACGGCGACGCAGAAACTCCAGAACCGGCTCCAGGGACGCCCGGGGCGCTTCCTCGGGAGGAAGGTGGCCTACCTCCGGAAGGGTGACCAGTCGCGCGTCGGGCAAGGCCTCCTGCAACTTTCGACCCATCTCCACCGGCACCACCCGGTCCTCTTCGCCCCAGACCAGGAGGATCGGCAGACGGAGGTCGCCGAGTCGGTGAGACAGCCGCTCGGCCGCCGACATGGACACCTGGCGGGCCGCCCTGATGATGGCCCTTCGGCGCCGCCGTGAGCGAAGGGGTTTCCGGTAGGTCTCCACCTGCTCCAGGTCCACGGAGTCAGGATCATGGACGATGCTCTGGATCCCCTTCCGGAGAGCGAAGCGGGGCGGGGTTGCCAGGAGAAAGAGCTCGCCCAGCCCGGGAATCCGGGCCAGGCGCATGAAGCGAGGCAACCGCTGGGGGAGCACCGTCCCGCTCACCAGCACCAGTCCGGCAGGGAGGCTGGCGCCCCCTTCGTCCAGCAGGCGGAGGCTGGCGGCCACAGCCACGCCGGCGCCCAGCGAGTGGCCGATGACCACCGGCGGTGTGTCCCGGAATCGCCGGAGGAACTCCACCAGGTGTCGGGCCTGGGCCATGGGCGAATAGTCGCCCCCGGTCGGGGTGCCGGCCTGGCCGAAGCCCATGAGGTCCACCAGGTGGACCCGGTGGTCGGCGGCAAGCTCCGGGAGCCATTTTCGCCAGAAGCCGCCGTGGGCTCCGAAGCCGTGCACCAGCACCACGGGAGGGTTTCCCTCACCGGAGCTCTCAATGTGAAGCGGGGAGGCTGCGGGTCGGCGCACGGAGCCGTTCATGGACCCTCCACGGGGCCGGGGAGGCGGATGACCGAGCCGCCAAGCTCGTCGACGGCCTGGGCCAGATCGGGATGACACGTAAAGAAGAAGATCTGGCGCTTCTGGCCCAGCTCCGCAAGGAGCTCCAGGCCGCGCTGCCGACGGGGACCGTCCCAGTTCACCAGGATCTCGTCGAAGAAGAGGGGGAGGGCCGTCCGCTCCCGATCCAGATGGTCCACGATGGCCAGCCGCAGGGCCAGGTAGATCTGCTCCCGGGTTCCGGTGGAGAGGGGGGCGTCCGCCGGTTGGGGTCCGGGGAGGTGGTCGGCAGCCACCAGGAAGGGATCCTGGCCCACCTCACCCAGGAGGAGCCGGGGGTAGCGGCCGTCGGTGATCCGGGAAAGGTACGCGCCGGCTCGCCGAAGGAGCTCGGGCTGATGGGCCTCCCGGAACCGTCGTTCGGCGACCCGGATGGCCCGGGCCAGGACGAAGTGGCGGTCCCGCTTGCGGCGGACCCGGACCATCTCCTCCTCAATGGCTTCGAGCCGTCCGTCGATGAGGTCCGCTGTCTCCCGATCCTCCAGTCCCCGGATCCGCTCCCGGAGGCGTTCCACCTCGCCCCGGACCTCCTCGATCTGCTCCTGCACCTCGCTGCGGCGACCCTCCAGTTCGGTGAGGAACTCCGGATCGTCCAGCCAGGGTTCGTCGTCGTTCCGGGCCCGGCGGAGCTCCGCTTGTTCTCGCTCCAGCTCCGGATGGTCTCGACGGAGCTCCTCCCGCTCCCGCTCCAGAGTGCGGGCCGCGTCGAGCCGGCGGCGGGTTCGCTCCACCATTCGGTCCACGTTTTCGTTCACATCGCCGTCGACACCGGAGGCGGCCCGGAGTCGTTCCAGGAGCTGGCTCCGGCGGCGCTCCACCTCGCCGGCCCGTTCCCGTACCCGCTCCAGCTCCTCCTGGAGCCGCTCCACCTCCCGGCGGGCGGTCCGAGCGGTGTCGCGGTGCCGGGAAAGATCGTCCAGGAGCCGGGCCAGCGCCGGGAGCGCCGCCACTGGGTCGTCCGGAAGCTCCGAGAGCCCTTTCAGTTCGTCCCGAAGTCGGTTCAGCGTCTCCCTCAGGCGCTGGTCCTCCTTCCGGTGACGATCCAGGGCCGCCCGGGTGTCCGCCCGGTCCATGAAGAGATCCCGGAGGCGCTCGAGCTCCCGGACGAGCCCTTCGTCGGGCTGGAGCCGGATGGGTTCGCGCAGGGGAAGGGGGTCCAGGTGTCTGGCTGCGTCCCGTTGGGCCTGCAGCCGCTCCTCTCCCAGCGACTCGATGCGGCGTTCCAGCTCACTCCGTTCCCCTTCCCGGGCTCGGGCCGCCTCGGCGGCCACCTCCCGTCGGGTCTTCCAGCGCATCAGGAAGATGCCGCCGGCGGCCCCGGTCAGGAGGCCGGCCGCCAGGAGTCCGGACACCAGGGGGGCGCCCGGCTCCCGGGCCAGGGCCACTCCCAGGGCCAGGATCAGGAGAACCCCGCCCAGTCCCAGGGTCAGGAGGGCGGAGGCGGGTGGGCGGGCCCGGGCGTCGGGGAGGGGGCGGGCCTCGACCCGATGGAGGGCATCCCGGGCCGCCTGGAGCCGGCCCTCGGCCTGGCGGACGTCGTCGATGGCGTTCCGGAGCGCCCGGGCCGAGAGCCCCGCCAACTTCTCCGGTTCGGGGGCCGTCCCCTCCTGGAAGAGGGGCGAGGCCACCTCCCGGACCTGGCGGTCCAGCCGTTCCAGCGAGCCCTCCGTCTCCATCCGGCGGGCTTCCCGCTCCTGGAGGACCGGGGCCCGGTCGGCCAGTGGCCGGAGTTCGTGCTTCCGGTCCAGGATGGCTTTGCCCGCCGGTCCCGGACCCTCGGCCCGTTCCCTGGCTTCCTGGAGCTGCCCCTCCAGGCGCTCTTCTCGTTCCTCAAGCTCCCTGCGCTGTCCCTCCAGTTCAGCCAGCAAGCCGGCGGGGTCGGCGGGAAGGCCCTCCAGCTCCTCCAGGGAGCCGGCGTGCCGGGCCAGCTCCTCCAGCTTCCCGAGGCGCTCGGCCAGGGGTCCGAGGCGAGCGATCCGGGTTCGCTCGCGGTCGAGGCGGACGCCCTCCGCGCGGAGCGCCTCCAGCTCCTCCTCCAGCTCTCCCGCCTTCCGATGCAGCTCTCTGACCTCCAGATCCCGGTCCAGCGCCTGGCGCCGGGCCTGCCGGAGCGTCTCCCGCTCCTCTTCCAGTTCCCGGAACCTGGGATTTCCCCTGCGGGTGGGGCGCCAGAGCGTGTCGGCCTCCGCCTCCAGGGCCTCTGCCGCTTCCCGGGGCGCCCGGAGATCACGGGCGCCCATCCCCACCACCAGCCGGTCCTGGACGGCGTCCCACCCCTCGCTCTCGAGTCCCGCCAGATCGGCCAGCGTCAGGGCGTACACCTGGTGGAAGACCTTCAGGTCCACGTGGGCGACGCCCGGGAACTCATGATTGCGCAGGTCCTCGGCCACATCTCCCCGGGTGAGGGTGCCGTCGGGCCGGGAGAGGAGTCGCCTGTGGAGGTGGAGGGGTTCGTCGTCCGCTCCCTGGCCGCGGAGGTCCATGCGGGGGTCGATCCAGGCCTCCAGCTCCGGGGTCTGGCCGGACCAGGGCGCCCAGGGGTTGGTGTCACGGGAGGCGGGGTAGAACCCGTAGAGAAGGGCCACGATGGCCTGATGAAAGGCGCTCTTTCCGGCTTCGTTGGGGCCCAGGACAGCCACCAGTGAGGGGAGCGGCTCGGCCTCGCCGGTGTCCAGGTGGGACAGGGGTCCGAAGCTTTGGACCCGGATGCGAAGCAGCCTCACGCGTCGTCCGTGGTGAGAAGTGCGGACAGGAGGGTCGGAAGCTCGCCCCGGAGCAGCTCTCTCAGGTACGGATCGGGGTCGCCGTCGTCGAGCCCGGCCAGCTCGTCCGGAGTCAGCTCCAGCGCCGCCGACGGCGATGGACCGTCGGGGTCCTGGAGAGCGGCCACCAGGCGGAGTGCTTCACCCAGGACGTCCACCCGCTCACTGTGGGAGGCTGGATCGAGGGGAGGTCGCACCCCTTCCGCCCGGATCTCGGCTTCCAGGAGGTCGAGGGAGGCCTCGAGCTCCCGGGCCAGGTGGGCCCGGTCATCGGCGGTGGCCAGCTCCCGATGCAGGGGGCAGGGCCCCCGGAGGACGACCCTGAGGAGCCACTGGGCGCCAGGAAGCCCCGGATCCGCCCTTCGCTCCTCCTCCCATGCGCTCCGGACGCGGTCGGTCAGGGCCGTCAGGGTGGATGCCGTCTCGAGGCCGTCCAGCTCCAGTGTCTCCCATCGGATGGGGGCCAATTCCACGAATTCCACCCGGGGTGCCGCCGGTGGGGCGAGCTCCACCAGCAGGCCGCCCCTGGGACCCCGCTCCCCGGGATGGCGCCCCTGAAGATTCCCCGAATAGTGAATGGCCGGGTCGGTGGAGACCGCCTGGCGAACATGAATGTGGCCCAGCGCCCAGTAATCGAATCCGGAGGCCCGGAGGCGGCTGAGTTCCGAGGGCGCGTACCGATCGTGATCCCCTTCTCCCCGGGCCCCCACCACCTGGGTGTGGAGGAGGGCCACCTCCGGGACGTGGCCTTGGGGGTGGGGAAACCGGGCCGAAAGATCATCCGACTCCCGGGAGGAACCGTGTCCCGCTCCGGTGACCCGACCCACCAGTCCCCCGTCCCGGTGGATGGGGACCTGACGGGGCTCGGGCTCCGAGATGAGGGTCATGCCCTCGGGCCACCCGATCCGAGCGGCGGGTCCCGAGGGGCCCCCGGGATCGTGGTTTCCGGTGACGTACACCACGTGGATTCCCTGGCTGGTGAGTTGGCCCAACGTTCGGGTCAGGTACCGCTCCGTGTAGAAGCTGAGGCGTTCCCCGTCGAAGAGGTCGCCGGCGATGAGAACCGCGTCCACTTCTTCTCGGAGGGCAAGCTGCACCGCCGCCTCCAGCGCCCTCCGGGTCGCCTCGCGGAGGCGTTCCCTGACAGAGGCGCTCCGGGTGGCGAAGGAGGTGTCCAGATGGAGGTCGGCCAGGTGCAGGAATCTCATTTCATTTCGGTGTGTCAGGACGGCTCCGGAAACCCGGAAGGTACAGGCGCACGGCACCCCGGGACAGTTGGGCCGGCCCAGCGCCGGCGTCTTCGGGCCTCCGTCGCATTTGCGCGACTGCGTGCTCGTCACCGGGTGCGCAAGCCCGCAGCCACGTGCGGCAGGTCCTTTACGGAACTCCGGAAGGGCAGTACGATAGGGTCCAATGTGCTTCCGTGCCCCCCCGATCCGTGGGGCCCTGCCCGGGCCGGTGACGACCCGGGTGCTCAGGGTCTGTCGGCTTCTCCCTTCCCGATTCCGCGGATGGATCACCTGGTCCGTCCCCTGCGCCTTCCCATGAGCGACATTTCCGACTCGGCAGTCACGAGAGCCCGTCTCGAGTACCCCGCCCTGGATGCCATCGACCGTGAGCTGGACCGGATGGTGGATGACTCCGAGGCCGAACGAATCGTCCGGTTCGCCGGCATCTTCTTTGCCAAAGCCCCGCCTGGGTTCCTGGAGGAGCGGAGTGCGCAGGCCCTGGCGCGGATGGCGCTGGCGGCGTACCGCTTCCTCCAGCGCAGCCGACCGGATCGGGTGGATGTGGAGGCCGTCAATCCGGACGTGGACTCGGAGGGCTGGTTTGCGCCGGTGACGGTGGTCCGCACGAACATCTCGGAGCGGCCCTTCATCGTGGACACGATCCGGGAGTATCTCCACTCCCAGGATCTGGCCATCGAGGTCTACATCTATCCGGTGCTCAGGGTGGAGCGGGACGAGGCCGGGGAGATCGTCGATGTGACCACCGCCGAGGGCGAGTCCGGGATGGAGTCTCTGGTGCACTGCGAGATCACCCGGGTCAACGATCCGGCCCGGCTCGAGCAGCTCCAGGAGACCATTGCCGACCGTCTGCAGGACGTGGTCTATGCCACCGAGGACTTCGAGGACATGTTGGCCGAGGTGGACCGGACGGTGCACGCCCTGGAAGAGGTGAGCCAGCGATTTCCCGAATATGCCGACGAGGTGGACGAGGTCCAGGACTTTCTGGAGTGGCTGAGGGACGGGGGGTTCGTCTTCCTGGGCTACCGGGGATACGACATCGTGGAGCACGAAGGGAAGCCGTCCATCGCGGTGGAGCAGGGCTCGGGGCTCGGGGTGCTCCGGAACGAGGACGAATCGACCTTCGCCGAACCCGTTCCCATCGAGACCCTTCCCCCCAACCTGCGGGAGATGGCGGAGGAGGGCCCGCTGCTCATCATCTCCAAGACCAACGCCACCGCCACCGTGCACCGCCGGGCACGGATGGACTACATCGGCATCAAGAAGCTGGATGACGATGGTGGCGTAGTGGGCGAGCGGCGCTTCATCGGCCTCTTCACCTCGGAGGCCTACTCGGAGAAGGCGGAGCGGATCCCCATCCTCCGACAGAAGCTGAATCGGATCCTGGAGGACTCGGGGGTCCAGGCGGGCTCGCACGATTACAAGGAGATCCACACGATCTTCAACAGCCTGCCCAAGGAGGAGCTCTTCCTCACCTCAACCGAGGAGATCGGCTCCGACGTTCGCACCGTACTGACCACGTTCGACTCCGACGATGTACGGGTCACCCTGCGCCGTGATCCGCTCCTTCGGGGTGTGTCGGTCATGGTGATCCTGGCCAAGGAAAAGTTCTCCGGAGAGGTCCGCAAGCGGATCGAGGAGGCCTTCGTCCGAATCCTGGACGGTGAGGTTCTGAACTACCACCTGGCCCTTGGAGAGGGAGATCAGGCGCGTTTGCACTTCTTCCTGGCGGCCGACGTGGACCGGCTGGAGGAGGTGGCCATCCACGAGTTGGAGGAGGTGGTACGGACCCTGATCCGGAGCTGGACCGACCGCCTTCGCGAGGAGTTCGAGCGGGTTCGCCCGGCCGAGGAGGCCCGTCGGCTGGCCCGGACCTACGGTGAGGCGGTGAACCCCGAGTACAAGGCAGCCACCGACCCCGGTACTGCGGTTCACGACATCCTGGAGCTGGAGGCGATGCGGTCCGAGGGTCGATCCGTGTCCATCGCCATGTCCAATCCCCGAGCCCGGCCGGCGGTAGCCGGGGGAGACCGGGTCACGGAGCTGAAGCTCTACCTCCGGGACTCCCGCCTGATCCTCTCGGATTTCATGCCCATCCTGGAGAACTGCGGACTCCGGGTGGTTGCGGTGACGCCGTTCGACATCCGGGGGACCGGCACGGTGGAGTCCATCATCTACTCCTTCGTGGTGCAGGGGCCGGACCACCAGCCCCTGGATATCGATAGCGTGGGCAACCGCCTGTCGGAGATGATCCTTGCAGTGCGGAAGGGGGACGCCACCAACGATCGCCTGAACGCGCTGGTCATCGCCTCGGGCCTGGCCTGGCGGGAGGGGGAGGTGCTTCGGGCCTACGCCTCCTTCGGGTTCCAGGTGGGAGCTGTCCCCAGCCGCCTCTCGCTCCCGGTGGCGCTGGAGCACTACCCTGAGCTGGCCCGGCTTCTCTTCGAACTCTTCGAGGCCCGCTTTGATCCTGGCGGGCCCGTGGCGCCGGCGGACCGGAGGGCGGTGGTGGAGAGGGTCCGTGCCCGGGTCCAGGAGGCTCTGGCCGACGTCTCCGGGTTGAGCGACGACCGGGCGCTGAGGCGGCTCACCAATCTCATCGAGAGCACCCTCAGGACGAACTACTACCGCAACGGAGGGCAGACCCCCACCCGGCGATCCGGCGGCGTGCCCTACATCTCCCTCAAGTTCGATTGCAGACAGCTCGAGGGCCCGGCTGGAAGCCGGCTCCGCTACGAGGTCTGGGTGCGGTCGTCCCGGATGGAGGGGGTCCACCACCGGGGTGCCCGGGTGGCTCGGGGTGGAATCCGCTATTCCGACCGGCCTGATGACTTCCGCATCGAGGTTCTGGGGCTGGTGAAGACCCAGATGGTGAAGAACGCAGTGATCGTTCCGGCAGGCTCGAAGGGCGGCTTCGTGACCCTTCGGCAGCTGCCGGCCGAGCTCATGGCCGACGAGGCCAGGGAGCAGTACAAGACGCTGATTCGTGGACTTCTGGACATCACCGACAACCTTCGAGCCGGAGAGAACGTTGCTCCGGAGCGGGTGGTCTGCTACGACGACCCGGATCCGTACCTGGTGGTGGCTGCGGACAAGGGGACCGC
The DNA here is from genome assembly GCA_003559555.1 of Gemmatimonadota bacterium. Classification (GTDB taxonomy): domain Bacteria; phylum Gemmatimonadota; class Gemmatimonadetes; order Longimicrobiales; family Gaopeijiaceae; genus PWLA01. The sequence goes on along the minus strand of PWLA01000077.1, from coordinate 2,823 downwards.
CACCTTCTCTGACATGGCCAACGACGTGGCGGCGGAGTACGACTTCTGGCTCGGAGACGCCTTCGCCTCGGGCGGATCCAACGGGTACGATCACAAGGAGCTGGGAATCACGGCCCGGGGGGCCTGGGAGTGCGTCAAGCGGCACTTCCTGGAAATGGGCAAGGACATCCAATCCGAACCCTTCACCGTGGCCGGGATCGGGGACATGTCCGGTGACGTGTTCGGCAATGGGATGCTTCTGTCGCCCTGTATCCGGTTGGTGGCGGCCTTCGATCACCGGGACATCTTCATCGATCCGAATCCCGACCCCGAAACGTCCTACCAGGAGCGGAAGCGGCTCTTCGAGATGGGCCGTTCGTCGTGGCAGGACTACGATCCCGAGCTGCTCTCCCAGGGAGGAATGATCATCCCTCGGGGCTCCAAGGCCGTAGAGCTCACTCCGGAGGCCCGGAAGGCGCTGGGCCTGGAAGAAGAGGAAGGGCCCCTGGACGGGGAAGCCCTCATCCGGAGGGTCCTCACGGCACCGGTGGAACTCCTCTGGAATGGCGGGATCGGCACCTACGTGAAGGCGAGCGGGGAGACCCACACCGACGCGGGTGACGCCTCCAACGACGCAGTCCGGGTGGATGCCTCCCAGCTCCGCTGCAAGGTGGTGGGTGAAGGGGGCAACCTGGGGTTCACCCAGCGTGCCCGCATCGAGTATGCTCTGGCCGGCGGCCGGATCAACACCGATGCCATCGACAACTCGGGTGGGGTGGACCTCTCGGACCGGGAGGTGAACCTGAAGATCCTGCTCCGGGGGGCGATGGATGTGGGGCGTTTGAACGAGGACCGGCGCAACGCACTCCTCCGGGAGCTGGCTGGTCCGGTTTCGAAGCTGGTCCTCGAGGACAACGCGTCACAGAGCCTGGCGGTCTCGCTGGAGGACCTCAGGTCGAGGGACGGCGTCGATGACCTCAGGGATCTCATGTCGGGCCTCGAGCGGGCCGGCCTCCTGGACCGGACCGCCGAGCACCTTCCCACCTGGGAAGTCCTCATGGACCGGGACGAGGAGGGCCAGCCGGGCTTCACCCGTCCGGAGCTCTCCGTTCTGCTGGCGTACGCCAAGCTGCATCTGACGAGCCAGATTCTGGGGAGCGACCTGCCTGACGATCCCGCCTGTCAGCAGTACCTGCGGGACTACTTTCCGCCGGCGGCGCTGTCCGAGGTGGGTGAAGAATCCCTGGACGAGCACCGGCTGCGTCGGGAGATCGTTGCCAGCCAGGTCACCAACGACCTGGTGGATCTGATGGGGGCGGGCTTCGTTCATCGCATGATGCGAGGCACGGGCCGGGGCGCGGCGGAGGTGGCCCGGGCCTGGCTCATCGCCTCCCGACTCATCGGGCATCGGGAGTTGACGGAGCGGCTGGCTCGCCAGGACCGGGGGATGTCGTTGGATTCGGCCTATCGGTGGCTGTTGGGGCTGGGGCGGGTGCAGGAGCGCACGACCCGGTGGCTGCTGGGGAACGAGTCCATGGATCGCGAGACCACCGGGGTGGTGGAGGAGAACCTGAGTGGGCTGGCTCGACTCCGGAAGGCGTTCCCGGATATCGTTTCGGGGGAAGACCGGAGGATCTTCGAGCGGCTGGTAGAGGAGATCCAGGGGGACGGGGCCGACGAGGGATTTGCCCGCAGCCTCATAACCCTTCGCTTTCTGGACCAGCTGCTGGAGGTGCTCCGGGTGCATCGGCGCACCGGGGTGGACCCGCTGGACGTGGCCCGGACCTTCTACCGTGTCTCGGAGATCTTCTGGATCCCCTGGCTCCGGCAGAGCCTCTTCGACGCAGCCGGCGATGACCGCTGGGAACAGCGCGCTGCACAGGCGCTGAGCGACGATCTGACGTGGGCCCACCAGCGGCTGGTGGGGGCAGTGATGGGGTTGCGGCTGGGTACCGACTCGGTGGAATCGGCGGTGGACGCACTGGCCAGCGAGCACGGAGCCCGGGTGAAACGCTACCAGGACCTGGTCCGCGAGATCGAAGAGGGTGACCGGGTGGGTCTGGCTGCCCTCACCGTGGCGGTTCGGGAACTCATGGCGGTGGCCGAGGGCGTGGAGATGGCCCGGGCCGACGGAAACGCCTGAGTCCGTCGAGAGAAACGTGGGGGGGGAGGGGCAGCCCGGGCGAGCCACCCGTCCCCTCCCCTTCTTCAACGGCCTTCTTGTGCGGCCGTGTGTAGGAGCTACCGTCGTATGGCTTCCAGGGCCTCGTCCACGTAGCGATCCACCTGGGCCACCACCTTCACCACCTCGCCCCGGTCCTCTGCGGCGCTGAGCTCGGTTGCGAACTTCAGGAAGATCTGGCGGACCTCATCTCGACCCTGTCCGGGGTCGGCTCGCCGGGCGTCCTCTCGCTTGCGCCGGCGCCGGCTTCGCTTTCTGGCCGGGTCGGCAAGGCTCTGACGCCGCTTGACCTGCAGGGGGAACCGGGCGTTGAACTGGCGCAGAGACAGATCCTTGACGCCGGGGTCCACCGCCTTCGCCCGCTCGAACAGTTCGGCGGTGGCCACATCCGGTTCTGCGGCCAGTTTCTTCTCCACGAACTGCATCACCTTCGCCTCGTCCATCTTGACTTCGTTCCGGGCCATTCGCGGCTCCGTCTCATTGGCGGTCTCCGGGCCTGACTCGATGTGCAGGCCTCGAACGTCCCGACTGTCGTAGAATATGTGACAATAAATGGACGAACTGTCAGGCTGTCAATGTTCTGTTGCGTCCGCGCTCCTGCTGACTCACCCGATGAGGTGGGCCCGGGCTCAGGGGTCCCGGACGAGATTGAGCCCCAGGTG
>PWLA01000024.1 GCA_003559555.1 Gemmatimonadota bacterium | reverse complement strand
CCCGGACCAGCTCCCGGAGCTTGGCCACGCACGCCTCGTCGTCCGCCACCCGGTAGTGGGCCACCCCGCTCACCTCGGTGTGGACCCGGGCCCCACCCAGCTCCTCAGCCTCCACCACCTGACCGGTGGCCCCTTTGACCAGGTTGGGACCGCCCAGGCCCATGAAGCTGGTCCCCTCCACCATGACGATGGTGTCGGAGAGGGCCGGCAGGTAGGCGCCGCCGGCGATGCAGGGCCCCATGACGGCGCTGAACTGGGGGACTCTCAGGTAGCGCCGCATGATGGAGTTGTAGTAGAAGATCCGCGCGGCACCGTACTGGCCCGGGAAGACCCCGCTCTGGTAGGGCAGGTTCACCCCGGCCGAGTCCACCAGGTACAAGATGGGGATCCTGCACCGCATGGCGATCTCCTGGGCCCGGAGGATCTTGGTGATGGTCTCGGGCCACCACGAGCCGGCCTTCACGGTGGCGTCGTTGGCCACCACCACCACCTCACGCCCGTGGATCCGGCCCACCGTGGTCACCACCCCGGCGGCCGGGGCCTGCCCGTCGTACTGGTCGTGGGCCACCAGGAGTCCCACCTCCACCTGGGGGGCGTCGGGGTCCAGCAATCCCTGGACTCGCTCACGGGCGGTGAGCTTGCCCTGGTCGTGCTGCCGCTTGATCCGTCGCTCGCCTCCGCCGGCCCGGAGCCGCTCCCTCAACTCCAGGAGCTCGTCGGAAAGCTCCCTCAGTCGGCCCGGTGCCTCGGTCTGCCCCATCTCCCTCACACCCCTTCCGGCTGGCGGTCTTCCTGGAACCACTCCCTGATGTAGCGCACCGCGTCGGAGGTGGGCGTGCCGGGCCCGAAGAGGCGGCCCACCCCCTTGTTCTGCAACGCCTTCATGTCCTCCTCCGGAATGATCCCGCCCCCGGTCAGGAGGATGTGGTCCGCACCCTCGGCGTCCAGAAGCTCCCGGACCCGGGGAAAGAGGGTCATGTGGGCCCCGGAGAGGACCGACATGGCCACCACGTCCACGTCCTCCTGCACGGCGGCGGCGACGATCATTTCGGGGGTCTGATGCAGGCCGGTGTAGATGACCTCGAAGCCGGCGTCCCGAAAGACGCTGGCGATCACCTTGGCCCCGCGATCGTGGCCGTCCAGCCCGGGCTTGGCCACCAGGACCCGGATCTTGCGGTCCGTTTCGCTCATGGGAGTCGCTCCATCGGTATGTTCAGGTGTATCCAGCCTTGAAATGTATGACACGCCGGACCGGAGGTCACCCGGAAAGCCGGGCCAGGTACCCGGGAAGGTCCCGGATGGCCACCACTCGATCCACCGGCACGTCGTGATGCCACCCCGGGTCCATCAGAAGCGCCGACATTCCGGCGGTCCAGGCGCCCACCACGTCCACCGGGTAGAGATCGCCCACGTACATGCAGCGCTCCACCGGCAGCGCCAGCCGCTGGGCACCGGCCTCGAAGATCCGGGGATCGGGCTTCTCCATCCCCACCACCGCCGAGTCGATGACGAACTCCACCAGCTCCCGAAGTCCGGCCCTCATCAGGGCCTCCTCCATCCGTCCGTCGGCATTGGAGATGACCCCGAGCCGGTAGCCTTCCCGCTTCAACTGACCCAGCGCCTCCGCGGTGCCCTCCTCCACGTGCGTCCAGAGGTGAGCCCGCTCGTGCTCGTCCCGCAGCGCCCCGGATACCACGTCCAGCGCCTCATCCGGGACGCCCGACTCCCGGAAGAGGGTCAGGAAGTACTCCCGCCAGAGGTGGGGTTCGGTCCCCACGTGCTCCTCACCGATGGCCTGGGAGAGCTCCCTGCGCGCCAGCAACTCGGCCTCCACGAAACGCACTTCGTCCCAGGAAACGCCGGCGGAGCGGTAGATTCCCGCAATGCGCGTCCGGTCGGCGAAAACCAGGGTGTTTCCCGCATCCAGGAGAATTGCATCAGGGGTGGCCGTCACCATCAGAAGAAGACCGGCTCCTTGTACGAGCCGAACTCCTTCTCCATGGCATGGCGGATCTCGTAGAGGGTGCAGTAGGCCCGGGCGCAGTCCAGGATCCGGGGGACCAGGTTCTCGTCGCCCCGGGCCGCCTCCGTGAGAGCCGCCAGCGTCCGCTCCACCTCGGCCGAATCCCGCTCCTGGCGGAGCCGGGCCATCTGCTCCCGCTGCCGCTCCTCCACGTCGGGGTCGATCTTCAGGGTGTCGATGGCCACCTCCTCGGAGCCGTCGGTGAAGTCGTTCACGCCCACGATGACCCGCCGACCGGACTCCATCTCCTCCTGCTGGCGGAGGGACGAGTGGGCGATCTCCTTCTGGAACCAGCCGGCCTCGATGCCCGGGACCACCCCGCCGATCTCGTCGATCTCATCGAAGAGCTCCTGGGCCTCCGCCTCCAGCTCGTCGGTGAGGGTCTCCACGTAGTAGGAGCCGGCCAGGGGATCGATGGTGTTGGGCACCCCGGTCTCGTGGGCCAGTACCTGCTGGGTCCGAAGCGCCACCCGCACCGACTTCTCGGTGGGAAGGGCCAGCGTCTCGTCCATGGAGTTGGTGTGGAGCGACTGGGTGCCCCCCAGCACCGCCGCCATGGCCTGGTACGCCACCCGCACGATGTTGTTTTCGGGCTGCTGGGCGGTGAGGGTCACGCCGGCGGTCTGGCAGTGGGTCCGGAGCCGCCATGAGGCCGGATTCTTGGCCCCGTAGCGCTCCCGCATGCCCCGGGCCCAGATCCGACGGGCGGCCCGGAGCTTGGCCACCTCTTCGAAGAAGTCGTTGTGGATGTCGAAGAAGAAGGAAAGCCGGGGGGCGAAGCTGTCCACGTCGAGGCCCCGGGCGATCCCCCGCTCCACGTACTCGAAGCCGTTGCGGAGGGTGAAGGCCAGCTCCTGGCCCGCCGTGGCCCCCGCCTCCCGGATGTGGTAGCCCGAGATGGAGATGGGGTTGTAGAGGGGGGCGTGCTCGGAGCACCACTCGAACATGTCCACGATGGCCCGGAGCGCCGGCTCCGGGGGGAAAACCCAGGCATGCTGGGCCTGGTACTCCTTCAAAATGTCGTTCTGGACCGTGCCCCGGAGCTGATCCGCGCTGACGCCCTGCCTCTCGGCCGCCGCCACGTAGAAGCAGAAGAGGATGATGGCCGGGCCGTTGATGGTCATGGAGACCGAGACCTGGTCCAGCGGGATTCCGTCGAAGAGGGTCTCCATGTCGGCCAGCGATGAGATGGCGACCCCGCAGACCCCCACCTCGCCCAGCGAACGGGGGTGGTCCGAGTCGTATCCCATGAGGGTCGGAAAATCGAAGGCCACCGAGAGCCCGGTCTGTCCGTTCTTCAGCAGGTAATGGTAGCGTTCGTTGGTCTCCCGGGCGGTGGCGAAGCCGGCGAACTGGCGCATGGTCCACAGCCGTGTCCGGTACATGGTCCCGTAGGGACCCCGGGTGAAGGGATACTGCCCGGGCAACCCCTGGCCTTCCAGATAGCCCGGGGCGCCTTCCCGGTGCAGGGGGGTGTAGAGCGGGTCCACTTCCCGGCCCGAGACCGAGGTGAAGGAGGTGTCCCGGGTGGGAGCGTCCTGGTGCTCGGCTTCCCACCGGGCCAGCTGCTGGCGAAGGGCTTCCAGCTCCTCCTCCTTCTGCCGGAGCTCCTCCTCCAACGTCTCCCTGGGCACCTCGCGCTCGATGGTGGACATGCCTGCTCCCGTGCTGTATGGGGTGGTTGCGGAATGGACGGTCCTGAACCGGATCCCTTTAAGAAAAGATGTCGGCCCCGGGGAAGGGGGTCAACGCAGGCGGGCGGCGGCCACTGCCGCTCCATCCAGCGTTTTCCGTCCCCTCAACCCCCTACCCTGAAGCCCAGATAGAGAGCCCGGCCTGCCACCGGATGCCCGGTGACGTCCAGGTGATCCGAGTCCAGAAGGTTCCGACCGTCCAGGAAGACGGCCCCGCTCATCACGGGAAGCTCCAGCCGCACATCCAGCCGCTGGTGCGAGGATTCGCCCACCCGCCGGGCCCGGGTGAGCCGGGCCGAGGCCACCAGGAGCTCCGGAAACTCCCGGGTCACCCCCAGGCGCAGCTCGTCGGTGATGGGACGCAGCGCGTACTTGGACTCGAATCCCTCGTCGCCCCGGGCTGCCACCGAGAGGAGGGACCCGCCCAGCTCGAGGCGGGTCCGGGCGTCAGGGCTCCAGTGTCCGGTGAGCTCCAGCCCCCGGGTGGTGGCCCGGACCACGTTCCGGGTAATCCAGAGGACCTCCTGTTCGGATCCGGCGGGACGCGCCCAGTCGATGAGGTCCCGGCTGCGACGGTGGAAGGCGGCCAGGTCGAAGGCGAGATCCTGGATCCGGTCCACCTGAATCCCCACCTCCAGGGAACGGGAGCGCTCCGGCCGGAGCTCCGGCTGGGCCTGGTGGGCCGGGTCCTCGTAGTGCCGCTCCGTCCACGAAGGACCCCGGAAGGAGCGCCCTGCCGAGGTCCTGAGGCGCACTCCCTCCAGCGCTTCCCAGGCCACCGCCAGAGAGGGCGAGGTGAAGCCTCCCCAGCGGTCGTGATGGTCGTGTCGGAGGCCGGCCGTGAGTTCGGCGCCACCTGGGGAACCGGCGGCCGCCTCGCCGAAGACGGCCCGCCGGGATTCGCTCCGGTCCCCCAGCGAGTTGCTGGCCAGCTCGTGCCGGAAGAGCTCGGCGCCTCCGGCCAGGCTGATCCGGTGGTTCACCTGCCCCCGGACCACCACCTCGCCCCCGTACTGGGTGGACGCGTGGCGATTCCGGTACACCTCCGGGTCGTCCCGGACCAGGATGAAGTCGTCGTCGTGCCGCCGCCACGAGAGGCGAGGCTCCACCCGTACCCGGGCCCCGGGGTCGGAGCGCCAGCGGAGGCTGGCGGTGCGGGTGCGGGTGGTCTCGAAGGAGGGAAAGTCGGCGTAGAACCCGTCGGCCCCGAAAGCCCGCCGGGCCCATCCCATCTCGCCGGAGAGCATCCCGCCGGCCAGAGGCGCCCGGAGGCCGGCGTCGGCAATCCGGGTCTCCCAGTCCGTGCCGTCCCGATGTCCTTCGGAGCTGCCCCGTTCGCCGGAGACGTGGAGTCGAAGGTCGCCGGGGAGGGGCACGCTTCCCTGCCCCGCCGCCGAGACCGTCCCGAAGGAGCCCCCTTCCAGCCGGCCGGTCCAGGCGGGCTCGCTCCGGGTCACCACGTTCACCACCCCTCCCATGGCATCGCTTCCGTACAGCGCCGATGCCGGGCCCCGGAGGATCTCGATCCGTTCCACCCGCTCCAGGGGCAGGGTCAGGTCCAGGTCGAAGTGCCCGGTCTGGGGATCGCTCATCCGGACCCCGTCCACCAGGACCAGCACCTGTTCGAAGCCGCTGCCCCGAAGAGACAGGTCGGCCTGGGCGGGGGAGCGGGGCATGAGGTCCACCCCCGTAGACCAACTCAGGACGTCGGAAACCGAGCGGGCCGGAAGCCGATCCAGATCGCTGCGGGTGATGACCTCGACGCTGCGGGTCCGGAGCGGCATTTCGGCGCTCACCCGGGACCCCAGCACCGGCAGGGTGTCCAGGGTCAGGGTGTCGGGTGGTGCAATCTGGAGGGCTGCGGCGGGTTCAGCCGCCAACGACACCAGCCCGGCGGTCCAGAACGCCGCGGCCACGTGGTGCCACCTCACTCCACCCCTCCCGCCGACCGCGGGGATCCAGGAAGGGGCGCCTCCGTCGGGTCCACACCCATCTGCTCCAGGAAGGTGGCCGCCTCCGAATACGGGGTCCCCTCCCCCCGGGCGATCCGGTCCAGCGCCTCGGCCAGCATCGATTCCCGGGTCAGCTCCCGGCGCACCCGGCGCTTCAGCTCCCGGTCCAGGACGTCCCGGATCCGGTCGGCGGTGCGCTCCCGGCGACGCCGCTCCAGCTCGCCGGAGGTCTCGAGCCACTCCCGGTGGCGATCCACCGCCTGCACCAGCTCCTCCACCCCTTCGCCGGTCTGGCCCATGGTGAGGAGCACCGGAGGGACCCATCGCTGGGGCTCGGACTCGTCCGGCTTCGAGGGCGCGCTGGCCGGCCCGTGGTGCCCCGACGGCCCGTGGTGCCCCGACGGCCCGTGATGCCCGGATGCGGCCCCCGGTACCTCCCCAGTTCGCAATTTCAGCGAGCTGCGGATCTCCTTCACCAGGCGATCGGCCCCGGGGCGATCCGCCTTGTTCACCACGAAGACATCGGCGATCTCCATGAGCCCCGCCTTCATGGCCTGGATCCCGTCACCGGACTCCGGCGTCAGGACCACCACAACGGTGTCGGCGGCGCCGGTGATCTCCAGCTCGGTCTGCCCCACCCCCACGGTCTCCACCAGGATCCGGGGAAACCCGAAGGCGTCCATGACGTCGATGACCTCCTTCGTGGTGGTGGCCAGACCTCCCAGTGACCCCCGGGAGGCCATGGACCGGATGAAGATCCCCGGGTCGGTGGCCAGGTCGTTCATCCGGATGCGGTCCCCCAGGAGGGCGCCCCCGGAGTAGGGCGACGTGGGATCCACCGCCACGATCCCCACCTCCTGGTGTCCCCGGCGACAGAGCCGGGCGAAGGCGGAGACCAGCGACGACTTTCCGGCTCCCGGCGGACCGGTGATCCCGATCCGGGTCCCTCCGGCCCGCCCCTGACTCAGGAGGGTGTGGAGGAGGTCCTGGAAGCCGGCCCGCTCGTTCTCCACCACCGAGATGGCTCGGGCCAGAGAACTCCGGTTCCCCTCCGCCATCCCATCCAGGAGGGCGGTGAGGGAGGCGGAAGGGTTTGACGGCGATGGGGACATTCAGAAACGGTACCGGACCCCGACCTGGGCCTGGAACTGCATCAGGAGCCCGGAGAACTGACTGGGCTCTCCGAAGGAGATGTTCTCGGGCACGCTGTAGAGGATCTGGTTGTTGGCCCGATCGTAGCCTTCCACCAGGTAGATGTTGCGATCAAAGCCCGAGACCGAGTGGAAACGGCCCCAGTCGCTGTTCAGCAGGTTCAGCACGTTGAAGAGGTCGATCTCCAACTCGGCCCGCTGGTCGCCCAGCGTATCGAAGCTGCGCCGGATCCTGAGGTCCAGCTTGTTGAACCAGGGCTGACGGCAGGTGTTGCGGGGAATGATCTGGCCCACGTAGTCGCCCACGCAGGAATTGGCGTCCAGGTGGGCGGCGTACCGGTCCCGTTGCTCCTGGGCCTCGGTGGGATCGTTGGTGGCCAGGGGCAGATCCTCGGGAGCGAAAATGAAGGGACGGTCGCTGAACCGGCGGCCGTCGGCATTCAGGTCCCCGTCCTGCTCCGGGCCCCAGGGCCGGCCACTCTGGAGGCGCCAGATGGCGCTGACCTGGAAGCCCATGGGGATCTCGGTCCGCCCGGAGAGGACGAAGGTGTGGTTGCGGACGTGGGAGCTGGGGCCCCAGGTCTTCTCGGTGTCCCCCACCCCGCCGATGTCGTTGGGCCCGAAGGCGCCCACATTGGGATTGCCGAAGCCCGACGAGGCGGTGCAGCAGGAGTACGACGAGTTGTCGCTGGAGGTGGTGTAGGTGTAGGAGCCCCGTGCCGAGGTGGTGGGGGTGAAGGAGTGCTCCAGCTCCAGGTTGGCCGAGAAGGCCCGGGTCACCCCGTCATTGTAGTTCACGAAGACGGGCCCGAAGTCGGTGTTCACCCGGTTCATGGGCCCAGCCGTTCCGGTTGGGCTGAAGTGCTCCTGGGGGACGAACACTTGCCGGCCACCCTCGTTGTCCAGGGTGAACTGGGGATCCCGCAGGTTCAGGTTCCGGACCGTGTAGAGACTGGTGCTGTTGGTGAAGGAGAGGTCCAGCGAGCCCCGGGTCTGTCCCTGGAAGAAGGCCTGCTCGTATCCCAGGTTCGCCTTGAACGTCTGCGGATACTCGAAGTCTTCCTGCCAGAAGGCGTAGCTGGGCGTACCGGCAAAGGTCCCCCCGTCCTGGCAGCGGATGGGGTTGTCCTGCCCCCCGGGGCTCCAGCTCCGGAAGTCACCGGGGTTCGGCGGCGCATCCGGGTCCCCGGGCTCCCCTGCACAGAGGAGCTCGAAGACCGGCTCCTCGGTCTGCTGGACGTTGCCGCCCAGGACGTAGGGAATGCGGCCGTAGAAGAGGCCGGCACCGGCCCGGAGGACCGCGTCACCGTCGCCTCGGACGTCGTAGGCGACGCCCAGCCGGGGCGAGAAGTTGGTCCGGTCGATGGGCGCGATCCCCGTCTCCAGTCCGAAGGCCCGCTCCACATCCACCACCCGTCCCGGACGATCGGCAAAGATCTGCTGATCGTAGCGGAGCCCCACGGTGGTGGTGAGGCGATCGGTGGTCTGCCACTCGTTCTGGGCGTAGACGGACCACTCGTAGACGTCGAAGTCGGCGAAGGGCACCACCCCGTCGGGGCGCAGGGGCCGCCAGAACTCGGTGGGCTGGAAGCTCTCCAGCGCGTCCAGGTCGTTGAAGACGTAGATCCCGGCTCCCTGGTTCCGGGAACCCATCTGCTGGAACTGGTTCAGGATGTTGGTGGCGATGGCATTCCCGCCCACCTTCAGGGTGTGGTTGCCCACTACGTGCGTCAGGTTGTTCACCACCTGGATCTTCCGCTCCTCCATGTTGTTCTGGAAGGCGGCGAAGGTCCCTCCGTACCGGATCTGCTGACCGGAGGGGAGTCGGGTCTCCAGGGTGGGTCGCTGATCGTTGCCCTCCCGGGGCCGGCCCTCCCACGAGAACTGCACCCGGGCCACGTTGAAGGTGTTGGCGCCCAGGACCGACTGGAGCTCGGTGACGAAGGAGTGGGACTGCCCCTTCAGCTCCTCGGCCCGGGAACGGCCGTAGTTGAAGTCGAAGGCACGGCTCCATTCGTCGCCGTTGGTGAAGTCCACCCAGTTGTGCCGCACCGAGAGGCGGTGGTTCGGGTTCACGGTCCAGTCCACCCGGCCGAAGAGAGTCACCTGGTCCTGGCTTGTGCGGAAGGGCTGGTAGCCGGCCGCCGCGTTCTCGATCCCGTACTGGTCCTCCAGGATGTTGAAGAAACGCTGCATCTCCTGGGCCGTCTCCTCGTCCACTTCGCCGGGAGAGAGGGGCACCTGGGGCTCCCGCCGGATCTGACCGTCCAGCGAGACCAGGTAGAAGAGTTCGTCCTCAATGATGGGCCCGGAGACGCGGGCGGCGAACTGGGTGGCCTCGAAGTCCACCGGGTCCTGTCCGGCGAAGTCCGACGCCGTGAGAGCGTCGCCCCGGTAGTTCACGTAGGCCGTTCCCTCGAACCGGTTGGTTCCGCCCCGGGTGATCACATTCACCACACCGCCGGAGTAGTTGCCGTGCTCCACGTCGAAGCCGTTGGTGATGACCTCGAACTCCCGGATCGACTCCAGCGAGAAGGAGAAGGGAAGCCTGGAGCCCCCCCGGTTCTCGCCGAAGAAGGCGTTGTTCGAGTCCACCCCGTCGATCTGGAGGTTCGTCTGGGAGGGACGCTGGCCGCCGATGGAGAACTGACCACCGGTCGTCGTCTCAGGGGAGGGCGACACCATTCCCGAGAGGGAGATGAAGTCGGTGAAGTCGCGCCCCAGCGCCGGCAGGCTCTCGATCTCGGCCAGGGAGATGTTCTGGGAGACGTTGGCCTGCCGGGTGTTCACCGTCCGAGCCGCCCCCAGCACCTCGATCCCTTCCACCTGCACCGCCTCTTCAACCATGTCGAAGCTCACCCCGGCGGTCTGGCCCAGCGCTACCCGCACCTCGCTGATCTCCTCGATCCGGTAACCGATGAACTGGGCCCGCACCGTGTAGATGCCCGGGGGCAACAGCCGCAGGGTCACCCGGCCCTCCTGGTTGGTCAGGGCCGAACGCTGGAAGGCGGTCTCTTCGTTCAGGGCCGTGACCTGGACCCCGGCCATGGCGCTCCCGTCGGGACCGAGGGTCCGGGCCGAGATCGCACCGGTGGTGCCGGCCTGGGCCATCACTTCCTGGGCCGGAGCCAGGGCCAGGGCCAGGAGCGCGACGAGGAAGGCTCGAAGGAGGTATGTGCTACGCATGGATCTCGCGGTGGCAGGAGTCGAGAATGCAGTGGACACGGACCGACGCGGAATTCGGGTCATGGAGGGCATCATTCCTCGCAGGAAACTTCGGAGAAGTCGTCGGCGGATCGGGGGAAGAGCTGGCCGTCGCTGCCGAAGGCCCCCACCAGCCCCACGATGTCGTAGCAGGCGCCTACCTGGAGCCCCAGGTCGTCCAGGATCTGGTCACCGGTGTTGCCGGTCACGCCGGATGCCACCCGTACGAGGGCGAACCCGCTGCCGTCGTCGATGGAGGCGTTCCGGTTCCCGCCACTGTCGAAGGAACTCTGGAGCTCGGCCCCCCGCACCACGGCCAGGAGCCCCTGAATCGGGCCGCTCATGTTGGGCGCATCCGCCATGATCTGGGCGGTGGTCAGCTCCGTCGGGGCCGGCGCACCCACGCCGGGCTCCACCTCGTTGAGCTGGACACTCACCAGCTGGAGGGTGGAGTTGAACTCGTCCAGCTCCCCGCTCACGTCGATCCGGTCGCCGATCTGGAGCCCGGCGTCGTTCAACGCCGAGGTAAAGAACTGGATCCCGCTGGTGGCGTCCTGGATGTACACGAAGCTGGACTGCACCTGGCCCGGATGCGAGGTCACGACTCCCCGGATGTTCACGAACTCGCCCACACCCAGATCCCGGGCCTCCTGAAT
>PWLA01000243.1 GCA_003559555.1 Gemmatimonadota bacterium | reverse complement strand
TGCGCGGTCCCGCAAGGCCATGGGTTGGGACCAGATGGCCGACGTCGTGGATCCCCTCGGAGCCGATGGCATCACCCTTAAGGGACGGGGGGATGTGCCGGACATCCGGATCCGTCCGGAGGGCCACCGTTCCCGGGAGTTCTCCCAGATGGCAGCGCTCGTCGAGCGTCGCCTGGCTCTAGGGCGTTCCGCGGCCGGCTTCGACGTGGGGCGAGGGTCGTCACATCAAGTGTGGGCATGGGCCGGAACGTTCGCATTGAGCATCGCAGCCGTGGTCGTCGTCGAGGTGTCCGTCGCCACCCGGGTCATGACCTCCGCGTCCATGGACGACACCTTGAAAGTGGGGGACTTCGTCCTGGCGACCCCGATCGCCGATGGGTTCGACCCCGACCCGGGCATGATCCTGATCTTCGAGGCACCCCACCAGGAGGGGACGGAGCTGGTGAAGCGGGTCGTTGGGATGCCCGGCGACACCCTCGAGATGCGCGACAAGGCCCTCTACCGGAATGGAGAGCGCCAGGCCGAGCCCTGGGTGAGCTGGGCGGATCCCGAGGCGGACGACCGGCATCCCTGGATGGACTGGCAGGAGACCTACCTGACCCGCGATGTGGATCGGGAAGACTACCGTCCATCCCGCGATCAGTGGGGGCCCCTGGTGGTTCCGGATGATCGGTTCTTCATGCTGGGTGACAACCGGGACCTTTCGCTGGACTCCCGTTACTGGGGGCTCGTCGAACGGGAAGCTCTGTCGGCCAAACCTCGCTTGATCTATTACTCGTATGATCGCGATGCCTCGGGTCTGGTCACCTTCCTGCGCGAAGCGCGCTGGGACCGGATCGGTCGGCTGGTCGACGGCCTTGCGACCGGCCCGTAGGAAGGTCTCTCTTGACATGCAAGCACGCACTTGCATATGGTGGATTCGTGAGTGACGTGTACCAGGCGTTGGCCGCTGAGGCGAGGCGCGCGATTCTCGACGAGCTGCATGACCTGGACGGTCAGACCCTCTTCGAGCTCTGCACCCGGCTGACCATGAAGCACGGGCTGGAGATGTCGCGCCAGGCGATTTCCCAGCACCTGGACGTTCTGGAAGCGGCCGGCCTGGTGAGCACGGAGCGGGACGGCCGGTACAAGTTCCACTACCTCGACACGGGTCCGCTGAGGGTGATCCTGGACCGCTGGGACCTGTGAGACCCGCCGGGGACCGAACAGGAGCGATGCAATGAAGATCGTGGTGACGAGCGTTCTGGTGGACGATCAGGCGAAGGCTCTGGACTTCTACACCGATGTGCTGGGCTTCGTCAAGAAGCAGGACGTCCCCATGGGCGAGTCCCGCTGGCTCACCGTGGTGTCGCCCGAGGACCCCGAGGGTACCGAGCTCCTCCTGGAGCCCGACGGTCATCCCGCAGCCGGGCCCTTCAAGGAGGCCCTGGTGGCGGACGGCATCCCCTTCACCTCCTTCGGCGTGGACGATGTGCACGCCGAGCACGAGCGCCTGAAGGGACTGGGGGTGCGCTTCACTCAGCCTCCCGTGAAGATGGGCCCGGTGACCATGGCCGTCTTCGACGACACTTGCGGGAACCTGATCCAGATTGCCCAGTTGGAGGAGGGGTGATGAGCCCCCGGATGGTGGGCACCCGCACGAGGGGGCGACCTCCGATGGGGCTTCGCATGGGCCCCCTCCTGGGGCTCATCTTCCTGGGCCTCACCTGGGCAGCCGGCGGGGCATCGGAGCTGGAGGCCCAGGATCATGCCGCCTTCCTCGAACAATTGGCCGGGGTGTGGACGGGGGAGGCGGCGGCGACGCTGGGGCCGGGGCAGGACCCGGTCCGCTACGAGAGCCGGGAGACCGCCCGCCAGGTGGGCAACTGGCTGGTGGCAGAGAGCACGGGCACGACCTCCGCGGGCGTGCCCTTCACCGGCATCCTCACCCTGGGCTACGACCCGGCCCGGGAGGAGTTCGTTGCAACGTGGATCGACTCGGCCCAGACGCACCTGTGGTCCTACGCAGGCACCCTCGACGAGTCGGGAACCGCGCTCACACTGGAGACCGAGGGGCCGTTCATGGGAGATCCGACCACCACCACCGAGTACCGGGTAGTTCTCCAGATCGAGGACGACGGCCGCAAGGTCCAGCGGTCGTTGATCCTGGGACCCGACGGCGAATGGTTCGAGTTCTCCCGGGTGGAGTTTCGGCGGATCGAGTAGGCCTTTCGGTCCACACCCGGAGACTGCGACCCGGCCGATGGACCACGAGCCGGGGAAAATGTGGAATTGAAGGGGGGCGCAGAAGAAGAGTTCGACATTTTCCCCGGAAAGCGGGCAAAATGTGGAATTGAAGGGAGCTTTGGGCGAAGAGTTCGACATTTTCCCCGGAAAGCGGGCAAAATGTGGAATTGAAGGTGCCAGAGGACGTTCTGTTCGACATTTTCCCCGCATGTGGGGCCTGCCTGTCCCGCATGTGCGGCCTGGGAATGTCTCCTTGCCCACGGAGCCGGGAGGGAATATGGTCACTCTTGATCGTCTGGGTGACCTACCCCTTCGGGAAGCTTGGTTGGCGTGAACTTCCTGCTGCTCGAGGCATCCGGATGGCTTCGTCCTGCCTCTACGACTCCTGTGGTACAGGATCCGGGTTGAACCCATGGAACCTCCCCCCATCCCGTCGGAC
>PWLA01000263.1 GCA_003559555.1 Gemmatimonadota bacterium | reverse complement strand
CGGCGTCCGGATAGGGCGAGCAGGCGGCTCAGGCGAGCGGGCAGAGCGGCCGTTGGCGGTGTTTGGGCGGCATCTCGGACCACCCCGACTCCCTTCCCCGAAAAGCTGTCCATAGCTGATTGGGAACTCTTGATGGTGGAACGGGACGAGGGGGGATCGAGGGGGAACGCTTGATGGCCGCGCGGGACGAGCGGGGGTCCGGAGGCGACACTCTCGATGGCCGCGCTCGACCACCGGGGAGGGCGAAGGCCCACCACGCCCATCTTTCCCCCACCATTTGATTCTCCGGGCAGCCGTCAGCTACATTCAGGTCTTCTCGCGTCATCAGCCGGTCCGAGCCCGTCTCTTTTGGGTGCCGGACGTTCCTTGCCAAGGCAAGCATATTCCTTGCTTGAGCAAGGATATTCCTTGCCTGAGCAAGAATCCCAACTGGCCGACCAACCGAGCCGCCCATGACCGCACCCTCGATCCGAGCCGCGCCCCTCCAACGGGCTCTGCCGTTCTTCTTCCTCTTCCTCATCCTCCTCACTCTCCCGGCCTGTCAGGCCGACACACCCGCGCTGGCCACCAATGGCGGGGACCCGGCACAGGCCCCGGACGACTGGCTCGTGGTGGAAGGCGGGTGGCTCCTGGACGTGGAGGGCGGTGAGCGCATCCCGAACCCCGGGGTCGTGGTGAGCCCCGACGGCCGGATCCACTCGGTGGGCCCGGTGGACGAGCCCTGGCCCGACGGTGCGGACCCCCTCCGGCTCACCCTGGAGGACGACCGGACCCTCATGCCCGGGCTCATCGACCTCCACGCCCACCACAACATGGACCTCACCGGTGAGGGTCGGGTGGAGGAGACCCGCTACAACCCCCTGATCTTCCTGGCCAACGGGGTCACCACCACCTTCCCCGGCGGCGAGTACCAACCCGAGCTCCTCCTGCAGCTCCGGGACCGGATCGAGGCCGGCGAGTGGATCGGTCCCCGGGTCATCCCCTCAGGTCCCTACTACGGGAGCACGCGCCCGGGCTGGGACCCGGACATGACCGCCCAGGAGGTCAGGGACGACGTGGACTACTGGGTGGAGAGAGGTGTGCGGCACTTCAAGGCGAAGGGGGCGGCGCCCCGGCACCTGGAACCCCTGATCGAACGGGTCCACCACCACGGCGGCACGGTCACCGGCCACCTGGACTCGGGCTTCCGGGGGACCACCAACTCGGCTGACGCCATCGCCATGGGGATCGACCGGGTGGAGCACATCCTGGGCGGTCCGGTCCTGGATCCGGAGCAGCCCGCCTACCCGGTCTGGAACCAGGTGGACACCACCGACGCCGCCTTCCGGGAGATCGTTCAGCTCTTTCTGGACAACGAGGTCTACTTCGACGCCACCATCACCGCGCCGGTCTACTTCACCGAGCTGGAAGAAGGGTTCGACGACTGGGGCGACGAGCGAAGCTTCTTCACCCCCTACGTGCAGGAGCGGGTGGCCCAGCGGGAACGAACCCGCAACGAGCTCATGTCCAACCTGTACCAGGCCATGAAGCGGACCACCCTGGCCTTCTACAACGCCGGCGGAGGCCACCTCATCACCCTGGGGACCGACACCCCCAGCCGGGGCGAATTCCTGGCCGGGTTCTCATCGCACCGTGAGCTCCACGCCTTCACCCTGGCGGGCATCCCGCCCATGGACGCCATCCGGGCCGGAACCATCAATGCGGCTCGGGCGCTGGGGGAGGAGGACGACATGGGCTCCATCGCACCGGGGAAGTGGGCCGACATGGTGGTCATCCAGGGCGATCCGCTGGACGACATCCGCAACACCCGGAACGTGGAGACGGTGATCCGGGAGGGTCGGATCTACAACCCCGCGGAGCTGCTGGAGCGCGCCCGGGGACAGATCGGCCCCACCGGCCCCGACGAGCACGACGACTGGTACCACTGGTGACGGCAGCAGCGCTTCGCCCACAACTCAGACTTGCAGCAGGGACGACCCCATGAACCACCTTCGCGGCACACCCCTCTTCTTCGGACTCCTCGTCATCCTCCTGGGGGGAGCCGATCACCTTCACGCCCAGGGCACGGTGGAGCTGGATCCTGCCATCCAGGAGCTGGTAGGCGAGATCTCTGAGGAGAACCTGGAGCACCTGGTCGCCACCCTGGCCGCCTTCGAGACTCGCCACACCCTCTCGGCGGTGGACGATCCGAACCGGGGAATCGGCGCCGCCCGTGAGTGGATGGTGGAAGAGCTCTCGGGCTACAGCCCCCGCCTCCAGGTGAGCCTGGACTGCTACGACGTGGTGGCCCAGGGTCGGATCGCCGAGGACGTGGAGCTCTGCAACGTGAAGGCGGTGCTCCCGGGCCGAAGCGACCGGCGGATCTACGTGAGCGGTCACTACGACTCGGTGGCCCAGCTCCTGGAGGCGATGGAGGAGGACTACGAGCGCTTCAACAACCCCGCTCCCGGCGCCAACGACGACGCCAGCGGCACCGCCGTGGCCATGGAGCTGGCCCGGGTCCTCTCCCAGAGCGGCCTGGAGTTCGACGCCACCCTGGTCTTCATCGGCTTCGCCGGCGAGGAGCAGGGGCTCTTCGGCGCCCGCCTCCACGCCCACCGAGCCTACGAGGAGGGCACCCGGATCGATGCCGTCTTCAACAACGACATCGTGGGCAACATCCGGGG
>PWLA01000113.1 GCA_003559555.1 Gemmatimonadota bacterium | reverse complement strand
TCCTGGATCATGAAGGGCACCGTCGTGCGCCCGAACCACTTGCTCCACCCGCCGATCTCCACCGTCCCCAGATCCGGGTGTTCGTACTCCTCCCACTCGTGGAACCAGGCGCCGAGCCCCAAGCGGTCGCTGAAGAAGAGTCGGTCCATCTCGTCGGGGATGGGGCCGTCCGAGTCCCAGTGACCCTGGTAGAGCTGGGCCTGACTCCAGAGCTCGTTGGTGAAGCCCATGACCCCCAGGGCGTCGTGGGCCCAGTCCAGGGTGCCCCCGTAGACCGTGTAGAGGTCGGCCCACACCGTCCAGTAGCGGTAGTAGGGGAGCATGAGTTCGCCCCGCTCGCCCAGGTAGTCGTAGGTGCGCACGTCGCGGTTCGTGTACTCGCCGGTGCCCCGGTAGTACTGGGAGCCGGGCCCCCGGAGAATCATTCCCCCGGCGTTGTGCCAGCTCTGCAGGGCGGCAATGTTGGGGCGGCTCATGAGGGCCTCACCCACCGCCCGGGTTTCGGGGTGGGAGAAGGGATACCAGTGGCTTCCGCCCTGAATGTGCATGGGCTGCCAGTCGCCGGGGAAGTTCCGGTTCATGTCGTAGCCGCCGATGCCGTCCTCGTTGCGACGGCCGTCGCCGTCCAGGTCGGTGCCCTCGGAGCCCAGCAGCGTGTAGTCGCCCTTCTCACCCGGAGGTGCGACCACCATGAGCCTGGGGTCGATGGGCGACTCCATGTGGGTACCCTCGCCCGGGGTGTACTTCCGCATCTGGAGGATCTCCCGATTGCCCGTCAGGTCCTGGGGTGGATCCTCGCTGGCCCGGCCGTCGCCGTCGGAATCAAAGGGCCGGGTGCCGCTCCGGGTGGGACCCCCCTGGTCGAAGAAGACCTGGCGGGCATCCGGGTTCATGGTGGGAATCAGGTAGAAGGCCCGATTGTCCACCAGCTCCCGCACCGCTTCCATGTGCTCATAGTTCTCCATCAGGAACCAGATCATGTACAGGGTGACCTCGGTCCCCTGGATCTCGTTTCCGTGGATGTTGGCGTCGGAGTAGAAGGCCGCCTTCTCGTGGTCCGGCCCGGTCTCCGGGTTGTTGATGGTCACCAGCCAGATGTCCCGACCCTCCCACGACTCCCCGATGCTCTCAAGGGTCAGGAACTGGGGATAGGCGTCCACCAGTTGCTCCAGGGCGTCGGTGACCTGGTCGTAGTCGTAATACCGGTCCCAGCGCAGGTTCACGTTGGGGTCGCGATCGGGTTGGGTGAAGGGCTGGGCCGCCAGGGGCGCGGCGAAGGCCATGAGGAGGAGGAGGGCGACGCCCGCCATCAGGTGTCCGCTCCGGACGCTGGTGGGGACCCGGCGCCGATTCGACTCTCGTACGGTCGTGTGCTTGCTCATGGGTCGCTTCTCCTCAGCGCAGGGTCAGGGTGGTGGACTGCAGGCCGCCGGCCCGTTCGGCAAAGAGCTCCAAAGGCACCTCGGTACCCGGAGGCGCCTGGACGAGCCAGGTGAAGGTGTGGCGATCGCCCATCCCCTCCAGTCGGTTGATCTGCTGCTGGATGTTGCCCGAAAGCACGGTCAGCCCCTCGGTGGGCATGAGGCGGATGGTGATGGGCCGGTTCGTGCGGATCCGGGTCCCCATCTGGAAGTGGGTGGGCAGGTACTGGTCGTTGACAATGGTGGCGCTGACCTGGAAGACGTGATCTCCCCGGGCTTCCACCTCGATGTCCAGCAGCTCCAGCTCCGGGAGCTGGTGGCCCAGCCAGACGGCGAAGTCGGCGTGGCGGCGAGCCAGGTCGGCGATGTCCTCCTCCGGAGGATTCACCCGGGCGTTGGGGACGAAGCCGCCCACCTCCACCTCACCCAGCTCCGGGTGGGTGGCCGGCGTCCAGTCCACGAAGCCGTCGATGCCCCGCTCCTCGAGGTAGGCGAGCCACTGGTGGTCCCGGGAGTCCCCGGACGACCGGCGAGCGGCCGACCTGCCGGCTCCGGCCACGGGCGAGGCCCCGCCCACTCGCGAGCCGGTGAACGAGCTGCTTCCCATGGGACCCAGGCCCAGCGAGCCGGAGACGTCGTCGCCGCTCACCGTCCCCGTGATCGTGATCTCACCGATCTGGGGCACCTCACCGGAAAGCCGGAAGGCTGAGCCCTCGCCGGCCCCCTCCAGCTCCACCGCGCCGCCGGGGCTGTCGAAGGAGCCCACGAGGGCGTCCCCGTCCCGTTCCAGGGTGAGGCTCCCGTCCATGGGCTGTCCCTGAAAGTCCATCTGGATGGCCCAGGAGCCCTCCACTCCGCCTGAGGGCGGTTCCGCGTTGCCGGGAGCGGAGCCGGGGGCGCCCCCGGCTCCGGGGATCGTCCACACCGGCGTGGTAAAGGAAGGCAGGCCCACCTGGTAGTAGGCGAACTGGGGGAAGGAGCCGGCCTCCCCCTCCTCGCCTTCACCCGAAAGACCGGTGATCTCGTTGAACTGCTCCGAGATGTACTGGTAGAAGGGCCGGTCCTGGCTCAGGATGTTCGAGGGAATGGCCGGCGGCCCCGGCGCCACGCCCTCCGGCGGGGTGCGCTGGGAGGGCGGCGGCGAGCGGAGGTTGTCGTAGGGCGAGAAGGTGAGGACCGAAGCGATGTTCACCTGCTCGTACATGAAGTCGGCCAGGGCCCGGGTCTCGGGCTCGCTCACCTGGTG
>PWLA01000224.1 GCA_003559555.1 Gemmatimonadota bacterium | reverse complement strand
GTTCCGAACTCGGCGTAGCGAACCGGAAGATCCCGGTAGGAGCGTTGCTGCGCTTGGTAGATGCAGATGTGCCCCGGGCAGTTCATGGGTTTTGCTCGGTATCGGCTCCCCTCCATCTCCATGGCGCCGAACATATTCTGCTCAAAGTTCTCCAGGTGCCCGGAGATCTCGAAGAGCTGCTCGCTCATCACGTGAGGGGTGTAGACGATCTCGTATCCGTGGCGCTGGATCAGATCCTTCTCGTACTCCTCGATCTCATTTCGGATGATGGACCCGGCGGGCTGCCAAAGAATCAGTCCCGATCCCACCCGTTGATCGACGGTGAACAGATCCAGCTCTCGGCCCAGGACCCGGTGGTCCCGCTTGCGAGCCTCCTCCAGCCGCTCCAGGTGCTTCTTCAACTCCTTCTCTTTGAAGAAGGCGGTCCCGTAGATCCTCTGGAGCATCTGCCGGGACTCATCACCGCGCCAGTAGGCTCCGGCGGTTGAGAGGAGTTTGTAGTTCCCCAGGTGCCCGGTGGATGGGAGATGAGGACCCTTGCAGAGATCCAGAAACGGCCCATCCCGATAGACCGTGATGACCTCGTCGGAGTCGAACTCCTCCAAGCGCTCCAACTTCAGGGGATCATCGTGGAAGAGCTCCCGGGCCTCCTTCTTCGTCACCTCCTGGCGTTCGAACGGGTAGTCTGCCTCGATCACCTCCTGCATGGCCTCTTCGAACGTCTCCAGTTCCTCTGGCGTAAAGGGTTCCTCGACCCCGAAGTCGTAGTAGAAGCCTTCATCGATGGGTGGGCCGAACCCGATCTCCGCATTGGGTCGATGTTCTCGGACCGCAGTGGCGAGGACATGAGCTGCCGAGTGCCGAAGGAGCTCCAGCGCCTCGGGGTCGCGGTCGGTGATGAGCCGCACCGTGCAATCCCCGGGAAGAGGTCGGTGTAGATCCACCAGCTCGCCGTCCACCTCAGCGGCCAGAGCGGCCTTGGCCAGCCCCGGCCCGATCTGGGCAGCGACGTCATAGGCGGAGGAATCGGCTGGAACTTCGAGGACCTTCCCGTCCGGAAGGGTCACCTGGATGGTCTGGGCCATCGGTAGCATGTGTGGGATGAGAGCTGTGGACCGCCCCCGAGGCGGCAGAACCGCGTTCGGCGACTTTGTTGGACGATCACCTGGGTGCTTCGGATCGAATCAGATCGGAACACTCCGAACCGGATCCTCGAACCGAACTATCTGCAGCACCGCGAGACACGCAGACGGTTGCAAACTGCGGCCGGAGATTAATGGCGATCGGTGCCAGGGGTCAACAACGAACATTCGGTCGACCCCCAGTACCCGGCTCCAGCTTCACCCCCCGTTTCTGTCCTTGAGAAATGTTGGCCACTGGCCGCGATCCCATCCTGAGGAACGCGCGGTCCCATGCAACCATGGTTGCGTCCCGCCATCTGAGCGTAGTTGAGGCTCGTACGCGACCCTCGGCGGTCGCCAGCTCGCACACCTCGAGTTCCGGCCTGGCGCAAGACTCAACGCAATGGTCCCAAACCCCACCTCTGGCGATTCGACGCCACCACGATCCGTCCCATCGGTCGAATTCGACCTTCCCTCCAGTCCGGTCCAGGCCGTGGAGGTCGGTCGCGGATGCGAGCCTTGCAATCCGGCCGAAGCCCTCCTTCTCCGTATCGTGCGAAGAGTCCGTGCCTTCGAGGACGCAGGCCGACGTTGCCCGCGATGCTCGTCCAATCACGTGATTAAATGGGGTCGCTTCTCCGGCCGTCAACGCTACCGCTGCAAAGGATGCGAACGGACCTTCAGCGATCTCACCGGAACGCCCATGGCGTACTCCAAGCGCCTGGGTCTCTGGATGGATTTCGGACGGTGCATGGTCGAAGGCCTGTCGGTCCGAGCGGCTGGTCGACGCCTTGGAATCACCAAGGATACAGCCTTCCGCTGGCGCCATCTCCTCGCTAACCGCTACCGGCTCCAAGCCGGACCGCCGATCAGCGGTCTCGCGGTTCTTGGCAGCACCTATCTTCCGGTCTCCGAGAAGGGACGCCGACCTCGGGATCGGCCCTCGCGAAGAAAGCGCGGATGGCTGCGGGGACCCTGTTCATCTGGAATCTCGCACGTGATCTTCGCACAAGAGGAAGGCGCTCCGGATTGGCACTTCGCCCTGTTTCGTGGGAAAAGAATGCAGCCCCGCTCCGACGACCTGGTGAGGCAGCTTGGGCCTGTCATCGGAGCAGGAGGGGACCTCGTTTCGGACCGCCCACCCTACTCTTCACTCGCTGCATTCGCACGGGAGGGAGGCCATCGGCTCCTGGACGGACGAGGAAGGCGGTGGTGCTCAGATGGACGACCCTCGAGACGTCCCATCGTGGTGGATGGAGGGGGAGTTGAGCGGGAACGGGCCATGAGGGCCGTGGACCGGATCCGGAAACTCGTGCGGAATTGGCGGTTGTGGTTGGGCGGCTTCCGAGGTGTGGCCACGCGCTATCTGCGCAACTACCTGGCCTGGCATCGGCACGTCGCACGGGCGACCGGCCCGTGTATCTGGTCGCAGATCGCAAACGTGCCGGGCTGGTGTTCGGACCCTGAAGGGCACCGTCGAAGGAACTCGTTCTCCGGTTCCCCAAGCAGGGATCCTGCCAGATCCCACCCAGCGGGTGGCCCCTTGAGGGATCGCAGGTTCGCTTCGGACCGAGCGCAGCCACATGCTGGGTCCGTTGCGCATACTGGATCTGAGCCGGAAGGGAATCGTGTGGCGCCTTCCCTGCTCATGATCGTTCCGGCGCTGGCCTGAGCCAAGGGGCCTTTCATTGGCAACCGAGGGTCAATTCGGTATGACTTCCTCTCGCCGTACCGGTCGGGCGCCGTGTTCATGGTCCGGCTTGCGCGCCGGGTTCTCGCATACGGGCCGAAGAGCTGAACAGGGGCCGTGAGTAGGAGGAGAAAAGCCCAGGGCGCCGGGCACACCGGCCCGTCCGAATCCCGTCCAGGAGGGACGCACCGGTGTGGAGCCCGACCGAATATGGACACCCCGATGTTGAATCCGTTCAGGACGGACACCGATGCTCGGACTTCATCCCGACAGAAATACGACCAACACTTCCCAAAGACAGAAGCGGGGGATGGAGTTCGCTGCCTGTGCCGGACTCTGTTCCGCGTCGCAGAGCCCGGGCAACCCTGGAGGAAACGCAGAACGTCCGACCCCCATCCTCAGGGGGCCGGACGTTCCTTCGACACGGGTTACTCGATGTGCCGAGGCGAGCGGGACGGGAGCCCATGTGACTCCACGTCCTCCTCGTTTTCTGTGGTCGGGCGCTGGGTCAGTACATGCCGCCCATACCGCCCATACCACCCATGCCGCCCATTCCACCGGCTCCACCGCCGGCACCACCCTCGTCATCGTCCTCCGGATGCTCCACCACCACACACTCGGTGGTGAGGAGGAGCCCCGCGATGGAGGCGGCGTTCTGAAGCGCGGTCCTGACAACCTTGGTCGGGTCGATCACCCCAGCCTGGACCAGGTCCTCGTAGATTTCAGTGGCGGCGTTGAAGCCGAAGTTCTGATCCTCGGACTCGCGGATCTTGGCCACGACGATGGATCCCTCCGCTCCGGCGTTGTTGGCGATCTGCCGAACCGGGGCTTCCAGCGCCCGCTGGAGGATTGCCACACCGATCTGCTCGGGCTGCTTCTCCAGCTTGAAATCGGCCAGAGCCGCCTGGGCCCGAAGGAGAGCCACGCCACCACCGGGTACGATGCCCTCCTCCACTGCGGCACGCGTCGCGTGGAGAGCATCCTCCACCCGAGCCTTCTTCTCCTTCATCGCCGTTTCGGTAGCGGCACCCACGTTGATCACCGCCACGCCACCGGCCAGCTTGGCCAGGCGCTCCTGGAGCTTCTCCTGGTCGTAATCGGAGGTCGACTGCTCGATGGCGGCACGGATCTCGGCCACACGGCCCTTGATCTTGTCGTCATCGCCGGCGCCGTCCACGATCGTGGTGTTGTCCTTGTCCACCACGATCCGCTTGGCCTCGCCCAGATCAGAAGCCACAGCGTTCTCCAGCTTGAAGCCCATCTCCTCGGAGATGACCTGGCCGCCGGTGAGAACGGCGATGTCCTGGAGCATGGCCTTGCGACGATCACCGAATCCAGGCGCCTTCACAGCGCATACCTTCAACGTTCCCCGCAGTTTGTTCACCACCAGGGTGGCCAGGGCCTCGCCCTCGATGTCCTCGGCGATGATCATGAGGGGCCGTCCCATCTGGGCTACCTTCTCCAGGATGGGCAGCAGATCCTTCATGTTGGAGATCTTCTTGTCGTGGATGAGGATCATCGGATCCTCGAGGATTGCCTCCATCCGCTCCGGGTCGGTCACGAAGTAAGGGGAGAGGTATCCACGATCGAACTGCATCCCTTCGACGGTGTCCAGGGTTGTCTCCAGACCCTTCGCCTCTTCCACGGTGATGACGCCGTCCTTGCCGACCTTCTCCATGGCGTCAGCGATCAGCTGGCCGATCTCAGCATCGGAGTTGGCGGAGATGGTGCCGACCTGGGCGATCTCCTTCTTCCCTTTGGTCTCCATCGAGTAGTCGCGCAGCTTGCTCACCACCTGCTCCACCGCCGCGTCGATCCCCCGCTTGATGGCCATGGGATCGCTTCCGGCGGTTACGTTCTTCAGCCCTTCTGAGAAGATCGCCTGGGCCAGAACAGTCGCGGTGGTGGTCCCGTCCCCAGCGTTGTCGGAGGTCTTGGTAGCGACCTCCTTCACCATCTGGGCCCCCATGTTTTCAATGGGGTCCTGCAGCTCAATCTCCTTCGCCACGGTAACCCCGTCCTTGGTGACCGTGGGCGCGCCAAACTGCCGGTCCAGCACCACGTTGCGACCCTTGGGCCCCAACGTGACCTTCACGGCTCGGCTCAGCTTGTCGACGCCGGTCTTGAGCTTTGACCGGGCTTCGGTATCGAATTTCAGGTCCTTTGCAGCCATCGTCGAGCTCCTTCGATGGAATGGTCGATCGTTATTGAAAGAGAATCAGCATGGGGTCGGCAGCGCCGACCGCACCCAGATTCAGCTTTGGATCACGGCAAGAATGTCGGACTCGCGGAGGATGAGGAACTCCTCTCCCTCCACTGTCACCTCGGTACCGGAGTACTTCCCGTAAAGGACGGTGTCGCCCTCCTTCACATCCGGGTTGAGGCGCTCGCCCTGCTCGGAGAGCTTGCCGGGGCCCACGGCCACGACCTTTCCCTGCTGGGGCTTCTCTTTGGCGGTATCCGGAATGTACAGCCCGCCACGAGTCTGGTCGGCCTCTTCCAAGGCCTGAACCACGACCCGATCAGCCAGTGGCTGGATCTTCGTGCTGGTCTTCGTCGTCATTGACTCTCCTCCGCGTTTCACGGTGAGGGTGAGAGGGTGACATCGTGTTAGCACTCACAGAATGAGAGTGCTAACAACCCAGTCGTAATTTAGGACAACTGGGAGAAGTGTCAACGCCCCGGAGGTCCGGTTTGGAGGGGAGAAAAGCAGTTTCGGCCCAACGGGCTCAATGGGGAGGGGAGCGGTCCTGCTCTGACATCACGAGTTCCGAGGTCCGAGGTCGGATCAGGCCTCGGGGGAGCCCGCCGTCAGCCTCGCCATCCGGCGCACCCCATCGAGGCCGACAATGGCGTGGACCACCTCGTCGGCCAGTTCCTCGGGGAACCAGAACCCCAACTCGGCCAGGTCCCGAAAGGAGGTTCGGGCCTCATCGTAGGCTCGCTCCAGCACGGCACGGGCCGAATGTTGGAATGACTCTTCCACAATCCCCCCTTCCACCGGTCTGTCGCCGACCCACAGCGCTTTGAGAAGCGCCTGTTCTTCCGGACTCCCGTAATGATGGACCTGTGCGACCAGCAGGTTGTGGCTTCGGCGGCCCACGTCGAATTCGAAATCGGTAAGGTCGTCCACGATCTGGAAGGCGGTGCCCAGTCGGGCCACCGCAGGCTCAGCGGCTCGCACCTGATCGAGCGTCGCGCCGGTCTCGAGTACGGCGGGCGGCACGAATGCCAGAGCGAAAAGTGCGCCTCCGCGAACCCGGTGCACACCGTCGACCATCGCCTCGGGGGTGGGAATCTCATCCACGCCCCCCTCTTCGGAGCCCTCCAGCTGACCGATCTGGGCCATCAGGTCCAGCAGACCCTTGAGGATCTCGTCTCGCTCCGATGCCCCGAACTCGCCACTGTCGACTCCGCGGTCCAGGACCCGTCGAATGAGCCGCTCGAAGCACATGAGTTGCAAAATCGAGAGAAATCGGGTCCCGTTGCCCGTATCCAGCGGAAGCAAACTCTTGCCCTGCTCATCGAAGATGTTGTCCGCTGCAGTGATCGTACCCTTGATGCAGAAGTTCACCTGGGCGTATCGTTCCAGGCGCACTGCGTCGATCCCCAATGCCTCGAAGAGCGACCGGAAAAGAATCAGAAAGAAGTATTCCTGGAGGAACGGGAGCGCCTCCGGGCGATCCACGCGACCATCGACTGGGGTTGGAGGGGCTGGTCTCCGGAAGGTCGGAGCCAGGATTGCATCCAGGTCCTCGTGGACCGTCGCCACCGCCCTGGCCTGATCGGCGATAGCAGGGGCCAGACGATCCCAGATGCCCTCCTCCTGGAGGAGACGAACCGCGTCCTGTGAACGGAAGACAGGCGATAGGGTCATGGAGAGGCTTGTCCGTATACGGTGTCGGGGCCGAGTCGTGGCCCCGTCGGATTCTCGAGTTCAGTTTGCCAGTTCAATTCCGACCTTCCGCGCCAGGCCTCGTGAGCGGATGTCCGAGACCGCATCGCCGCGGCGTGATCGCGTACATGTGCGACTCCCCCAGAACCCCAGCGGTGGGCCGGCTACGAATGTACATCAGGGACCGGGTCTCCCGCCATGTACCGGCCGGCCAACTCCAACCCCACCAGAGTCAGATGAGGAGCGACCCGGTCCACCGTCTCCGAATGATCGGCGAGGCGGGCAGCGTACCCACCGGTGGCCACCACCATGGTCTCCGGTCGATCCCACTCATCCCGAATCCGACCCACGATTCCGTCGATGGCCTCCACCGCAGAATAGAAGATCCCGCTCTGGAGACAGCTTTCGGTCCGCCTTCCGATCACTCGTCCGGGCGGCCCGAACTCGACTCTGGGAAGCTTGGCCGTGTGCTTCTTGAGCCAGTCCTGCCCTGCCTGGAGACCTGGGGCGATAACCCCACCCTGAAAGATCCCATCTGCCGTGATGCAATCGTAGGTGGTGGCCGTTCCCAGGTCCACTACGATGGTGTTTCGGGCGAAAAGGTGCCTTGCTGCGAGGGTGTTCACGATCCGGTCCGCACCCACCGATCTGGGCTCGTCCACATCGAGGCGGATGGGAAGATCCACGTCGGGGTCTACTACGAAGACCTTTCCGGCTCCCAGTCTTGTGAGGGCCCGTCGCAGTCGTTCCGTGTGGGAGGGGACGACCGAGCCCAGTGTCGTGCGTTGAATCTGTTCGGGGTCGACGCCTCCGTCCCGCAACAGCGAACGCAGCAGGAGGAGGAGTTCGTCCGAGGTCCGGGGCACCGAGGTGGAATAGCGCCAGTGGGCGACCACCTCCAATTCGCCCGGCCTGAAAAGACCTGCTACGGTTTCGGTGTTTCCCACATCCAATGCCAGATGCACCGCTTGGTCCTCGTTCACAGGTGAATGCCCTCAGGGGAGCGCTTGTCACCACCACCGCTGCCGAAAAGGGCGGGCGGCCCCTCTCCCAGAAGCCGCACGGTACCTCCCTGAATCCTTCGGAGCCGACCCTGAGCATCCGTCATCTCCAGCCGTCCGTCCCGCCCCACGCCACGTGCCACGCCCACGCCGCCGGCCGTGCATGAAACCTCCTGTCCTTCGAGAAGATCCCGCTCATGCCACGCAACAAGCAGCGATTCGTCGGCCTGGTCCGGCGGTGGATTGGCCACGGAGCGAAGCTCTTCCACCAGCGTGCCAGCCAGTCGCTCCAGTCCGATCGGGGCGCCGGTGGCTTCGTCCAGAAACGCCGCTCCCGCCAATAGGTGAGCATCCTTCCCCATCGCCCGATCCTCGAGACCCGGACCATTCTCTTGGTCAGCCGCCTCACCCGATTCCACGTTCGGCGGCCTCCTCAGGTTGATCCCGATTCCTGCGACGATGACGGGCGAACCGGCTCTGGTCGCCACCTCACACAGAACCCCACCCACCTTTCCGGGCTCGGGTCGATCCGGCGACGACGGAATCAACAGGTCGTTCGGCCACTTGAGTCCCACCTCCACACCCGCCACCGATTCGATCGCTCGCGCCGCGGCTACCCCCACCGCCATGGACGCCACCCCCGGCGGACCACTCGGAGGCGGAGGGAGAAGGACCGAGATCCACAGACCGGCGTCGGGAGCGGAAATCCAGTGACTTCCGCTTCGGCCCCGTCCTCGAGTCTGTTCCCGGGCCACGACCACTGCAAAAAACGGAGCCCCCTCTCGGGCCCATTCCAGGAGCCTCTGATTCGTGGACTCCAATCGGCGGTGTATCTCCAACCGCGTTGCGCCGGGAATGTTCACGGTCAGATGCCTTCGAGGAGAAGCGACATGTCCACCGACGGAGCGGAGTGGGTGAGAGCTCCCACGGAGATCAAGTCCACTCCGGTCCGGGCCACCTGGCTCACACGCTCCAGTGACATGTTCCCCGAGGCTTCCAGCACCGGCCGCGGAGGCTCCCAGCCCTGAACCTGATCCACGACCCACGCCATCTCCTCGTTGGTCATGTTGTCCAAGAGGATCCGATCGACTCCCAGATCTTCCAGAGGCTCAACCTGTCCGGGCCGGGCTACCTCCACCTCCACCAGCAACTCCTCCTGGTTTTCGCGCCGTACAGCCTCCACGGCCTTTCGCAGTCCACCGGCGGCGGCGATGTGGTTTTCCTTGACGAGGACCATGTCGTAAAGCCCCATGCGGTGGTTCACCCCACCTCCGGCTCGTACTGCCCCCTTCTCCAGTTCCCGCAGTCCGGGTGTGGTCTTGCGGGTATCCGTGATGCCAGCCTCGGTGTCCTCCACGGCCTCCACGAACCGGCGGGTCAGCGTAGCGATCCCCGAGAGGTGGGCCAAGAAGTTCAGGGCTGTCCTTTCGGCAGTGAGTATGCCTCGGGCCGACCCCTCCATCTCCACGATTCGGTCACCGGCTCGGAGGGGGGTTCCATCCGCCAGGGGGCCCCGAAGCGTTACCATGGGCGCCACCTGACGGAAGACCTCCACGAAGGCTTCACCGCCGGCGATGACGAGAGGTTCTCGGGCTACGACCCGGGCACGGACCTTGACGCCCGGAGGGACTGTCCAGAGCGTGGTTCGATCGCCGTCGCCGACATCTTCGGCCAAGGCCGCTCTCACCAGGTCCTGGAGGGTCGCGGGAGGACCGTAGGTCGGTTCCGTCACGAATCCTCCTCGTCGGACGTCGTGCCCCGGGCCATGGTCACGCCTCCCGCCGGAAGGACCGGATCCTCGCCCGAGATCGCCCCGGGCGCCGACACCGTACCCTCCACGACCTCCCGGTAGAAGGCCTCGTAGACGGGCACGATCTTCCGGGCGTCGAACCGATCGACGGCCAAAGTTCGGGCCGCCCGACTGACCTCCGCCCAACGATCGTCGTCCCCCAGGATCTGGACTGCCGCCTCGGCCATTCCCTCCACGTCGCCCACTTCGAGGAGCGCTCCGGCCTCTCCGTCCACCACGACCTCGGGCAAACCACCCACCCGGGAGGCGACCACGGGAACCCCGCAGGCCATGGCTTCCAACGCCGCCAGGCCGAAGGACTCCGACTCCGAGGGAAGCAGGAAGAGGTCGGCGCAGGCCAGAAGTTCATCCACCGAGGTGTGCTTGCCGAGGAAGAGAACGTGATCCGCTACCTCGAGGCTCTCGGCTCGTTGTTGAGCCCGAGGGCGGTCCGGACCGTCACCCACGAGGACGAGTCGGGCCGGAACCCTGTCTCTGATGCGGGCGAAGACCTCCACCACATCCTCCACCCGTTTCACCGGCCGAAAATTGGAGATGTGCATCACGATCTTCTCTCCTCCCGGTGCCAGTGTGGCCCGGTGACAAGGCTTGTCCTGTCGCCGATAGCGGTCGGTGTCGATGAAGTTCGGGATCACGCGGATGCGGCCCTCCTCCACCCCGAAATTCCGTTCGGTCTCCATCCGGAGGAACTGGGACACAGCGGTGAGCCCGTCGGAGCGACGGATCGAGAACCGGGTGATGCTGTGGAACGAGGGGTGCTGGCCCGTAAGGGTGATATCGGTTCCGTGGAGGGTAGTTACCACTCTGGGCCCCTTCAACCCATTCATCATCTGCCGGGCGATCCAGGCCGAGGTGGCATGGGGGATTGCGTAGTGGACGTGGACCACATCCAGATCGTAGTGGCTGGCCACTTCGTGCATTGCCACGGCCAGCGCCAATGAGTAGGGGGGATGCTCGAAGAGGGGATACTGGTCCATTTCCACCTCGTGGAAGTAGACCCGCTCACGGAACCCATCCAACCGGAAGGGCTGGGCGTACGAGATGAAGTGGATCTCGTGCCCCCGTTCAGCCAACTCCAGTCCCAACTCCGTGGCGACGGCACCCGAGCCGCCGTAGGTGGGGTAACAACTGATGCCGATCTTCACCCGTCGTGTTCCTCCCTGTGGGCCTGCATGCGAATGACCCCCGATGTGT
>PWLA01000326.1 GCA_003559555.1 Gemmatimonadota bacterium | reverse complement strand
GGGGCCAAGGGGAAGCGGAGCGCGCTTCCCAACAGCCGGATCATGCTCCACCAGCCCTCTTCGGGGTATCAGGGCACGGCGGCCGACATCGAGATCGCCGCCAAGGAGGTCCTGGGGATCCGCGAGCGGCTGAACCGGATCCTGTCGCACCACACGGGACAGTCCGTGGAGCAGATCGAGAAGGACATCGACCGAGACTACTTCATGGGTCCCGAAGAGGCCACCAGGTACGGCATCATCGATCAGGTTCTGGAGAACCGGGAAGCCGTGAAGAAGCCCGAGGACGCCGACGCCGACTCGTCGAACGACGACGAATCCTGAGGACCCTCCCCCGGCCGACAGGTCGGGGGAAACCGGAACAGGGAAAACGGAAGCCATGTCTACGGACAAACACCTCCGCTGCAGCTTCTGCGGCAAATCCAAGGACTCGGTCCGGAAGTTCATCTCCGGCCCCAGCGTCTACATCTGCAACGAATGCGTGGCGCTGTGCAACGAGATCCTGGCCGAGGAAGAGGAACGGGATCAGCCGGACACGGCCATCCCCAGCCTCACCCCCCGGGAGATCAACGAGGTCCTGGATCAGTACGTCATCGGACAGGACGAGGCCAAGAAGGCGCTGGCGGTGGCGGTCTACAACCACTACAAGCGGGTCAACCACCAGGGTGTGCTGGACGACGTGGAGGTGGAGAAGGCCAACATCCTCCTCATGGGCCCCACCGGCGTGGGGAAGACCCTCCTGGCCCAGACCCTGGCCCGGACGCTGAACGTCCCCTTCACCATCGCCGACGCCACCACCCTCACCGAGGCCGGCTACGTGGGCGAGGACGTAGAGAACATCCTGGTGCGGCTCCTCCAGGCTGCCGACTACAACATCAGCGAGTGCGAGCGGGGGATCATCTACATCGACGAGCTGGACAAGATCTCCCGCAAGTCGGAAAACCCCTCCATCACCCGGGACGTCTCCGGTGAGGGCGTGCAGCAGGCGCTCCTGAAGATCCTCGAGGGCACGGTGGCTTCGGTGCCCCCTCAGGGCGGCCGCAAGCACCCGCAGCAGGAGTACATCCAGATCGACACCCGGAACATCCTCTTCGTCTGCGGAGGGGCCTTTGACGGGCTGGAGAAGATCGTGGAGGCCCGCATCGGGCGTCGCCGCATCGGGTTCCTGGACGACGACGCCGACACGGAAGGGGGCAAGAAGGAGAAGGTGGACCGGGGACGGTTCATGGCCCACGCCGAACCGGAAGACCTGCAGCGCTTCGGCCTCATTCCGGAGCTGGTGGGCCGGCTCCCCGTCATGGTCCACCTGGACGAGCTGGACGAGGACGCCCTGGTCAAGATCCTCCAGGAACCCAAGAACGCCCTGGTCAAGCAGTACACCAAGATGTTCGAGCTGGAGGACATCGGCCTCACCTTCGACCCGCAGGCGATCCGGGCCCTGGCCCGGAAGGCGCTGAAGCGGGGCACCGGCGCCCGAGGCCTCCGGGCGGTCATCGAAGACATCATGCGCGACATCATGTACGACATCCCCTCCCGGGACGACGTACGCGAGGTGGTCATCACCCCGGAGAGCGTGGAGAGCGGCGTGCCGCCCCTCCTGGTCCTCCGAGGCGATGGCCGAAAGCAGAAGGAGGCCTGATCCGGATCCCAACGGACGATCGGCCATGGAGAGGGTGACCCCTCCTCACCCCGACGCCCCGGACCCGGAGGGCGCCCCCCCGGCCGTCCCCGCACAGCTTCCGGAGCGGCTTCCGGTCCTGGCCCTCCGGGACCTGGTCTTCTTTCCCTCCATGGTCCTCCCCCTCCTGGTGGGCCGTCCCCGCTCCGTCGCCGCCCTGGACCGGGCCCGGAAGACCGACGACCTGATCCTCCTGGTGGCCCAACGGGACGCCGAGCTCCCGGAGCCCACCCCGGAGGACCTCTACCGGGTGGGAACCCTCGCCCGCATCGTGCAGCGCACCTCCCTTCCCGACGGGACCGATCGGGTCGTCTTCGAGGGCATGGCCCGGGTCCGCCTCCTGGAGATCCAGTCCCGATCCGGGGCCTTCGAGGCCCACGCCGAACCCTTCCCCCACCCCCCGGTGACCGGCGACGACGCCGTCCCCTTTGCGGCCCTGGTCCGCCGCCTGGAGCGAACGGCCCGGGAGTATCAGCACCTCCACCCCGATCTCCCCAGCGCCCCCGAGGAAGCCGAGGCCGGGGCCGGCGATCCGGCCCGGACCCTCCAGCGGATCGTGGGGCACCTCCTGGTCCCGGCCTCCGACAAACAGGAGATCCTGGAGGCCCCGACCCTTCCGGAGGCCGCCACCGCCACCCTGGAGCTGGTGGAGCGGGAGCTGGAGATCCTCCGCATCGAGGAGAAGCTGGACCGCCAGATGACCCAGCAGATGGACCGGGAACGCCGGACCATCTACCTGCAGGAGCAGATGCGGGCCATCCAGAAGGAGCTGGGAGACGACGACTCCGAATGGGGCGACCTGGAAGTCCTGGTGGCTGACGCCGATCTTCCCCCTTCCGTGCGGGAGCGGGCCGAGCGGGAGCTCCGGCGGCTCCAGAAGCTGAGCCCTGCGGCGCCCGAATCCGGGGTCATCCGGAGCTACCTGGACTGGATCGTCTCCCTTCCCTGGACCGCCCGCACCGACGACAACCTGGACGTGGCCCACGCCCGCTCGGTCCTGGAGGCCGCCCACTACGGGCTGGACGAGGTGAAGGACCGGATCCTGGACCACATCGCCGTCCTCTCGCTGGTGGGGGAGCTCCAGGGCCCCGTCCTCTGCCTGGTGGGCCCGCCAGGGGTG
The DNA here is from genome assembly GCA_003559555.1 of Gemmatimonadota bacterium. Classification (GTDB taxonomy): domain Bacteria; phylum Gemmatimonadota; class Gemmatimonadetes; order Longimicrobiales; family Gaopeijiaceae; genus PWLA01. Next base: position 7,916 of record PWLA01000326.1, on the reverse strand, counting down.
GGCAAGACCTCCCTGGGCCGCAGCATCGCCAGAGCGCTGGGGCGCCGGTTCGTCCGGGTCTCCCTGGGCGGGGTCCGGGACGAAGCCGAGATCCGGGGCCACCGCCGCACCTACGTGGGAAGCCTTCCGGGCCGGGTGGTGCAGGGACTCCGGGATGCCGGCTCCCGGAACCCGGTCTTCCTCCTGGACGAGGTGGACAAGCTGGCCCGGGACGGCCACGGCGATCCCGCCGCCGCCCTCCTGGAGGTCCTGGACCCGGAGCAGAACGCCTCCTTCAGGGATCACTACCTGGAGCTGGAGGTGGACCTCTCCGAGGTCCTCTTCCTCACCACGGCCAACACCCTGGCCGGGATCCCCGGCGCCCTCCGGGACCGGATGGAGGTGATCCGGATCCCGGGCTACCTGGACACCGAGAAGCGGGCCATCGCCCAGCGCTTCCTCCTCCCCACCCAGCTCCGGCGCCACGGCCTCTCCACCGATCCGGAGCACACCGCCATGACCGACCAGACCGTGGACCGGATCATCCAGGACTACACCCGGGAAGCCGGTGTCCGGGAGCTGGACCGGTGCCTGGCCCGGGTGGCCCGGAAGCTGGCCCGGGAGGTGGCCGACGGCGACGGCGACGCCGCGCGCCCCAGGCTCCCCGACGCCGACGCCCTCCGGGAGCTGCTGGGGCCGCCCTCCCACCGCCGGACCGAGGGGGCCGACGACGACGACCGGGTGGGGATCGCCACCGGCCTGGCCTGGACCCAGGTGGGCGGCGAGACGCTGGAGGTGGAGGTTGCCGTCGTCCCCGGCAACGGTTCCATTCAGCTCACCGGAACCCTGGGAGACATCATGAAGGAGTCGGCCATCGCCGCCTTCACCTTTGCCCGGGCCCGCTCCCGGATGCTGGGGCTCCGCCCCCAGTTCCACAGGGAGGTGGACATCCACATCCACATTCCCGAGGGGGCGACCCCCAAGGACGGGCCCTCGGCCGGGGTCACCATCGCCGCGGCCCTGGTCTCGGCCCTCACCGGGCTCCCCACCCGCCCCCGGGTGGCCATGACCGGCGAGATCACCCTCCGGGGCCGGGTCCTCCCGGTGGGGGGGATCCGGGAGAAGGCGGTAGCCGCCCTCCGGGTGGGCATGGAGAAGGTGGTCATCCCCGCCGCCAACGCAGGCGAGCTGGAGCTCCTCCCCGCCGAGGTGAGGGACCGGCTGGACTTCCGCCTGGTGGACCGGATGGACCAGGTCATCGAGGAGGTCTTTGGGCCGGGGATCACCCTTCCGGGCTCGACCCGGGTGGGCGACGGCCCCCGGGGCCCGGATCCGGTGGACGGGGGTATACAGATCTCACAGTGAAGGTCCAGGTCCGGCGCGGGTCGGCGCCGCTTCCCACCCTTCCTCCAATCCGCCGCAAGGCAGGCCACATGTCCGCACCCGCTCCCATGAAGATCCGCAGCGTCGAGTTCGTCGAGTCGGTGGCGGACCCGGATGCCCCGCTCCCGGATCAGCTCCCCCAGATCGCCTTCGCAGGCCGATCCAACGTGGGCAAGTCGTCGCTGATCAACACCCTCCTGCGGCGGACCCGCAAGAAGATCGCCCACGTCTCCGGGGAGCCGGGCAAGACCCGGCTTCTCAACTTCTTCCGGGTCAACGACCGGTTCTTTCTGGTGGACCTCCCGGGATACGGGTTCGCCCGGGTGCCCGACCAGATGCGGAATGAATGGGCCCACCTCGTGGAGGGATACCTGGCCCGGCCCGACGGCCCCCTGGCCGTGGTCCAGCTCATCGACGTCCGCCGCGATCCCATGCCCGATGACCGGAAGATGCTGGAGTACCTGGCGTCGCTGGGCACCCCGGCCCTGGTGATCCTCACCAAGGTGGATAAGCTGAAGCGGTCTCAGCGGGCGGTCCAGCTCCGGGAGCTCCCGAAGGCGCTGGGGCTGGATCCCTCACAGGTGATTCCCTTCTCGTCCAAGACCGGCGAGGGGCGCGACGTCCTCCTGGCGGCCATCGACCGGCTCCTGGAGGAGAAGGAGCAAGCGTGATCCACGACCCCTCGCCCGCCGGCTACTGGCGCGCCCTCCTCCTGGTGGGCTGCTGCACGGGAATCGTGGGCTGCGGGCTCCTCTTCCAGGAGGGGGGAGAGGGGTGGAGCAACGAGGACCGGGTCCAGGCCTCCCATCTCCAGGACGACACCGCCGGGCTGCCCGCCGGCTTGGGCACCCTCCGCCAGAACGAGATCTCCATCTACCTGCGGCGCGGCGATCTCCAGCTCCGGGTGACGCCCCTCCGGGAATCGGTGATCCGGGTCACCGCACCCGACACCTACGAGCGGCTCTCCGCCCTGGCCGACGGCCACCACCGGATCTTCCGGGACCGGACGGGCTCGGCGGTTGCCTTCGAGCTCTTCCTGGTGGCCGTGCACGCCGAGGCCACCCGGGTGCGCTTCGAGCCCGAGGACCTGAACCTGGTGAGCCGGGGCCTCCGCTACCGACCGGCGGACATCCACCCGGTGACCCCGGCGTGGGAGCGTCGGCAGGTGGGCCCGCAGGAGACCCTCATGGCGGTCTACGCCTTCCCCCCGGAGGTGGACCTGGAGGAGTCGCTGGAGGTGGAGTACCAGGAGCTCCGGGACCGGAGCTGGGAGCGCATCCATCCCCGGATCCAGGCCGAGCGCTTCCGGATCCGCAGCGGCAGTTGAGGGGCGTCCCGGGCCCCGCTCCTCACTCCTCGATCTCGTAGCGCTTGATCTTGCGGTAGAGGGTCCGCTCGCCGATCCCCAGGCTCTCGGCCGCCTTTCGCCGATTCCCGTCGGTCTGGCGGAGGACCGCCCGGATGGCTTCCTCCTCCAGGTCCTCCATGGTCATGCCGGGGCGGAAGACCACCTGACCGTTCTCCTGGTCTGCCTCGCCCTGCTCGGCCTCCGGCGAGGTCCCGGACTCGAGCTCCCCTCTGGCGCCAGCCCCAAGCTCGCCCTCCACCGGTCGGCTCGCGCCACCTGGAGCGTCCACGCTCCCTCCCACCGCACCGGCGGCCTCCTCCGACATCCGTCCGGACCGCTCCCCGGCGCGGCGCGGGGCCACGCCCACCTCCACCCCCGGTGCCGACGAGAGAATCCAACGACCCTCCTCCCCCTCCAGCAGATCCTCGGTCCGCTCGCGGTAGGCCTCGAACTCCCGCCTCAGCTCGTCCATGTCCATCCGCATCTCCACCAGGGTACGGAAGACGAACTCCAGCTCCGGGCGGACGGACCGGCCCGCCCCGGCCTCCTCACCCTCGCCGCCCTCCTCCGCCCTGCCGGCAGCCGCAGCCTCTCGCTGCAGGGCGGCACCAGCGCCGGAGACGGGCACCGGGAGGAGTCGCCGGTTCTCCCGGGGGCTTCGGATCTCCCGGGGGATGTCCTCGGGCCCGATCTCCTGCCCGGGCGCCAGCACCACCATGCTCTCCACCAGGTTGCGGAGCTCCCGGACGTTTCCCGGCCAGTCGTAGGCGGTGAGCACCTTCATGGCCTCCGGGCTGATCCCGGGAAATGGGCGATCCATCCGCCGCGAGAGCTCGCCCACGAAGTGTTCGATGAGGATCGGGATGTCCGCACGCCGCTCCCGCAGGGGCGGAAGCTCGATGCTGAGCACGTTCAGCCGGTAGTAGAGATCCCGGCGGAACTCCCCCTCCGCAACCTGCGTCCGCAGGTCCCGGTTCGTGGCGGCGATGATCCGCACGTCTACCTGGAAGGGCTTCTCGCCGCCCACCCGCAGGAACTCCCGCTGCTCCAGCACCCGCAACAGCTTGGTCTGGGTGGCCCGGGGCATCTCGCCGATCTCGTCCAGAAAGAGCGACCCCTTGTGGGCCAGCTCAAAGAAGCCCCGCCGGGAGTCGATGGCCCCGGTGAAGGCCCCCTTCTCGTGGCCGAAGAGCTCGCTCTCCAGGAGGGTCTCGGAGAGGGCCGCCACGTTCACCGCCAGGAAAGCCTTCGAGCGCCGGGGTGAGAGGTCGTGGATGCCCCGGGCCACCAGCTCCTTGCCCGTTCCCGACTCGCCGGTGATGAGGACCGTCGAGGGCACCTGGGCGATCTGGACCACCCGTTCCAGGACCTCCTGCATGGCCTCGGTGCGGCCCACGATCCCGGTGATCCGCTGCAGCCGCCTCCGCTCCATGGCCCGATGGGCGCTGAGCGCGACCTCGTCGGGGTCGGGATCCGGGGGGAAGGCCTGCTCGGCGCCCAACTCCCGCCCCCGGACCACGCCTCCTCCGCCTGGAAGGCTGGTGAAGAGGGGCACCTCGAGCTGGCGATGCGCCGCCCGGGCCCACGCCTCGCCGTCCCCGTCGTCCTCGCCGGTGAGGATCAGGAGGCCGGGCTCGGGCGCCAGATCCAGCTGCTCCACCGCGGGGACCAGGTCCACCTCGTAGCCCTCCTCCTCCAGCGCCGGCCGCAGGCGACCCGCCAGCTCGATCCGGTGGGTGGAGATGAGGACGGTCACGGCGACCCTCCCGGAGTGTCGTCGCTGCCGGTCCGGTGTGACCCGCTGGTTCCACGCGAGCCGCTGGCTCCATCCGATCCGCTGGGCTCGACCGACCCGCTGGTCCGATGCGGATGCTCCCGCCCCCGGGCCAACAGCGAGCCGTGCTCCAGGAGGGGCTCCAGCACTTCCAGGCCGTCGGCCACCCCCGAGGGACTCCCGGGCAGGTTCACGATGAGGCAGTCGCCCCGGAGTCCGGCCCGGCCCCGGGAGAGCACGGCGAAGGGAGTGGCCTGTTCTCCCCGACGGCGGAGGGCCTCGGCAAGCCCGGACGCCGTCCGGTCCAGTACGGCGTCGGTGGCCTCCGGCGTCCGGTCCCGGGGAGTGAAGCCGGTGCCCCCGGTGGTGAGGATCAGGTCCGCTCGGCCTCCGTCGGCCCAGTTCAGGAGGACGGGCACGATGGCCGCCGTTCCGTCGGGGACCACGGCCTCGATCGCGGGTTCGTACCCCCGCTCCACGCACCACGCCCGGATGCGCCCGCCGCTGCGGTCCTCCGCCTCGCCCCGGGAGACCCGGTCGCTCACCGTGAGGATCCCCACCCGGAGGGCCGGGCCGTCCGGCCCGCCCCTTTCGTCCGCAGGCCGGTCCTCAGGCCCACCTGCAGGCCCGTCTTCAGGCATCTCTGGCGTCTCGTGGCTCATTCCCGACACTGGGCCTCCCCGGCACTCATCCTCAGCGACGAAGGGATCCGTCCTCGTAGAAGGGGGGGCGCTGGACGATCCCGGGCACGTCCCGGTTGCGGATCCGGACCGCCACCTCGGTGTCGGGCTTGGCCAGCTCGGCCGGGAGGCGGGCCAGGGCGATCCCCGCGTTCAGGGTCGGGCTCAGCGTCCCCGACGTGACGGTCCCCACCTCCTCACCTCCGACCACCACCGGATAACCGGGACGGGGGAACCCCCGCTCGGTGAGCCGGATGCCGGTAAGGCGACGGGGGATCCCCGCTTCCTTCTGCTCCGCCAGCGCCTCCCTTCCCACGAACCCCTTCTTCTTGTCCAGCTTCACCACCCATCCCAGCGCCGACTCCAGGGCCGAGTGCTCCCGATCCAGGTCGTTGCCGTACAAGGGGTAGCCCACCTCCAGGCGGAGGGTGTCCCGGGCGCCAAGGCCTGCGGGGATGAGCCCCTCGTCCTTGCCCTGGTCCAGGATCCCTCGCCACACGTCCACCGACCGACCCGCCGGATGGTAGACCTCGAAGCCGTCCTCCCCGGTGTATCCGGTCCGGGCCACCAGCGACTCCACCCCCATGACCCGGCCGAACCCGAAGCGGTAGAAGCCCACCTCGTCCAGATCCAGGTCCGTGAGGGGTTCCAGGATCCGCTGGGCTGCCGGACCCTGGAGCGCCACCAGCCCGGTCTCGTCGGACTGATCGTGGATCTTGACCCTCATCCCCTTGCCGTGCTCGCGGATCCAGGCCACGTCCGAGTCCCGGTTGGCGGCATTGACCACCAGCAGATACCGGGACTTGCCCACCCGGTAGACCAGCAGGTCGTCCACCACGGTCCCGTCCTCGGCGCACATGGCCGAGTACTGGGCCTGTCCCACCTCCAGCGTCGAGGCGTCGTTCACCGCGATGGTCTGGACCAGCTTGAGGGCATCGGCCCCGTCCACGTAGACCTCTCCCATGTGGGACACGTCGAAGAGGCCCGCGGCCTCCCGCACCGCCTGGTGCTCGGCCTGGATCCCCGTGGGATACTGGACCGGCATCTCGTATCCCGCATAGGGGACCAGCTTGGCCTTCAGGACCTGGTGTTCGCCCAAAAGGGGAGTACTGCGCAGGGATTCGCTCATGACACGGCTATGGGGTTGGAGTTCATCTGCGTTGTGGTCGTCGGCCCTCTGCGGGCTCAGGCGAAGAGGTGGATGAGCAGGGCCTTCTGTGCATGGAGGCGGTTCTCGGCCTCCTGGAACACCGCCGACCGGGAGCCGTCGATGACCTCCGCCGTCACCTCCTCGCCCCGGTGGGCCGGAAGGCAGTGGAGGAAGATGGCCTCCGGGTCCGCCAGCCCCATGAGGCGTGCGTTCACCTGGTAGGGGGCGAAGGCCTTCTTCCGGGCCTCCGCCTCCTCCTCCTGACCCATGGACGCCCACACGTCGGTGCTCACCACGTGGGCGCCTCGCGCCGCCTCCTCCGGGTCCCGGGTCAGGAGCACCCGGGTCCGCCCGCCGGCCCACTCCACGATCTCGGGGTCCGGATCATAGCCCTCGGGCACCGCCAGCCTCAACTCGAACCCCAGGAGGGCGGCGGCGTTCAGCCACGAGTGGGCCATGTTGTTGCCGTCGCCGAGCCAGGCCACCGTCATGGTCTCCAGCCTCTCTTCCCCCAGAATCTGCCGAATTGTCAGGAGATCGGCCAGTAGTTGGCACGGATGGTAGCGATCGGTGAGGCCGTTGATCACCGGGACGGTGGCGTGGCGGGCCAGTTCCTCCACCGTGTCCTGCCCGAACGTGCGGATCATGATCCCGTCCACGTAGCCCGACAGCACCCGGGCCGTGTCGGCGATGGGCTCGCCCCGTCCCATCTGGGTGTCGCGGCTCGACAGAAAGAGCCCCATCCCGCCGAGCTGGTAGATGCCCACCTCGAACGAGACCCGGGTCCGGGTGGAGCTCTTCTCGAAGATGAGGGCCACGGTCCGACCCTCCAGGGCTCGACGCCCCCCTCCACCCTCCCGGCCCATTCCGCCCTCCGCCAGGGCCTCGCCCCGGGCCAGGATTTCCAGGAGCTCGTCCCGGGAGAGGTCGTTCAGCGAAAGAAAGTGTCGAAGGCCCGTGTCGGCGTTCACGGCATGCTCCTTGAGAGAAGGGGGAACCCGGCCGTCGGCGGGTCGGGCCCCGGTACGGGAATCGGGCGCGGTGGGCGGCCCGTCAGAGAATGTACCTGCGCAGGTCCTCGTCCTCCACGATGGTGGTGAGGTGCTGGCCCACGTACTCCGCATCGATGCGGACGCTCTTCTCCTCCCGATCGGGGAGGTCGAAGAGGACGCTCTCCAGCAGGGTCGTCATGACCGTCTGAAGGCGCCTGGCCCCGATGTTCTCCATCCGGTTGTTCAGCCGGGCGGCGATCCGGGCGATCTCCTCCACGCCGTCGTCGGTGAACTCCAGCGTGGCGCCTTCGGTCTCCACCAGGGCCCGGTACTGGTGTGGAAGGGCGTTGCGGGGCTCCTTCAGGATCCGGACGAAGTCGGCCTCGTCCAGCGACTTCAGCTCCACCCGGATGGGAAAGCGGCCCTGCAGCTCGGGGATCAGATCCGAGGGCTTGGCCACGTGAAAGGCACCGGCCGCGATGAAGAGGATGTGGTCGGTTCGAATGAGCCCGTACTTGGTCTGGACGTTGGAGCCCTCCACCACCGGGAGGAGGTCCCGCTGCACGCCCTCCCGGCTCACGTCGGGTCCGGCCCCGCCCCGCTCGCCGGT
>PWLA01000213.1 GCA_003559555.1 Gemmatimonadota bacterium | reverse complement strand
TCCTCCGACGGCGGATCTGGTTGGTCCTGGCCTTCGTGGTCCTGGGTGGCGCCTTCGCCGTTGTGATGCACGAGCTCCGGGACGATCAGTTCCAGGCCACCGCAGTGATCCGGGTGGAGGACCCCCGGGGCCAGATGTCGGAGCGGCTGGGCGGCTTCGAGCCACTGGGAACCGGCACCGACCCCATCCGCTCGGCGCTGGAGGTGCTGAGCAGCCGAGGCGTGCTGGGCCGGATCGTGGACCACGAAGGGCTGCGGCTTGTGGCGGCCAACGGCGCGGTGTCGCGGGCCGTCCTGGCCGACCTGGAGGTGGGCGAGTTCGCCCTTCCCGACACCCTGCACCTGACCTTCGGCTCGTCCGGCGTCAGGGTGGTCTCGACCCGCATCAACGAGACGGTGGAGGCGAACTACGGGCAGCGGATCGAGGTGGGGGAAGTGTCGTTCCGGGTGAACGAGCCGCCAGCGGTGTCGGAGGCCCGTTTTACCCTTCGGGAGCGTGAGGAAGCCATTGCACACCTGGAGCGCAATCTGGTGAGTCAGCCCCGCCCTGAGACCAACGTCGTGGACGTCCGCTATACCGCCACCGATCCTGAGGTGGCCCAGCGGATCGTGAACCGGGCGGTGGAGGTTTTCCAGGAGCGCTCCATGCTGGAGGCCCGGGCCGAGTCGCAGCGCCGCCGCATTTTCCTGGAAGAGCAACTGGCCCAGGCCGACACCACCCTGCGGATGGCCCAGGCCGAGCTCACCGCCTTCCGGAGCCAGGAGCAGGTGGTGAGCGGGCACGAGCAGGGGGCCGCCGAGCAGAGCGGCCTCATGAACATCGAGATGCGCCGCGAAGAACTCCGGGCCGACCGGAGCATGTACCAGTCCATTCTGGGCGAGCTGGCCACCGCTGAGCCCGGAGAGATCGCCGAGCGGCTGCAGGCCGTCGTGGCCTCGCCGGAGGTGGCCCAGAACCCGGTGGTGGCGGGGCTGCACCAGCAGCTCATGGAGTACGAAGCCGAGCGGGAAGCCCTCACCAGCGGTCCCTGGGGCCTCTCGGAGACGAACCCCGACGTGGCCCGCATCGACCAGCAGATCGCCACCACCCGGGGGCGGCTGGAGTCGGCGGTGCGGAGCCACATGGACAACCTGGACGCCCGCCTGGCGGCCATGGACGACCTCCGGGACCGCACCGCGGGCCAGATCGCCGCCCGCCCCCAGACGATGGCCCAGGAGGAGCGCCTCATGCAGGACGCGGCCTCCATCCGGCGTACGGTAGAGCAGCTCCAGGACGAGTACCAGCGGGCCCGGCTCTCGGAGGCGGTGGAAGAGGGGCCGGTGCAGGTGGTGGACCTGGCGGCGCTGCCCCGGGAGTCGCAGAACGCAGGGCTCCCCCTCATGCTGGCCCTGGGGCTCATGCTGGGCACCATGGTGGGCGCCGGGGGCGCCTTCGTGCTGGAGATGCTGAACACCAAGGTGCGGCGCGAGGAAGACGTGGTGAACGCCATGCGGGTGGGCACGGTGGGGGTCATTCCCAGTCTGCCCCTCAAGCGGAAGAAAGCGCTGGTGGGCAATGGCCGGAAGGGCCTGCTGAAGGGCCAGACGGCGCCGGCCACCACCAACGGCCAGGGCGCCGGCCTGGGTGCGGAGCTGGTGACGGTGCACGACGGCCGCTCGGCGGAGGCCGAGGCCTTCCGGACCCTTCGCACCAACCTGCTCTTTGCCCGGGACCACGACCCCATCCACTCGGTGGTGGTCTCGAGCGCGGTGCCCGGCGAAGGGAAGACCACCACGGCGGCCAACCTGGCGGTGACCTACGCCCAGCAAGGGCTCGAGGTGCTCCTGGTGGACTGCGACCTGCGGAAGCCCCGCCTGGGCGAGCTCTTCGGCATTGAGCGGAAGCCCGGCATGACGGAGCTGGCTCTGGGCCAGGCCTCCTTCGACGAGGCCATCCGCCCCTTCGACGCCATCGAGGGGCTGTGGCTGTTGCCCTCGGGCACCCTGCCGCCGAACCCCACCGAGCTGCTGGGGGGCGCCCGGACCCGGGACCTGCTCCGCACCCTCCGGGAGCGCTTCGACATGATCATCATGGACACCCCGCCCCTGGCCGGCGGCGCCGACGCGGCCATCCTGGGGGCGGCGGTGGACGGCGTGATCATGGTGGTGCGGGCCGGCGAGACGGAGATGGAGGCGGCCCGCCACGCCGCCCGCCAGCTCCACACGGTGGGGGCGCACCTCATTGGCGCCGTCATGAACGATCCTGACGGAGAGGCCGAAAAGTACGGCGCGTACTACCACTACGAATACTACGGCGAGACGGCTTGACGGTCATTTGACGCCAGGGGTACTGGGCATCCACGAACGAGCGAGGGCGATGTCGGAGACGGGTTTTTCGGGCAAGGGCGGGGTGAGCTACCCCCCGGAGCTGCTGGAGGCCCCGCACTGGTACGCCCTGAAGACCCGGGCCCGACACGAGAAGAAGACGCACAAGCAGCTCGAAGCCGCCGGGATGGAGTCGTACCCGGCGGTGGCCCAGGTGGAGCGAGACTGGGCTGATCGGACGCGCACCGTGGGGATGCCCCTCTTTCCGGGCTACATCTTCGTGAAGGTGCCGCTGAGGGAGATCACCCAGGTGCTCAAGTGGCCCGGAGCGGTGGACCTGGTGAGGAGCCAGGGCGTGCCGTCGCTGGTG
>PWLA01000188.1 GCA_003559555.1 Gemmatimonadota bacterium | reverse complement strand
CTGAAACGGATTCCGGTTCCTCATCGCCCTCGGGCTCTTCCGCCACCAGGTCGGGATACTGCCCCTCTCCTCCCACCACGGCACCGGGGCTGTTGCAGCTTTGCTCGCGAATTCGCCAGGCGTACGTTCCCGGTGCCAGTCCCGTCATCTGGATCCCGGCCTCGGTGCGGGAGGAGTTGGAGATGGCGGCGGCGTTGCCGAAGATCCCGGGCTGTTCCAGGCCGCCCTGGAGGGAGGCTTCCCAGAGCGTCTGCTCCGGCGTCGAGATGTCCAGGTCCGAGACGCACCCCGAGAGGATCACGGCCGAGAGAATCACGACAAGGGGGAGGAGGAGCGTTGCAATGGAGCGAAGGGCAAGCCCAGGGGAGGAGAGCATGGGGGTTACCTGTCTCCACGCCGGGTCCAGATGGCAACCACACCGCAGCGGGAGCTTGGGGTGAGGAATTCGGCGGGCACGCTGGAAAGACCCCGGTAGACCTCGATGCCCTCCACCACTTCCGGGGTCACCAGGTCGTCCACCGGGACCTCCATGACGTTCCCCCGGGTCATCAGGCGTCCGTCCAGGAAGATCTGCACTGGACACGGGCCGCCTCCGGGGCCCACGGACGAGCGGGCCATGGTCACCGTTCTCCGGTAGTTGCCCCGTCCGCTGCTCTCGAGGCGTACGCCTGGGACCTGACCCAGGAGGTCCGAAACCATAATGGGCCGGATCTCCTCGATATCTTCCCGGGTAAAGTACCACCCGAAGCCGCCCTCGACCCGGTCATCGAAGTGGGAGAGGACGGGACGCCGGATGGCTTCGCTTCGGGCCGTTACCGTGAGTGGCGCCAGGGGGACGGCTTCGGTGTCGAGGTGGAGTTCGACCACGAAGAGATCTCGTCCCTCGAAGGGGAGGAAGGGCGTGGTGACCTCCCGGTATCCGATTCGCCTTGCCCGAAGCTGGATGCCGGCTCGGTTCTTCACCGTGAAGGTGAACTCTCCGTTCTCGTCCGTGGTCCGGCGTGCGAGATGCTGGCCGTAGGAGTCCAGAACCACGAGCGCCACACCGTCCAACGGCTCCTCCGTCACATGGTCGACGACGGTGCCCCGCACCTCCACGGTAGTGTTCTCCTGTGCCGACAGCCGGTCCCCGGGCATTCCTCCCAGAAGGAGGAGCACAAGAGGTACGACCAGGGTACCAGGATTCCTTGACATCGGGGGCCGGTTCCGAAAGTGGGCCGCGTGCGCCCTCGGGACCGCTTCGGAAAGCAATGCCGAGGGAGTGAATTCAAATACCTTACACGAGATCGTGGGTTCCCCCGGCCATGCTGTGAAGCTGGATGAGCTCCGGCAGCGCCAGAATCCTTCATACGCGTCCAACGTCATACGCGGTCGGCGGGCGTCCCGTCCCGGGCCGGAAAAGGAGAGTCTGAATGAACAAGTTCCTGATTGCGGGTTTCCTGATGGCCGGCATCTTCGCCGGGAGTGTGACCCCGGAGCCCGCCCAGGCCCAGTCGACGGTGAATTTCACCGAACGGTCCAACTGGCTGGTGGGCTACGTGGCCGCCCCACCTCGGCAGATGCTGGGCTTCGGTACCGCCGCCACCCGAGGTGCGTGGAACGGTTGGGGCGCGATGGCGGACGTTCGGCTCACCCTGGATTCACCCGCAAGCCGTACGTTCCTCTCCGATCGCACCCCCGAGCAGGCCGATGCCGAGGGAGATGCGGTCAACCTCGAGGAGAATGCATGGACCACGGTGGGTGCGGCAGTGGTCAAGGGGGTCACCCCGGAGCTGGCGGTGTACCTGGGGGGAGGAGTGTCGTGGCGGACCGCCTACATCCGCTACTTCGACGAGAGTCGGGAACGAGGTGATCTGGGTTTCTACTGGGTGGAAGATGCAGAGGATTCCCGCACCTTTCCCAATGTCCACGGGGGCGGCTTCTTCCGCCTGGGCCACCGTCTGGTGATCCAGGCCGGAGGACAGACCGCCCCCGCCGGGTTCGTCTTTGGTGGGCATCTGAGGGTCTGGTAGGGAGGTCACGCCCGTTGGCCGATCATCCGTCCAGGTTGATGTGGGGGCCCCCCTTGACCGCGATCAGCAACTCTGCGAGAACCTCCGCTTCGATGTCGGCTCCGGTCGGGAGCTCGTCCACGAACGCCTCCACCGCGCTTCGAACCTGCTGACGGTGATCCACCACCGCCTGCACGATGGATTCCACGCTCACGGCTCCGTTCAGCTCTGCCGAAAGGTCAGCAGAAGCGAATGCGGTTTCGAGCTGCACCCGAAGCTGGGCTCGGACCGTCTCGGGAACCTCCTCGGGAAGTCGGCCCATGATCTGGTCCTGAAGAGCTTCGTCCACGCTCCCCTCCAGCTCGACAAGGGCGTCCATGACCTGCTCGACGGATGCGGATGCCCGAACGTTCGCCCGGGCATTGGCCAGGGCCGAGATCGCGCCGGACCGGGCTTCTGAGTCAGGGGTGCTGGCCGCCAGTTCGGAACGAGCCCGGAGATTCAACTCCACGGCGTTCTTCGCCAGGTCGAGACGTGCGCTGGCGTCGGCCGCCTCCATGGCTCGGTCCAGGCCGGTGGCGGCCGCGGTGGATTCCTCCATCCGGAGGAGAAGCGCCAGTTGGGCGGTGTTGCGGATCTCGTCTGCCACACCGGCTGCTTCCAGGCGGGTGTAGACAAGGCCCTG
>PWLA01000187.1 GCA_003559555.1 Gemmatimonadota bacterium | reverse complement strand
TGCGGTCTAATCCACTTGCGCCGCGGACCGTCGCCAAGGATCAGGTCGTACTCCACAACGTCTTTGCATTGGCGGAGACGCGGGTGACCAGGTGGCTGGCCGAGGAGAAGAATCCGGTCCTTGTCCAGAGGGGCGTGGAGCATGCGGATCTTGCTACGACGATGGGGTACACCCACCTTGTGGATGAGCATCTTCTGGCCCTCGTGGAGGAGCCTGAGTAGGGGCTCCTCCGGGTGCCCTTGGAACAAGCCGTGTCCAAAATGTGTCCCAAATGGCCATTTCGGCGGGTACCCCAACCCCGAAAGGCCGCATAAACACTGGATTTCTGGCCCGTCGTCTAATGGCAGGACACCGGTCTTTGGAACCGGCGGTGGTGGTTCGAATCCACCCGGGCCAACTTTCGTCGTTGCCTCACGGGTGGCTGTTCCATCCGCCCGTCCCGGGTCACCGGCTTCCTGCGGGGGGCGACCGACCCCCTGCGGATCTTCTCGGGGAATGAGGGGAATCACTTCCTGTGATCCCCTGAACCGCTCAACCCAGCAGGACCGTGTTCTCGACCACCCTCCTGGCGGCATGTCTGATCCTCGGACCGGAGTCGCCGTCGCCGGCAGCATCCCTCCCAGCCGCGCCAGACGTGGCGGTGGAGTCGTGGATGGCGCCCGTGGCGGCCGCCGCCCCCGCGCCGAAGTTCGCCACCGTGCTGAAGTCCGCCATCGAGCCAGGGATCGCTTCCCCCGTTTACCCCGATTCGGCGGATGCGGTGAGCGAGGCCCGGAGCGCCCAGGCCCGCTTCGAACGGGTTCGGGCCAGAAGCGCTCCCTTCTCCTGGTGGAGCGGGAGCGGGCCCTGCGACGAGCGGGTGGGTCGCTTCTGCCTTCGCTTCGGTACGGATGACGACGCTGACGAGGAAGATCGCCCCTCCTGGACGCCTCCGCCTGAGTCCGAGCGGGTGGCCGAGGCCCGCGAAGAACTCCTCTCGGTGCTGGAAGGGGTGGCTCGAGCCTACCCCGGCGACGCCTGGGTCATGGGTCAGTGGGTGGCCTACCTGGCAGAGGGAGCGCGGTGGGAGGACGCGTTGGAAGCGGCCCGCACCTGCCGGGCGGAGGGCTGGTGGTGCCACGGCCTCGAAGGGGTGGCCCTCCACGGGCTGGGGCAGGCGGTAGAGGCCGAGGCCGCCTTCCAGCGCGTGCTGGAGGCCCTTCCCGAAGATGAGCGGCGAGAATGGGACGATCCCGGCCTTCTGGGGGAGTCGCAGCTCTATCGGAACCTCCGGGGGCTGGAGGGCGAGGAGGAGGAACGGATACGGCAACGCCTCTGGACCCTCGCTCGCCCCCTGTTCCTGCTGGAGGGCAACAGCCTCCGTACCGAGCACCTCTCCCGCTGGATGCTGAGCCGGACCCGGGAGGACGCCCGGAACGGACACGCCATGCGGTGGGGCGACGACATGACCGAGTTGCTGGTTCGCTACGGGCCCGTGGTGGCGTATGAACGGATCCGGGCGCCGCGCCATCACATTGGACCGCCGCCGGTGGTGGGTCGGTACGATCCCCGGACCCGACACCTGCTCCCCACGGCCGACGCCGTGGAGGAACCGGCGACTTCCACTTCGGGCGACTGGACCACCCATCGACGTCAGACCCGGTCGCGGCACGCGCCACCGGCGGCCCCCAGGATCCGGTCGTTGGATGCCCAGGTGGCCCGGTTCCCCCGGGGCGACCAGATGGTGGTGGTGGCGGCATGGGAGCTCACTCGGCCCGGAGCGGCCTCGGCCGCCGACTCGGCCCGGGCGGAAGAAGAGGGCGTGCCGGTGGACTCCATCGTGGCGCCGTTTCCTCCAGCGGAACTGGAGACGGCCCTCTTTGCCCTGGACCCGGAGGATCTGGAGCCCGTCCGGTTTGCCGCCTCCCGGGTGGATGGGACGGGGAGCGTGGCGATGGCTCGTATTGCGACCAGGCCCCATCTCCTGTCGCTGGAGGCGTTGGATGCGGACGGCCAGCGAGGGTGGCGGCAGCGGCGGGGGGTGGGGCCCGTGGGTGCGGACGGCACGACGGAGGGCATCTCGGACCTGTTGCTCCTGCGGCCCGATCCGGATCAGGCGGACCCCGCGGCGGGCCCGGACCGTGTAACCGACGATGAACCCCCACTGGACTCCCTGATCAGCCGGGCTCATCGGAGCAACCGGTTCGCCCGGGGGCTGGTGGAGGTGGTATGGGAGATCTCCGGGCTCGGTGAAGGAGATCGCTGGGTGGAGGTCCAGCTCAGCGCCGCCCGGGAGGACCAGGGCCTCCTCCGACGAGCCGGCCAGGCCCTCCGGATCCTCTCCCGTCCCTCGCCTACGACGATGCGCTGGGAGGAGGAGATCCCGGAAGGCGAAGGGACTCTTCGGATACCCCACCTGCGCCGGGTGGTCATGGATCTCTCCGGACTCGAGCCCGGCACCTACGAGTTGACTCTCCAGGTAACCCCTTTGGACGGATCGCCCCTCACCAGCAGTCGGGAGATCCACCTCACGGAGGCGGAAGTCCCCACCTCGAGCCGTTGATGGGGCCGGAGCCGGACCCGGTGCCACGGGGCGTTGACGCGTCCGGGGGCGGTATCTAGGTTTCTAGGCTGTTACCCTACGCGACCCGAGGCCAGGACCGACGGTATCCGAATGGACGACACCCACGGAAGAGGGCCGAT
>PWLA01000172.1 GCA_003559555.1 Gemmatimonadota bacterium | reverse complement strand
AGGATCAGGAACGCCACGAACAGGACGGAGTTGAGCCGGAAGGTGGCGGTATGGACCACGTTCATTGTGCCAAGGGGGAGTGTGGGGTCATCCTGTACTGGAAGTAGCGCTCATCTCATCCCCTACGACACCAAGCCATGGCGAACTTCATTGACATCCACACCCGCACGGGACAGTCCCAGCCCAAGCACTACAAGACCACCCTCTTCCGGGGGGACGCCCTCATGCTGGGGATGAATTGTCTGGAATCCGGACAGGAGCAGGCGGTCCACACCCATCGGGACCAGGACAAGTTCTACCTGGTGATCGAGGGTCGGGGAACCTTCACCATCGGTACCGAGGAGCAGGAGGTGGGGCCCGGGACGGCGGTGTGGGCGCCCCGGGGGGTGGAGCACGGCGTCCGCAATGACGCGGCGGTCCAGCTGGTTCTCTTCATGGGGATCGCTCCCGCACCTGCAAAAAAACGAACCGGAGAACCCGGGTAGGGCCCTCCGGTTCGGCTACGTCCTCCGGGGCGTCATGGACCGAGATCCTTCGCCTGTTTCTCCCCTCCGGCACCAACGACTCGCATCTCACCGGCACCCTCTGGTTTCAAGGTGCTGGCGGCCGGGCCCGTTCTTTCAGGGCGACCCGCTGTACCGGGCCGTCGGGTCCCGTACCGTCGAATGCTCTGCATCGGGCTCCGGGTGGAATCCGTCGGCTCAGTCCGGGACGCAGGGTCGTGTCGGCTCCTGCTCCGACTGCTTTCCTCCTCTGCACCAGACTGCCCGAAGAGGCTGGGAAGGTCCTCCCGTTCCTCTGATGGGCTCGCGGTACCCCCGAGCACTTATCGCTTCGGTTCAATCAGCGAGCCTGCACCATGAGTACGGTCCGGGTGGGGGTTGCCGCAAGGGTCATGGAAGGAAGCCCATGGCTCATGGCGACCGCCGTGGGCCTGCGACCGCCTTTCGGTTCATGGGAGGAGGACGCTCATGGGAGGAGGACGCGCCCGTCCAGGTCCTCGGGGACGGGGAGCCCCAGCAGGCGGGCCACCGTGGGCGCCAGATCCACGGTCCGGGCCGAGGTGGGACTGGCCCCTGGTTCGATTCCGTCGCCCATGAAGATCAGGGGGACTCGACGGTCGTGCAGATACGGCACCCCGTGGGTGGTACCGGTGGAGCGGACCAGGACGCCTTCGGTGCGTCGCGTCTCGACCCCGTAGGTGGCCACCCTGGACCCGAGCCGTTCGGGGTGGAAGGACTTCCGGTAGAGGGCGACCATGGAATCGGCGGGCTCGTCGCCGGCCAGGACCTCCAGGGGCATGGCCTCGTCGATCCATTCCACCTCCTGGAGCCGGGCGGCCAGCTCCGCCCTGGCCTCCGCGGCCTCGGGACCGTCCACTTCGGCCCCCACGGGTCCGAGCCCCTGGGCCGCAGCACTGAGGCTGTCGCTGAGCTCCCCGGTGAGGCGGAGGCCGAAGTCGCCTCGCTCCTGGAGATATTCCGGGAGGGGAAGCACGCCGTGGTCCGAGGTGAGCGCCACCACGTACCGGTCCCGGCCCACCGTCTCATCCAAGAAATAGAAAAAGGATTCTAGTTCGTTATCCAGGCGGATCAGGTTGTCGAGCTGTTCGCGGCTGTAGGGGCCGAAGCTGTGACCCACCCGGTCGGTGGCGGAGAGAGCCAGCGCCAGGTAGTCCGGTCCCTCGCGCTGACCCAGCGCCAGGTGCTCCACCGCCTCCCGGGCCAGAGCCAGGTTCACCTGGTCCAGGGCGGGCGTCCGGGAGATGAAGTGGGCCCGGTTCCGGTAGACGTCGCTGTCCTGGCAGTGCGGGAGGAAGGTGTGGACGCCGTCGGCCTCGTAGTCCACCGTGTCGCGGCGGGAGAGAGCGGCCACTTCCGGGGTCAGCTCGCTCTCCCAGCACCCGTCCCATCCGAACCGTTCCATGGCGGTCTGGTTGAACTGGGCCACCCATCCCGGTAGCCGATCCCGGTAATGGGTCGAGGTCACGAAGCCCTCGTCTCCTACGCTGAACCAGTAGACGTGCCTCCGGTCCCGGCGTTGGGCGTCGCCGCCGGACCGCTGCGCCCGCCCGCCCATGAGGACTCCGGCGGTGCTCTTCCCGGAGAGGGAGACGACCCGGGCCTGGGCCCGGTGCTCCAGAAGCCAATCCGGGAGGCCGTCCACCAGCAGGTTCCGGGGAGAGCTTCCCGAGCCCGAGCCCCCGACCCGATCCGCGTCGGGATCGGCCACGCTGGACACCGAAACCCACTCTCCGTCGCGCCACTCGCGCCACGAATTGGACACGATGCCGTGGCGGGCAGGGACCACCCCGGTGGTGGGGCTGGCGTGGCCCGGTGAGGTGAAGGTGATGGCGTGGTCGTGGACCGTGTCCTCGAAGCTGAACCCGTCGTCCAGGAGGCGTCGGAACCCTCCTTCGAAGGCTTCGCTGTAGCGTTCAAGCTGGTGGGGCGTAAGCTGGTCCACCACGATGACCACCGCCAGGCGCGGCTCCTCCGGTTCGACGGGCCCGCAGGCCGCCAGGATCGCCACAACAGCCAGCGTGCCGAGAATCCCAGGCCACGAGGAATTTCGGGGGCGTGCGGAAGGGTGGGATGCGGCCTGGCGCGCAGAGGGGGTTCCGTTCATGACTTCGGCCTGTAGAAGAGAAACAGATGGATGAGCTCAGGAGACGGCGGTCGCGGGGCATTGGACAACCGGCGCACCGGTCTGGAGAGTGACCAGACGGCACGGGCCGGGCACCCTTGCTACCCATCCGCTCCGGGCTCTCCCCCGAAACCTCTCATGATTGCGAAGAGCGTGCAGAATGCCTTCCATCCAGTCGTGTCCGCAAGGGTGCCGGGCCGCGACAGGGGCACAGCCGCTCCGCGGGAGGGGTAGGAGGGCCCGACGGCCGGAGCATGCTGGTCGCCCCGCCGCCCTCGACCCTTCGTCACCGATCCTCACTGCCCAGCCCGACCATGGGTGCACACATCCTGGTGGTGGATGACGAGCCTGACATTTCGGCCATGGTGGCCTACCACCTGGCCCGGGAGTCGTACCGCGTCCGGACGGTGGCCGACGGCGCTGAGGCCCTGGAGGCCGTGGAACGGGAGCGACCGGATCTGGTGGTGCTGGACCTGATGCTCCCAGAGATGTCCGGACTCGAGGTGCTGCGGGAGATCCGCCGCAGGCCCGAACTGGCAGGCCTCCCGGTGATCCTTCTGACGGCCCGCAAGGAGGAGCGCGATCGGGTGGAAGGCCTGGAGCTGGGGGCCGACGACTACGTGGCGAAACCCTTCTCGCCCAAGGAGCTCGTCCTCCGGGTAGGTGCGGTCCTCCGGAGGGTGCAGCAGCAGCCTCCCTCCGGCGTCGCGGGTCAGTTCCTGCGGGTGGGGCCGGTGAAGATCGATACCGGAGCGGCGCAGGTGGAGGTGGAGGGTGAGCCCGTGGCCCTCACTCCCATCGAATACCGTCTCCTCCGGGTCCTGGTGGAGCGAAGAGGCCGGGTCCAGAGCCGTCGCCAGCTCCTGGAGGCGGTCTGGGAGACTACCGCCCATATCACCACACGGACTGTGGACATGCACGTTCAGCGGCTCCGCAGCAAGCTGGACGAGACTGCCGGCGCGGCGGACTGGATCGAGACGGTTCGGGGCTTCGGTTACCGGTTTCGCGCCGAATGAACGCACTCACGCCCCGGCACTGATGGCATTTCGTGCCCACCATCGGCTCTTTCTCAGCTACCTCCTCCTGGTGGGACTCCTGGTGGTCGTTCTGGCATTGGGCGTAGAGGCCACCCTCCGGGAGCCCCTCCTGCAGCAGGCCCAGGACGAACTCCAGCGGGAGCTGGCCCTGGGGCGGGAGATCTTCGAGGGCGCCGCTGGGGCAGAACCGGACTCCCTGGCTCGGCACCTCTCCCAGCTCACCGGCCACCGGGTCACGGTGGTGGCTCCCGACGGCCAGGTGCTGGGGGACTCGGGGGTGGAGCCGGATCAGGTGGCAGGGTTGGACAACCACGCCAGCCGACCGGAGGTCCTGGAGGCCGTATCGGAAGGCAGGGGTGCGGTCGTCCGGTACAGCACCTCGGTGAATGCGGAGCTTCTCTACGCCGCCGCCCTCAGCGAGACGGGCGCGGTCATCCGCTTTGCAGTGGGGATCGAGGAGATCGATGCGGCGGTGGCCCGGGTGCGTTGGCAGATCCTCCAGGTGGGAGGTCTGGCGCTGGTGCTGGCCGGCCTCCTCTCGCTGGCCATGAGCACCGCCATCACCCGACCCCTTCGGCGAATGCGCGACGTGGCCGGCGCCATGGCTCGGGGTGAGCTGGACGCCCGGGTCCGCTCCAGTCGGACCGATGAATTGGGGGAGTTGGCCGATGCACTGGACGGTCTGGCCGGCCAGCTGCAGCGGCGCGTCGGTCAGCTGGAAGCGGACCGAGAAGAGATGCAGGCCCTCATCGACTCCATGACGGAGGCGGTACTGGCCTTCGATGCCGATGGTACGGTCCGCCGAGCCAATCCGGCGGCCCGCAGGATCTTCGGGCTGAGCTCGGAGCCGACGGGCCGCCCTCCCGAGACGGTGGCGCGTCAACGGGGCTTTCTGGAGATGGTGGAGCGGGTCCAGCGGGGAGAGTCCGTGTCACCTTCCGAGCTCACCCTGGGGGAGCGGCACCTGTTGGCGACGGGAGAGCCCCTGCCCCGGGGAGGCTCGGTCCTGGTCTTCGTCGACACCACCGAGCTGCGGCGCCTGGAAGGCGTCCGCCGGGATTTCGTGGCCAACGCCTCCCACGAGCTCAAGACCCCACTCACCGTGATCCGGGGCAACGCCGAGACCCTCCTGGACGAAGATCTTCCACCGGAGCTGCGCCGCCGGTTCACCAGGGCGCTCCACGCCAATGCGGAGCGCCTCCAGTCGATCCTGGACGACCTCCTGGATCTCTCTCGGATCGAATCAGGCGGGTGGAAGGTGGACCCGGAGCCGGTCTCGGCCTCCGGGCTGATCGAGAGCGCCTGGGAACCCTTCCGCCCCGAGGCTTCCGAGAAGGGCGTCTCGTTCCGACTCGACGTGGAGGACGGCATCCGGGCGATCCAGGTGGATCCGGCCGCCTTGCGACAGGTCCTTGCCAACCTCTTCAGCAATGCTCTGCGGTACACGCCCGAGGGTGGGACCATCACGGCGGTGGTGACCTCGGCAGGGTCGGACGAGATCGTCCTGGAGGTCCGGGACACCGGGAGCGGAATTCCGTCTGTCCACCTCTCCCGGATCTTCGAGCGGTTCTACCGGGTGGACCCTGGCCGCTCCCGGGCCGAAGGGGGCACGGGGTTGGGGCTGGCCATCGTGCGGCATCTGGTGGAGGGGCACGGTGGTCGGGTCGAGGCCGAAAGCGAACTCGGAGTGGGCACCACCATCCGCATCGTCCTCCCCCGGCGCCCCCGGCCGCCCGAGCACTCCTCCCCCTCCCCCTGAGTCGCTCCCGCTCGTCCCCCACGTCCGGACCAGATGGCCGGCAACACCCCCGCCCAACACCTCGGCTACGGGGCATGGCGTCCCTTTCCGGAATCTTCCACCTTGGTGGGAATCGAATCGTGACCGAGTCGCTACCTGCTCCGTGACAACCGCTTCTACACTGGGGGGAAGTGCAATGGTGGGAAGGCCTTCTGCGGGATTGGGCTCGAGGAATGCGAACGGCCTGGCCACGGTCCTGGCCATGATTCTGGCCATGATCCTGGGCATGGGCCTGTGGGTGGGAAGCGCATCGGGCGCCGCTCCTCCTTCGGGAGCCGCCCCGGAGAGCCACCCGGCGCCTGGCCCTGAGGCGGACGGTCTCGGGAGCGACAGCATCCCCTTCACCCTCCGCCTGGGGGCCCGGTTGCAGGTCCGCCACCTCTACGACAGCGGCACCGAACGGCATACCACCAGCATCCGACGGGCCCGGCTCTCAATGTCCGGGACCGCCTACGACGACTTCAGTTACCTGATCCAGACCGGGCTGGCCGGAGGAAGCGCCCGGCTCCTGGATGCCTTCGTGCGATACACCCTCGCTCCTGAGGCCGTGATCTGGGCGGGACAGGGGAAGGCTCCCTTCGGCCGGCAGCAGCTCAACTCGTCGGCCAGCCTCCACTTCGTGGACCGAACCGTGGTCGATGCACGCTTCTCGGCCGGCCGGCAGCAGGGACTGGCCCTGATGGGAGAGCTGGCCGGAGGCCGGGCCGAGTACGGCGCCGGCATCTACAACGGAAACGGGATCAACCAGTCGGAAAACGAGAACGACCGCTTCATGACGGTGGGCCGGTTCGTGCTCACGCCCCTGGGTTCCTACGGGCCGGCGGAGAGTGCTCAGGACTATCCGTCCAGTCCCCGGGTGGCCGTAGGGGTCTCGGGGCTCCGGAACACCGTGGGCCAGGCCCCTGATGCCTCTTCGCTGCGCCGGATCAACGCCGAAGGCGCCTTCAAGCTGCGGGGGCTGAACATGACCGCCGAGGCCTACCGGGAGTGGGCGGAGCCGATGGGGGGAGATGAGCGGGTGACCGATGGGTGGTACTACCAGTTGGGTTACCTCTTTCCAGGGCGTCGCCACGAACTGGCGGGCCGATACGCCGCCATAAGCTCCGACGTGCGTGAGGTGGGAGGCGACATCGTGGAGTCGGGAGTGGCCTACAGCTACTATCTGAGGGGACACCCGGCGAAGGTGCAGGCGGACCTCCGGAACATCCGGGACCGGGTGCTCGATGCCGACCGATTCGAGTTCCGTCTCCAGCTCCAGCTCGCCATGTGAAATCGGCTCGTCGTACCACGAGGCGCGTGGGGCGCCGGTGGGGCGTTGCCACCGACTCGTTACGGCACCGAGTCGCCTCTGTTACAGATCTGTGACGCAGACCCGTGAGCTTGTTCCCGTGAGGCCGCTGGATGCCGGCGGTCGAGGGAAATGGCATGCTTACGCACACGGGAGATCGCGGAGATGACTGGAGCGGACGGACGGTTCGGACGGGTGGCCAGGTTCGCCACCATCGCAATCGTGCTGGCGGGCCTGGCAGGGTGTGGAGGTGACGGCGAGGGAAGCACTCGCGGCGCCATGCTCACCGGAGCCGGCGCCACCTTCGCCATGCCCCTGATCACCCTCTGGAGCAGCCAGTACGAGGCGGTGGAGGGGCGGCGGGTCAACTACAACTCCATCGGTTCGGGCGGCGGAATCCGGGCCCATATCGATGGGACGGTGGACTTCGCCGCCACCGAAGCGCCCCTCACCGTGGAGCAGTTCCAGCGGGCCGAGGGAACGCTCACCATCCCCTTCACCATCGGGACGGTGACCCTGGCTTACAACATCCCGGGGGTGGACGAGCTGCGTTTCTCCGGCGAGGTGCTGGCCGAGATCTTCCTGGGTGAGATCACTCGCTGGAACCACCCTCAGCTCCAGGAGCTGAACCCGGACGCCCAGCTGCCGGACCAGCGGATCGTGGTGGTGCACCGCTCGGACGGGTCCGGGACCACCTACGTCTTCACCGACTACCTGACCAAGGTGAGCGAGGCGTGGGCCGATCGGGTGGGTTACTCCACCTCGGTGGCCTGGCCGGTGGGGATCGGGGGCAACGGGAACGAGGGTGTAGGCGGGGCCATCCGCAACAATCCCCACTCCCTGGGCTACGTGGAGCTCTCGTACGTGAACAGCCTGGGGCTTCCCACCGCCGCGATCCGGAACCGGGCGGGGAACTTCGTGCAGCCCACGCTGGAGGCGGGGACTGCGGCGGCTGCGGCTTCCGTGGATGAGCTTCCGGCCGGTCACGAATCATGGCACGAGGTGAGCTTCACCGATCCTGAAGCCGCGGATGCCTACCCCATCTCCTCGTTCTCCTACTACCTGGTCTACGAGGAACTGGGTCGGGCCGGCGACCGGATGACCCGGCAGCGGGCCGAGAACATCGTTCGGTGGTTGGAGTGGTCCGTGACGGAAGGCCAGCAGTACAACAACGACGTGGAGAATGCAGCGCTGCCAGAGAGCGTCCGGCAGCTGAACCTCGAGACGCTCGATCGCATCCGCTTCAACGGCGAGCAGGTCCGCACCTGGTGAAGACACCCGGTGCTGATCGAGGGGACCGTGCCGCGGGGGGTACGGCAGGGGTGACCGAACCTCCTCCTGCAGGCGAGCGACGGCCCAGTCCCGCCAGGGTTGCCGGCGGTCTACCCCTCCGTCCCCGGACCCGCCGGGATCG
Source organism: Gemmatimonadota bacterium (assembly GCA_003559555.1). Classification (GTDB taxonomy): domain Bacteria; phylum Gemmatimonadota; class Gemmatimonadetes; order Longimicrobiales; family Gaopeijiaceae; genus PWLA01. The sequence continues at coordinate 2,581 of PWLA01000172.1, read as the reverse complement.
GGTGATGGACGGCATCCGCCGGCGCTGGTTCCGCTATCTCACCGGGACCATGGCGGTGGTGGTGCTGGCGGCGGCGGCCCTCATCCTCTACGAACTCTGGGCCGGTTCGCTGCCCACCTGGCGGGAGTGGGGACTCAGCTTCATCTGGCGCACCGAGTGGGATCCCGTGCGGGGTGAGTTCGGAGCCCTCCCCTTCATCGTGGGCACAATGCTCACCAGTGGGATGGCGCTCCTCATTGCCCTGCCGGTGAGCCTTGGGATCGCGATCCTGCTCACCGAGTACGCACCCCGGGTTCTGCGGGATCCGCTGATCTTCATCGTGGAGCTGCTGGCGGCGGTGCCGTCGGTGGTCTTCGGGCTCTGGGGCATCTTCGTCCTGGCCCCGGTGGTGCAGCAGCACGTCATGCCGTTCGTGGCGGGCAGCCCGCTGGGTCTGCTGCCCATCTTCGGCGAACCGGGCCCCGGCTACACGCTGTTCACTGCCAGCCTGATCCTGGCCATCATGATCATTCCCATCATCGCGTCGCTGAGCCGCGAGGTGCTCATGACGGTGCCCCGGGAGCAGAAGGAGGGCGCCCTGGCGTTGGGGGCGACCCGGTGGGAGGCCATGCGGCACGTGGTCCTCTCGTACGCGAAGCCGGGGCTCTTCAGCGCTGCCGTGCTGGGACTGGGGCGGGCCCTGGGCGAGACCATGGCCACCACCATGACCATTGGCAATCGCCTGGGGCTCACCTTCGACTACTTCGAGTCGGGCAACTCCATGACGGCCATCATCGCCAACGAGCTCCGGGAGGCCGCCTCCGAGATCCACGTCAGCTCGCTCATGGCCATCGGGCTCGTCCTCTTTCTCCTCTCCTTTGTCCTGAACACCCTGGGCCGGCTGATCGTCATGCGCGTCCACACGGGGGCCGCATGAGGACCGGAGGCTCGTCGCTTTCGCTGCGGCTGCGGCTTCGGTTGCTCCGCGATCACGTTCTGGTTGGGCTCTGCGTGGTGGCACTGGCTTGTGCCATCGTGCCCCTGGTGTGGGTGCTGTGGGAGGTGGTGGCGGTGGGGGCGGCCCATATCTCTTGGGAGTTTCTCACCTCGCTGCCCAACCCGCCCACCGTGGGCGGCGGCGGGTGGGCCAACGCCATCGTGGGGTCGGGTGTGGTGGTGGGAATCGCCCTGGCCATCGGGATCCCGGTGGGGGTGGGGACGGGGATCTTCATGAGCGAGTACGGCAACAATCCGCTGGGTCGGGCCACCCGCTTCCTCTGCGAGGTGATGGCGGGGCTGCCCTCCATCGTGGCGGGGATCGTGGCCTACGGGCTCATCGTGATCACCATGGGCCACTTCAGCGCGCTCTCCGGTGGGATCGCCTTGAGCGCCCTGTTCGTGCCCATCGTGGCCATCACGACGCAGGAGGCTCTCCAGATGGTGCCCCGGCACCAGCGGGAGGCATCGCTGGCCCTGGGGGTGGCCGAGGCGCCCACCACCCTCCGGGTGGTCCTGCCGGCGGCCATGGGCAACGTCCTCACCGGGATGATGATCGCCACCGCCCGGGTGGCCGGAGAGACGGCGCCGCTTCTCTTCACCGCCTTCGGGAGTCGGTACTGGATGGAGGGGATCGATCAGCCCACCGCCACCATTCCGGTGAACATCTACACGTATGCCATCAGTCCCTTCGAACATTGGCACACCCAGGCGTGGGTGGGCGCCCTGGTGCTTCTCTCCATCGTCCTGTTTCTGAATGTGGCCGCCCGGACCCTCTGGGCCCGACGGGCCCGCTTCATGGCTGGTGCATGATGAGTACATTTGACCCGGAGAACGAGATGAAGACCGTCGAAGCCGAGAAGCCGGAGCATGCCACCCGTGGACCGAGGTCGGGAGATGGGAGTGCGGCGCCCCAGGTCGGCGACGGAGGGAGGCGCCTTCCTCAGAACCCAGATCCGGAGCGACCCGTGGCAGAGACGATGACGACCTGCGACCTGAAGGTCTCCTTCGGGAAGACCGAGGCGGTGAAGGGGGTGGACATGGAGGTTCGGGCCCGGAGCGTCACGGCCATCATCGGGCCCAGCGGGTGCGGAAAGACGACCTATCTCCGGGCCCTGAACCGGATGCACGACTACTCGCCGTCGGCCCGGGTCAGCGGCACGGTGCTCCTCGGCGACCGGGACATCTACGGCGACGACATGAGCCCGGTGGAGCTCCGCACCCGGGTAGGGATGGTCTTCCAGCGGCCCAACCCGTTTCCCACCATGAGCATCCGGGACAACATCACCTTCGCGCCCCGACGACACGGCCGGGTGCGCCGCGGGGAGGTGGATGAGCTGGTGGAGCGGGTGCTCCGCCAAGCCGCCCTCTGGGACGAGGTGAAGGACCGCTTGAAAGACAGTGCCATCGGGCTGTCCGGGGGTCAGCAGCAGCGTCTGTGCATCGCCCGGGCCCTGGCGGTGCAGCCGGGCGTCCTTCTCATGGACGAGCCCGCCAGCGCCCTGGATCCCACCGCCACCCAGCGGATCGAGGAACTCATCTACGAGCTCAAGAAGGACTACACCATCGTGATCGTCACCCACAACATGCAGCAGGCGGCCCGGGT
>PWLA01000186.1 GCA_003559555.1 Gemmatimonadota bacterium | reverse complement strand
CGCACCCTCTACTGCCCTGAGCACTCCCGCTCCACGGCGGTTGGAGCCGCCGCATGAGCTCCTTGACAAACGGTGGGGAGTCCCCCCCGGGGGAAATGTCGAACGGAAGACGGCCGCCGGGGAAGAATTCCACATTTTGCCCGGAAACCGGGGGAAATGTCGAACAGTTGGTGCTCGGAGGGCATTCCGTTCCACATTTTGCCCGGAAACCGGGGGAAATGTCGAACGGAACGTTGCGGAAGGGGAAGAATTCCACATTTTCCCCGGGTTGGGGGGCCGCCATGGTGTAGGGGCGCCCGTCGTGTAGGAGCGCCCGCCGCCCTCCGGCCCTCAGGCCTCACCACCACGATGCTCGGGGGGCCATCTCGGGTGCAGCAGGGGTGGTGGTTCCTTAAAAGGGCTCGCCTCGACGTAGCCACGGCTATGTCGTCGACGAGCCGCCTACGATGAGGCCCCCTGGGGCTCCCAACGGTGGCGCCTTGTACTTCTTCAACGGCCTTTCAAGAAGGCTTCCAGGAGAAGGGGCTCGATCGTGGAAGTGCCAGGGGAGCGCTGCCTCGGGAGGCGCTGGACATGGCGTCCTCGAAGGAAGCGGCAGTGGGGTGTCGGGATCTGCAGCCACCCCCGTACGTTTCACTGAGCCTGCATCCGTCTCACCCTCACCGGCGCCACCATGCTGACTCCTACCCGTTTCGTCCCGGCTCTTCTGCTACTCTGCGCAACCCTGATCCTCTCACCCGCTGGCGCGGTGGGCCAGGACGCGGCTCCGGAGCCTGGCACAGCGATGCGGGGCATGCAACCCGCGGACTACTACCGCTTCCAGGTCATGGGCGACCCGCAGATCTCCCCCGACGGGACGGAGGTGGTCTTCGTGCGCACCACCGTGGCCGACGGTCGCCGAAGCAGGGAGACCAGCCTCTGGCTGGTGCCAACCGACGCCTCCAGCGAGCCCCGGCCCTTCACCTCCGAGACCTCGGACCGGTCCCCCCGATGGTCACCCGACGGCGAATACATCGCCTTCCTCTCGGGGCGGGGTGACGGCACCCAGCTCCATCGGATTCGTCGGGACGGGGGTGAGGCGGAGGCCGTCACCGAGATCCGCCAGGGCAGCATCAGCGCCTTCCAGTGGCTGCCCGACAGCGAAAGCTTCCTCCTGACCCTCACCATCGATCCGGCGGTGGACGACCCCACCGAGGCCGCCCCGGAGGTGGAAGGACCAACCCCGGACACCATCGTGGTCCGGGACGCCGCCTATCGGACGGGTCCGGGCCGTTATCTGGATCGGACCCGGCGCACCCTCTGGCTCCTCTCGCCGGCTGACGACTCCCCCCGACGCCTGGTCGCGGACTCGGCCTGGCACGTCCACAACGCCCAGGTCTCGCCCGATGGGCAACAGGTGGCTTTCAACGCCGACATGACGGGAGAGGAGTTCGACGGCGGTTTCAATCAGGACCTCCACCTCCTCTCGCTGGCCGGCGGCGAGGTGCGGACCCTGGCGACCCCGGCGGGCCGGGCGCAGCGCCCCCTGTTCGCCCCTGACGGAGAGAGCCTCCTCTACCACCACCAGGCCGATCGCTACGAGCCAACCGAGCTGCATCGGATCTCCCTGGAGGGGGGTGATCCGGAGGTGCTTCACGACGGCATGGCCCTCACCACTTCCGGGGTGCTCTGGCCCCAGGGCGCCGATGCCCCCTTCTTCGGAGCCGACCATCGGGGTTCGAGACCTCTCTTTCAACTCACGCCCGACGGAGGGGAGGCCCTCCTGCTGGGCGAAGGGGCGAGTGTGGAAGGCCCGACGTATTCCCGGGAAGGTGACCGGGTCGCCTTCATCAGGCACGACGAGGTGTCGCTTCCGGAAGTCTGGACGGCCCGCAGCGACGGCTCCCAGGCCCGGGCCCTCTCGGATCTGAACCGGGGCCTCCTGGACTCCCTGGCCCTCGAACCCCTGGAGCGGTTCACCTTTGAGCACGACGGCGGCGGCACGCTGGACGGCTTCCTCCTGCGGCCCGTGGGCTTCCAGGAGGGGGAGAGCTACCCGGTGGTGCTGAACATCAAGGGGGGTCCCGGGGGGATGTGGGGGCATCAGTGGTTTCACGAAAACCACATGCTGGCAGCCGCCGGCTATGGGGTGGTATTCACCAACTATCGCGGCAGCACCGGCTGGGGCCACGAGTTCCAGAGCCAGGTCCGACTCGACTACGGCGGCGTCGACTTCCGGGACAACATGACGCTGGTGGACGAGGTCCTGGAGCGCTTCGACTGGATCGACCAGGAGCGACTGCTGGTGACGGGCGGAAGCCACGGCGGGTTCCTCACCAACTGGATCACGACCCGGACCGACCGATTCCGGGCGGCCGTCACCCAGCGAAGCGTCAGCAACTGGATCTCCGAGGCCGGGACGCAGACCTACCCGCCCCGCGGCATGAACGCCGAGTTCGGAGGGTCGCTCTGGGAGAACTTCGATTACTACTGGGACCGCTCTCCCCTCCAGTTTGCCCACCGGGTCACGACACCGACTCTGGTCATCCACAGCAAGGACGATCACATCACCCCCATCGGCCAGGGCCAGGAGTGGTTCTACGCCCTGAAGAACGTGGGGGTGCCCACGGAGATGGTCATGTTCGAAGGCGAAGGCCACGGCCTGTCCCGCGGCGGGACCCCGGTGAACCTGGTGGAGCGGCTGAACCAGCTCCT
>PWLA01000339.1 GCA_003559555.1 Gemmatimonadota bacterium | reverse complement strand
GGCCCGGCGCGTGAGCCCCTCGGCAGCCGCAAAGATGATGGCCAGCATCAGCCCCCCGCCCAGGAAGACCCCCAGGGCGGTCACCCACTGCTGGGTCAGAAAGAGCCCTCCGGAAACGGCGGTGTCGTATCCCATCCAGGCCAGGGGCAGTCCGCTCAGCACGGTGAGACCTGTCAGCCCTGCCACCAGGAGCCCCCACGCCAGCGCCGGCCTCCAGATGAGGGCCTCTCGCCGGATCAGGTAGAAGATCCCACCACCACAACCGGCCAGGCCGAAGAGGAGGAGAAAGACGAGCCCCGCCGCCAGGGCCACCGTCTCGTTGGCCGAGCGGAGCTCGTCCCAGCTCCTGGAGAAGCTCTCCGGAACACGAATCAGCCGGCCCACTTCGCTGGGGCGATCCCCCGCCACCCGCAGCCGGAGTCGGGCTTCGGCGTCGCCCAGCTCCACCCCCTGCATGCGGTAGACGAAGGTGTGGTCGACCCGGCCCCCGGAACGGGTCTCCTGGGAGCTCTCCACCAGCTCGTAGCGCTCCAGCTCCACTCCCCACGTCCCCGCGCCGGCCTCGGCCAACCCGCGGGCCTCCTCGGCGGAGAGCGCGGCACCGGGCTCGTCCTCCGGAAGATCGAGGGTGAAGCCGTACGGGGCGCCGTCCGGGGCGAAGCGGACGCTCACCTCGGTCCGCTCCCCCTCCCGGAAATGGCGAACCTGCCAGCGGTACGGGTGGTAGTCCGCCACCTCCACCAGATGCTGGAAGGCGTCCTCCACTCCCAGCTCCAGCTCCAGGTACGTCCTCGCCTCCCGGTTCGGCTCGCGGAAGGAGGCGGCCTGGCGATAACCGTCCGGCACCCACTCGTGCTCCTCCACCAGGGTCCACGCCGCCTGGAGGGCCGACTCCCGGTCCATGGCCAGCTCCAGCCCCACCACCGGGAACGCCGCCGGAAAGAACCGGATGGCAAAGACCAACGCCACACCGGCCAGGAGCGAGAACCCGGTCCAGAAGGCCGGACCGCGAAAAATGGAGGTTCGGGCCGAAGCCTCGGGCGAGGGAGAAGGTCCGGATTCGGGAGCCGAGGACATTTCGCTGGACATGGACGCGCTCTCCGGGCTGTACGCCGCTGGAATGGAACCCCGCTCAAAAGGCAGTTGAAGGGTGGGGAGGGCTTGCCTCCCGCAACACGCCTCCCACAAGAGGGGCCCGACTCCAGGGGCGCAAGGGCAGCTCCCTTCCCGATCAGACTGCTCGACCCCCGGGCGGGCAAGATCTGGAATTCTTCTGCGGTCCGCTGGGCCGGCAGGGAACGAATCAGCCCGCCCGGGCCTATCGAAGGAAAGCATCCGAACCAGAAGGTACAGGTCTTCCCCCCCCTACACGGTGGGAGGGAGACATCCACCACCCGAAGCCAAAGAGGAGAATCCATCTTGGCGTCCATACGTCGTCGGCGCCGGTCGTCCAGTCCCCTCCCCCGGATCCTGGCGGCCGTAGCCATCATCCTCGTGCTCGTTGGCCTGGGCTGGTTGTGGTACCAGTCCCGGGAGGATCCCGAGCCGCCCCCGACCGCTCCGACCGTCGAGGAGCCGACACCCGAGCCCGCGGAGGAGCCGGACGTGCCCCCCCTGGAGCTCCCCGAGTTGAGCGCCAGCGACGAGTTCGTGCGAACCCTGGTCGCCCGCCTCTCGGAGCATCCCCAGCTGGCCCAGTGGCTGGCCAACGACGAGCTCATCCATCGGTTCGTCATGGTGGTGGTGGATCTGGCCGGCGGATCGAATCCCGCCGCCAACGTGGAGTTCATGGTCCCCGACGAGAGCTTCAGCGTCCGGGAGTCCGATGGTCGCCTCTACATCGCACCGGAGAGCCATGCGCGGTTCAACCTCCTGGCCGCCACTTTTGCCTCGCTGGACACCGAGGGCACGGTGCAGCTCTATCGGCAGCTCCGTCCCCTGATCATCGAGTCCTACGAGGAGCTGGGGATTCCGGACTACACCTTTGACGAGATGCTGGAGATGGCCCTCCGGAATCTGCTGGCGGTGGAGGTTCCGGACGAGCCCGTGGAGGTGGTGGCCCACGAGGAGATCTACGACTTCCAGGATCCGGAGCTGGAGGCCCGGGGCGGAGCCGAGAAGGCGCTCCACCGGATGGGGCCGGAGAACACCCGGCTGATCCAGGCGAAGCTGGAGGAGCTGGCCCGGGAGCTGGGTATCCAGCCGTGACCCGGAGGCCGGAGCCCCCCGCCGCCCCTGCCCCGGACTCCGACGACCCGGAAGCCGACTTCCGGCCCGCCAGGCTCCGTCTGGGGGTGGTGGACCAGTCCCCGGTCCCCAACGGTCGGACCGCACCCGAGGCCCTCCAGGCCACCCTGGAGCTGGCCCGCCTCTGCGAATCGCTTGGCTACAGCCGCTACTGGCTGGCCGAGCACCACAGTACCAACTCCTTCGCCGGCTCCGCTCCCGAGGTGCTCATCCCCCGGGTGGCCTCGGTAACCGACACGATCCGGGTAGGGTCGGGCGGCGTCATGCTTCCCCACTACTCCCCGTACAAGGTGGCCGAGCAGTTCCGGATGCTCCAGACCCTCTTCCCGGGTCGGATCGACCTGGGGATTGGACGGGCTCCGGCCGGCACCGGCCGGGCGGCGGCGGCGCTCCGCTACGGCCGCGAGGCCATCGGGGTGGACCGCTTTCCGGAGCAGCTCCAGGACCT
>PWLA01000333.1 GCA_003559555.1 Gemmatimonadota bacterium | reverse complement strand
GTGGTGGTGGTGGCCAACGACGCCACCGTGAAGGCCGGCTCGTGGTGGCCCGAGACCATCACCAAGATCCTCCGGGCCCAGGAGATCGCCATGCGGTGCAGGGTCCCCATCCTGTACCTGGTGGACTCGGCCGGGGTGAACCTGCCTTACCAGAGCGGGGTCTTCCCGGGCCAGTACGGTGCCGCGCGAATCTTCTACTACAACTCCATCATGCGGCGCTACCTGAGAGTGCCCCAGTTCAGCGCCGTCATGGGTCCCTGCATCGCCGGCGGCGCCTACCTGCCCGCCCTCTCCGACACCATCGTCATGGTGGAGGGGACCAGCTTCATGGGCCTGGGCGGTCCCAACCTGGTCAAAGGGGCCACCGGCCAGGTGGTGGAGGCCGAGGAGCTGGGCGGGGCCCGGGTCCACACCGAGGTGAGCGGGGTGGCCCACTACCGGGTGGCGGACGACGAGGCGTGCGTGGCCAAGCTCCGAGAGCTGGTCCGGGAGCTGCCCCGTCAGCCCCGAACCCTGGCGGTGCCGGAGGCCGGAGACCCGCCGAAGCGCGATCCCACGGATCTCTACGAGCTTCTCCCTGACGACCACCGCCAGGTCTACGAGGCCCACGAGCTCCTGGAATGCCTCCTGGACCGGGGCGAGCTGGACGAATTCCAGGGCGACCGGGCCCGGGAGATGATCTGCGGAACCGGCTTCGTGGACGGCGTTCCGGTGGGAGTGATCGCCAACGCCCGGGGGCTGGTGAAGGACCCCCGGGGAGGGCAGCCCACCTTCGGGGGAATCGTCTATACCGAGAGCGCCGAGAAGGTGGCCTACTTCATCGAGACCATGAACCGGCAGCGCCGTCCCCTCCTCTTCGTGCAGGACGTTTCCGGCTTCATGGTGGGGCCCGAGGCCGAGCATTCGGGGATCATCCGCGCCGGAGCCCGCTTCGTGGAGGCCATGGCCACCGCCACCGTGCCCAAGCTGGTCCTGACGGTGAATCACGCCTCGGGCGCCGGCTACTACGCCATGGCCGGGCAGGGTTTCGACCCCGACTTCATCCTCTCGCTGCCCACCGGACGGATGGGGGTCATGGAGGGGGAGAGCGCGGTAATGGCCCTCTTCTCGGGGCAGATCGACAAGCTGAAGGCCCAGGGGCAGGTGCCGGACGAGGATCTCAACACCCGCATGGACGAGGTGCGGGCCGAGTACGAGCGGCAGCTGGACGCCCGCTTCGCCGGCGCCCGGGGCTTCGTGGACGAGGTGGTGCTTCCGGAGGAGCTGCGGGAGGCCCTCTCCCTCCTTCTCCGGGCCAGCCTCAACAACCCGGGTCCGCACCTGGGGCCCTTCACCCTCCCGGACCATGGAGAATCGACACCCTCGCCCCTCGCACCGCAGGACGGCAGATGACTGAAGACCGCAGCCGAACGATCCGGATCGGGAGCGGACAGGGCTTCTGGGGCGACGACCTGGAGGCCCCGGTTCGCCAGGTCCACGACGGTCCGCTGGACTACCTCATGATGGACTACCTGGCCGAGGTGACCATGTCCATCATGCAGAAGCAGCGGAACCGGCGCCCGGAGGCTGGCTTCGCCCGGGACTTTCCGCCTCTCATGGAGCGGATCTTCGAGGCGTGCGTGGAGAAGGGTGTCCGGGTGGTGACCAACGCCGGCGGGGTGAACCCGGAGGGGTGCGGCGCCGAGCTGGTGGAGGCGGGCCGGGCCGCCGGAGTGTCGGGGAAGGCACGGGTGGGCGTCGTCACCGGTGACGGGCTCATGGACCGCCTGGACGACCTCCTGGATGCCGGCCACGAGCTCCGGCACATGGAGACGGATGAGCCCCTGGCCGGGATTCGCGACCGGGTGCAGAGCGCCAACGCCTACATCGGCGCCGGACCCATCGTGGAAGCGCTGCAGGCCGGGGCCGACGTGGTGGTCACCGGCCGCTCCACCGACACGGCCCTCACCTACGCTCCCATGATGCACGAGTTCGGTTGGAGTCCCGACGACCACCACCGGTTGGCCCACGGGGTGGTGGCGGGCCACATCAACGAGTGCGGCGCCCAGGCCAGCGGCGGAAACGCCCTGGTGGACTGGTGGACGATGCCGGCCATGGAGCGGGTGGGCTTCCCCCTCATCGAGGCCCACCCCGACGGGAGCTTCGTGGTGACCAAGCACGAGGGCACGGGGGGGCGGGTCTCCCGGCCGGTGGTGACCGAGCAGCTTCTCTACGAGATGGGGGACCCCTCGGACTACATCACTCCCGACGTGGTGGCCGACCTCACGGCCATGGAGCTGGAGGAGGTGGGACCGGACCGGGTCCGGGTCACCGGGGTGCAGGGCCGGCCGGCCACCGACTCCCTGAAGGTGTCCATTGCGTACTCCGACGGATACAAGGCGGTGGGAACCCTGGTCTACGCCTGGCCCGACGCGGCGGCCAAGGCCCGGAGCGCCGAACGGATCCTCCGGGCCCGGCTGGATCGGCTGGGGCTCACCTTCGACGAGATCCGCTGCGAGCTGGTGGGCTGGGATGCCACCCATGGTCACCTGCCCGGCCCGCCTCCGGCGGACATCCCCGAGGTGCAGCTCCGCTTCGCCGTCCGGAGCCGGGACCAGGCGTCGGTGGAGCGCTTCACCCGGGAGATCGCCCCCCTGGTCCTCACCGGGCCGCCCTCGGTGACGGGGTTCGCCGGCGGACGACCCAGGGCCCAGGAGATCATGGCCTTCTGGCCGGCCCTCATCCGGAAGGAGGCGGTCCGGCCGCACCTGAACGTAGAGATCCTGGAGGTCTGACGATGGCGACGATCCAACTGGTGGACCTGGCCCACGCCCGCTCCGGCGACAAGGGGGACACGGCCAACGTGGGCGTCATCGCCTACGATCCCCGGGACTGGGAGCTCCTCCGGGAGACCCTCACCGAGGAGCGGGTCAAGGCCCACTTCGGGGAGATGGTGAAGGGGGAGGTGGAGCGCTTCGAGCTTCCCAACCTGCACGCCCTGAACTTTCTCCTCCACGGGGCCCTGGGCGGGGGCGGGACCGTCTCTCTCATGACCGACGCCCAGGGGAAGGTCTTCTCCACGGCCCTCCTGCGGATGGAGGTGGAGGTCCCCGAGAAAGTGGCCCGGCGGGCCCGGGGTCGAGGCCGGGTGCCCGCCAATTTCGACCCTGCGGTACCGGTGGAGCCGTGAGCGGCGACGGCGCCGACGTTCTCCGGGTCGAGCCCACCACCGACGGGGTGGTGCACCTGGTCCTGAACCGCCCCGACAAGCGAAACGCCATGAATGGGGCGCTGGTGGAGGCGCTCACCGGGGCCCTTCAGCGTACCGCCGACGACCCGGAGGTCCGGGTCCTGGTCCTCCGGGGTGAGGGGAAGGACTTCTGCTCCGGGGCCGACCTGGCCGAGCTGGAGGCCATGGCGGAGCAGGGGGCCGAGGCCTCCCTGGCCGACGCCGTCCGGATGGGCGAGCTCTTTCTGGCCATGCGCCGCCATCCCCGGCCCATCGTGGCCGCAGTCCAGGGACGGGCCCTGGCCGGCGGGTGCGGCCTGGCCACCGCCTGCGACATGATCCTGGCCCGGGAGGACGCCCGGTTCGGCTTCCCGGAGGTGCACCTGGGCTTCGTGCCCGCCATGGTCATGACCCTCCTCCGGCGAAAGGTGGTGGAGGGACGGGCCTTCGAGCTGGTCACCCTGGGCCAGCGAATCGACGCCGCCGAGGCCCACCGGATCGGACTGGCGAACCGGATCGTGGCTTCGGGGTCTTTTCTGGAGGAGGTGGAGGCGTTCGCCGGCGAGCTGGCTTCCCGGCCGCCCTCGGCCCTCCGGCTGACCAAGCGGCTCCTCTACGGGCTGGATGGCCTCTCGGTAGAGGAAGGGATCGGCCGGGGCGCCGAGGTGAACACCATCGCCCGTCTCACCGAAGCGTGCCGGGAGGGTGTGCAGGCCTTCCTGGAGCGGACCCGGAGCTGACCATGAACCTGATGATCTTCTTGGACCGGAGCCGAAGGGCCGACCAGTATCCGTGGCTCGAGTGGAAGGTGCGCCTCTTCGTCATGGGCTCGGTGCTGGCGGTGGGCGGGATGGTCATGGAGGAAGGCTGGATCATCATCCTGGCCATCGTGGTTCTGGTGGCAGGGTTCTGCCTCCGCTTCCTGCCGGGGGGGCGGGGAGTCCGAGAGGAGGAGGACGACCCCTGGGCCGAGCCCCAGGAGTAGCCCCCTCCTCCGGCCGGCCGGTTTCGCCATTCCTGAGCCCTCAGGGATGCGCCATCGTGGGCCATGTCCGAAACCCAGGCCGACCCTCAGGCCGTCCTCCAGCGTCACTTCGGCTTTCCCTCCTTTCGGCCAGGGCAGCGGGAGCTGGTGGAGGCGGCGGTGGCGGGTCGCGATGCGGTGGGGATCCTCCCCACCGGCGGCGGCAAGAGCCTCTGCTACCAGGTTCCGGCCCTGATCCTTCCGGGGCTGACCCTGGTGGTGAGTCCCCTCATCTCCCTCATGGCCGATCAGCTCCGCAGGGCCCGGGAGGTGGGAATCGCCGCCGAGGCCCTCCACTCGGGCCTGTCCGGGGCCCGCCGTCGGCGGATCACCGACAAGGCGGTGGCGGGCCGGCTGAGGGTCCTCCTGGTGGCTCCCGAGCGCTTTGCGTCCACCACCTTCGCACCTCTCCTGGACCGACTTCCCGCCTCGCTGCTGGTGGTGGACGAGGCCCACTGCATCTCCTGCTGGGGACATGACTTCCGTCCGGCCTACCGGGAGCTGGGCCGGGTTCGGAAGGCGCTGGGGGTCCCGGCGCTGGCCCTCACCGCCACCGCCACCCCCCGGGTGCGGCGGGACATCGAAGGCGTTCTGGGGATGCGGCGGCCCTTCCGGCAGGTGGGCAGCTTCGACCGTTCGAACCTCCTCTGGGCCGTCCGAAGGGTGAGGAGCCCCCAGGCCCGGACGCCCCTCCTCCGAGGGTTGGTGCGCCGCTTCGAGGGGGCCCGGCTCATCTACGCCGCCACCCGCCGGCGGGTGGAGCGGATCCGGGACGCCATGGCTCGTTCCGGGCTTCGCGCCGAGGCGTACCACGCCGGGCTCCCCGACGAGGAACGCTCCCGGGTCCAGGAGTACTTCCTCACCGACCGGCGCCCGCTGGTCGTGGCCACCAACGCCTTCGGGATGGGGATCGATCGGTCCGACGTTCGCCTCGTGGCCCACGACCAGCTCTCCGGAAGCCTGGAGGATTATTATCAAGAGGCGGGTCGAGGCGGCCGGGACGGGGGCGCGGCGCTCTGCGTGGCCCTCCGTTCTCCCGGAGACGGCCGGCTGCACCGCAGCTTCCTGGACCGGACCCATCCCCCCGTTCGCAGCCTCAAAGGGGCCATCAAGCTGTGGCGGGACGGCCGGCTGGGGGAGCGGCTGACTCGTCGGCGGGCCGAAGGGGCCAAGCTTCGGGCGGTGGCCCGCTACGGGCGCACCAAGGGATGCCGGCGTGCCGTCCTTCTGGGCTGGTTCGGCCAGCGGCTGGAAGGCGGGTCGTGCGGCGGGTGCGACAGGTGCCGGGGGTGGTCCGGGGTTTTGGAGTCGGTCGGTTCACGGTAGTTTTCCATGGCTGGGCACCGAGGCCTCAGGCTTCGGTTTCCCGACACCGCCAACTCAATGCCGGACGCTTCATAGATGGACCGCTATCTGAACGACGACCACCGAGCCCTGGTCCGGGAGGTCAGAGGCTTCGCCCAGGAGGCCATCGTGCCGGTGGCCCGGGAACTGGACCGGGAATCCCGCTTCCCCTGGGAGAACGTGAAGGCCATGGCGGAGCGGGGTCTGCTGGGGCTCCCCATCCCCACCGAGCTGGGGGGACTGGGGAAGGATGCCCTGAGCTACCTCCTGGTGGTGCAGGAGCTGGCCCGGCACGACGCCAGCCACGCCATCACGGTCTCAGCCCATACCACGCTGGGCACGACCCCGATCCTCCGCTTCGGCACCGAGGAGCAGCGTCGGCGCTACGTGCCCCGCCTGGCCCGGGGCGAAGTCCTGGGAGGATTCGGTCTCACCGAACCGGGAGCCGGCTCCGACGCCTCCCGGAGCACCACCCGGGCCGTTCGGGAGAACGGGCACTGGCGATTGAACGGTTCCAAGATCTTCATCACCCACGCCGGTGTGGGTGAGATCTTCACCGTGACGGCGGTCACCGAGCCCGGCGAGGGGTCCAAGGGGATCACCAGCTTCGTGGTCACCAAGCCCACCACCGACCCGGAGCGGACCGGGGAGGTGGGCATGGGAAGCGTTTCGGATCTGGGATACACCGAGGGCGTGAAGGCCGGCAAGAAGGAGGACAAGATGGGGTGGCGAGCCTCCGACACCCGGGAGCTCCTCCTGGAGGATGCCCGGGTCTCCGACGAAAACCGCCTGGGCGCCGAGGGGGAGGGCTTCAAGAACTTCATGAAGACCCTGGATGCAGGCCGCGTGGGACTGGCCGCCCTCTCCCTGGGACTGGCGGAGGGAGCCCTGGAGGCCGCACTGGAGTATACGAACAAGCGAAAACAATTCGGTCGAAAGATCTTTGACTTTCAGCCGGTACAATTCCGGCTCGCCGACCTGGCCACCGAGGTCCAGGCGGCCAAGCATCTGACGTATCACGCAGCCTGGCTCATGGAGAAGGGGCGACCCTTCACCAAGGAGGCGGCCATGGCCAAGCTCTTTGCCTCGGAGCTCTGCATGAAGGCCACCATCGAGGCCGTGCAGGTGATGGGGGGCGCCGGGTATTCGGATCGCTACCCGGTGGAGCGCATGCTCCGCGACGCAAAGGTCTGCGAGATCGGCGAAGGCACCAGCGAGATTCAACGAATCGTCATCGGACGCCATCTGGTCAACGAGGCGTTCGGAAGCGCGTAGTTCAACCTTTGCCCCGGGGCGGCCCGGGGTGGAGATCGGCAGCGAGCCGGGACTGGACGGAGACCCGTTCCACGTCCCCGGGGCAGCCGACTCCGACGACGTACCGGCAACCGGCCGGGTGTCGGAGCGGAGCCCGCGGAGGGTGTGGAGCGGACCGGATCCGGGACCGCAGGTCTGCCGGGGAGTCCGACATACTTGAAAAGAGAGATCCTTATCAGCGCGACCCCGCAGGAGACGTGGGTGGCGCTCATGGAAGACGACCGGCTGGTGGAGCTGATGCTCGACCGGCCGGATCACGGGCGGATCGTTGGTGACATCTACCTGGGCCGGGTGGAGGCCGTGTTGCCCGGGATCCAGGCGGCCTTCGTGGACATCGGCACCGGCAAGGCCGGCTTCCTTCACGTCTCGGACCTGGTGTCCGAGGAGGAGGATGACGACGACGATGACGACGGGAACCGCCGATCCCGGAAGCTTCCCCCCATTCAGGACCAGCTCCAGAAGGGGGAGTCGGTCATCGTCCAGGTGACCAAGGAGCCCATCAGCACCAAGGGTCCCCGTCTCACGGCTCAGGTCTCCCTGCCGGGCCGCTTCCTGGTCTACATGCCCTTCTCGTCCCACGTGGGGGTGAGCCGAAAGATCGAGGAGCGCGAAGAGCGGATCCGCCTCCGGGAGCTGGCCCGGGAGATCCTCCCTGACGAACCGGTGGGCCTCATCATCCGGACGGTGGGCGAGGAGCTCGATCGGCCCAAGTTCCAGCGGGAATTCCAGCGGCTGCACTCCACCTGGAAGAAGATCCAGCGCCGGGCCCGCTCGTCCCGGGCGCCGAGCCGGATCCACAGCGAGGCCCAGCTCATCAGCGGGGTCATCCGGGACCTCTTCTCCGATCGTTTCGATGCCCTGATCGTGGACAACGCCGAGGTTCACCAGGAGATCGTCGATTACGTTGAGAGCATGGACCCGGACCTGGTGGGTCGGGTCCAGCTGGACAAGGATTCGGTGCCCCTCTTCGATCGCTACGACATCGAGGAGGAGATCGGCGAGGCCTTCGGCCGAAGGGTGGGGCTTTCCAGCGGCGGCTACATCATCGTGGAGCCCACCGAGGCGCTGGTCTCCATCGACGTGAACACCGGCAAGTTCACCGGGAAGGGCCGCAAGGACCCGGAGGAGACGATCCTCCGGACGAACCTGGATGCCGCCCGGGAGGTGGCCCGACAGCTCCGCCTCAGGGACATCGGCGGGATCGTGGTCGCCGACTTCATCGACATGGAGTCGCAGGAGAACCGGGATCGGGTGCTCCACGAGCTCCGCTCCCACCTGGGACGGGACCGGGCCCGGACCAAGGCCTTCGCCGTCTCGGAGCTCGGGCTGGTGGAGATGACCCGCCAGCGGGTCCGTCCCTCCCTCTTCCAGACCCTGACCCGGGCCTGCGAGCACTGCGACGGGACGGGGCGGGTCTTCACGCCGCCCACCGTGGTTCGCCGGGTGGAGCGGAGCCTCAAGCGAGCTGCGGCCTCCGGCGAGGAGCAGACCATCGTGGTCCGGGTCCACCCCGAGGTGGCGCTGCACGTGATGGAGGAGGAACCCGAATTCCTGGACCGCGTGCAACGGCGGGTCTCCCTCGAGCTGGAACTCCGGGACGATCCCCTCCTGCGGGAAGACGAGTTCCGGCTCCTCTCGGGTCCCGCCGAGACCGACGTCACCCAGCGTTATGTGACCCGCCAGCCGGGATGACGGTGGCTGGCGGCGCGGCGAAGGGTTGACCCGCCGCCATATCGGCCTAAATTTACCAGGCTAACGGCTCAATGGGTGGGCGTCCCTACGGACCCCCCATCCGTGGGCCAGTAACAACGGCTTCAAAACCGGAACGAGGTTCCGATGTACGCGGTCTTCAGAACGGGTGGAAAACAGTTTCGGGCCGAACCCGGCGGCAGGATCAGGGTACCGACCCTGGATGCCGAGGCGGGGGACACCGTCACCTTCGATGAGGTGCTCCTCACGTCGGACGGCGAAGAGGTCGCGGTGGGCCAGCCCATCGTGGACGGCGCGTCGGTTCGAGCCGAAGTGGTTGACCACGGCCGCGACAAGAAGGTGATCGTCTTCAAGCGGAAGCGGCGGAAGGGCTATCGCCGTAAGCAGGGTCACAGACAGGGGTATACCGAGATCCGGGTCGACGAGATCGTCGTCTGAGACGACGGCTCGGACCGGTTCACGAAGCACAGGCTGCAAGGGGAAGATCCCATGGCACATAAAAAGGGTGTCGGCTCAAGCCGAAACGGACGCGACAGCAATGCGAAGCGCCTGGGTGTAAAGCGCTTCGGTGGCGAGGAGGTGCGCGCCGGCGGGATCGTGGTGCGCCAGCGTGGCACCAAGTTCCACCCGGGCCACAACGTCAGGCGGGGAGGCGATGACACCCTCTTCGCCACCACCGACGGGGTGGTCAAGTTCGAGCGGATTCGCCGGAAGCGCTCCGTTTCCGTCTACCCGCTGGACTGAGTCCCGAGTACAGCCTTTAACGGGTCCCGGGCGCCGGCGCCGGGGACCTTTTCCATGTTTCCCACTGTACAACCCCGGATGTTGCCCCGGGCCCCGGTTTCAACGGGCCCGGCGGGATTCGTGTATGTGTTCGGCGAGCCGAACCTCGCTACACGTAACCCCATCCCCGGAAGCAAGGCATAGATGAAGACCGATTCGTCGAAGACCGAGCGTCCCCGAAGTACCGACCCCGCCCCGGAGTCTCCAGTGGGCGGATATCCGTCAGGCCCCATCCCCACTCCCATCCGCCTGGGCTTTCTGGGCATTCTGGGCCTTGGGGCCATGCTGGTCCTCCTGGCCTGGCACGGCGCCAACGGGGGACCGGAGGATCCCGAGTCCCCCTTCCCGGTGGCCGACGCCACCGAGGCGCTCATGGACACCCGCCTTCCCATGGAGGTGAATGACCGGGTGGAGCAGTGGGTGCGCCGCTTTCTGGGCTCCCACCGCGACAGCTTCGAGGAGTACCTGGTCCGGGAGGGACTCTACGGAGGGCTCATCCGCGACCGGCTCCGGCAACGGGGCATGCCCGAGGAGCTCCTGTACCTGGCCATGATCGAGTCGGGGTTCTCGCCCACGGCCACCTCGCCCATGGCGGCCTCCGGCGTCTGGCAGTTCATGGGACCCACGGCCCGGGCGTACGGCCTCACCGTGGACGGATGGGTCGATGAGCGACGGGATCCGGTCCGGGCCACCGATGCGGCGCTGGACTACCTGGAGGAGCTCCACGCCAAGTTCGATTCATGGTATCTGGCGGCTGCGGCCTACAACGCCGGGCCGGGTCGGGTGCAGCAGGCCCTCCGGCGCTCCGGCCTCTCGGAAGGGGGCGACGAGCGGCTCTACTGGGAGGTAATCGAGCACCTTCCCCGGGAGACCCGCCAGTACGTGCCCAAGCTCCTGGCGGCGGCCCTCCTGGCCGAGCAGGCGGAGCACTTCGGTTTCGATGTGGAGCGGTCGCTTCCGTACCTCTTCGACCAGGTCCTGGTGCCGGCGGGGACGTCCCTGAACCGGTTGGCCTCGATCCTGGACATGCAGCCCTCGCTCATGCGGGAGCTGAACCCGCACCTGATTCGCGGCACCACTCCGCCCGACCGGTCCTACCTGGTCCGGGTGCCCATGGGTGAATCCCAGAAGGTGGTGATGGCGCTCTCGGCGGATCGGAGTTGACGCTCACTCCTCGGGCCAGCCCAGTGGGCGGCCCTCCTGCTCTTCCCGGGCCGAGGCGATGATCCGCCAGATCACGTCGCGGGTCATCTCCTCGTCGATCCCCAGGGCCCGGGCCCGCTCCGCCGCCTTCCGCACGACCCGGGCCTCCCGGGCCGGATCCATGACGGGCAGGCCCAACTCCGCTTTGGCCCGCCCGATCCGGAGGACCAGGTCCCGGCGTTCCCCGATAAGCCGGATGAGCTCGTCGTCGACC
>PWLA01000360.1 GCA_003559555.1 Gemmatimonadota bacterium | reverse complement strand
TCGGCCGTGTCGGTGTTCGTCATGGACTGAACGATGACCGGATTCGCACCTCCCACCTTCACCCCACCGATGTCCACCTCGTGGGTCGGACGCCTGGCCCAGATGCTCACGTGATCCCCGTGTGAAAAGACGTTTCAGGATGTTGTCGCTCGGAATCTATCCGATCCCCGGGGGGACTCCAAGGTTCCGCGAGGGGTGCCTTCAGGGACCGCCTATCCCGCTGCGGATCAGGGTGCTCGAGAGCCGCCGAACGCGCGGGGTGCCCCGACACGAGACCGAAGGATGCTTGCCAAACAGCGACCGGACCGCCAACGCTTCAGGGAGGCATCTACCCCCTGCGACCGCCCCTCCTCGGATCCAAACGGGTCGAGGACGGGTTAGAAGCCTGTTGTAGAGGAACAGGGAAATGAGAGGGTCTCCCTTCGCCGGGAGGATTCATCCTTCGAGCCGAACCCAGGACTGCCCATGATGACCCGCAGACTCTTCCTACCCGCGCTCATCGCGGGGATGGCGCTTTCCGGTTGCGGCGACGCCCCCCCTCCCCCCCCAGCAGACGAGCCTCCACCTGCCGAGGCCCCGGCCCCAGAGGCCGCACCCATGGACGAGATGTTCCATGCGACCATTCCCCTCCATGAGGTCAACGGCTCCCAGGTCTCGGGCGAGGCCATGGCCATGCACGCCGACGACGCGGTCATCGTCGTGATCGATCTCGAGGGTCTTCCGGACGAGGGGGAGTATGACGCACACGTGCACACCGGAACGTGCGCGGAGGGAGGCCCGGTCGCGACTCCGCTGAACCCCATCCTGGGACTGGCCGACGGAACCGGGAACAGCACCACGACCCTGGACGCCGATGAGCTCCCGGTGGGCGAGCCCCACTTCATCCAGATTCTCGGAGACGGAGGCTCACCCCTGGCGTGCGGAGACATCGAAGGTCATGGGGAGCGACCCCCTGGGTCCAACAGGTAGGGGCGGCCGATGCGTAACGGACCACTGTCCTTCTCGGGAGGTCGGCCCTTCGGGGCTCGCCTCTACTCGGGGGCCCTACCAGGCCTTCTCCTGCTCGTCGGCGTCCCGGCCCTGACGGTCTGGGCTCCGACCCTCCCCTGTCACTCGGAGACCTCAGAGGGCTCGGCCATCCCGAACTGGGCGCCGACCCACGGCGTGGAGCGGTCGGGGCCGGGGCCCGCCTACCGTGCCGGATCCGTAAAGGTGGATCGAGCGGCCCGCTCTCTCTCCTTCACCGCCACCCTCCAGCGAGAGGCCTTCGACAGTTCGCTTCCCCCCGATCACCAGTATCACGCGGTGGTGAGCCGGACCGGGGGCGCGTCGCACCAGGCCCTCTTCGTGACCGACGCCGATGACGAGGAGGTGGCCCGGATGCTGCGCGACCTGGGGGCCGAGGACGGCGGTGGTGTTCCGATGTCGGCCTGGAACCTCCGGTGGCTTCCCCTCGTGAACGCCCCCACCGCCAGGGTCAAAGGCAGCCGGGTCGAGGTCATGGTGGAGTGGGAGGACGGCGACCGGCCGTACACGCTGGCCGAGCTCCTCGACGACCCGGGAGGCGAGGGGGTGGAGATGCGGTTCGGAGGGAACGAGGCGCACAACCACGAGTGGGAGTCGGGCTGCATCCTCTGCCTCTTCTCCTGCCCTGGCGGCGTCATTTCCAATTCGGCCTACACGATCCGCGACCACCAGCGCGGAGTCACGAGCTTCGAAGGGAGCGACCTGCTCCCTGACGACGGAACCGAGGTCACCATCACGCTGGCACTCGTCCCTGACTGACGGACGAACCGAACGGACCCTTCACCCCAACCCATTAGGATTCATGACCAAAGTGACGATTCTGAAGGACGGACCACTCAAGGTGGAATCCGACGACGACATCCAGATCACCGACCATGACGGCAACCCCGTACCCCACCGAGAGGGGCGCCCCGCATATCTTTGCCGCTGCGGCGGATCCAAAACCAAGCCCTTTTGCGACGGAACCCATTCCAAGATCGGCTTCGCAGGGGCCGAAGCGGCGGTCGAGGCCGCCGAGGAGACCGGCGGAGGCGACTGAGCACGCCCCCCTTCAAGCCGGCATGAACGGGGCGGAGGCCGTTCCAGCTCCTCGCGCCCGCTCCGGGGCACTTCCGGGCCCCGTCCCCTTCCCCTCGATGCACCCACCCTACCCGGTCCAGGTCACGTTACCGCGTTGTCAGACCGAACGTTCTCCAATCGTTTCGCAGTCGTGAGGCATTCGGAAAACTTGACCTGACGGAGGGGGCGGTCTACTCTGATCTCAATTCCGAGCCGCACGAACTGCTCCTTACCCTCCCGGGTCGGGGCACCGTGGGTTTGGTGTGTTTGGACCTCAGGGACGTCCAGACACAGACACTCCCAGCACACCCCATTACAACCGAGGGCAGGAACAGGATCGGCTCTCCGGGGATGTTCCGGTGGTCTCGACCGGGCCTGAGAGAGTTTTTTTCTGCATCCAACCCTCGAAAAGGAGGAAATGAGTGACATTCCAATCCCTGGTTCGGCACTACCTCAGCGGTTCCCAGCCGCTCGGGCAGAACCATCTTGAAATCGAATCGAATTCCCATACCTAGGAGGTACAGATGCGCACTTTTGCTCATCTGACATCAGGTGCCCTTCTTCTGGCTGTGGCCTTTTGGGCCCAGCCGGTGGACGCGCACGAGAACACCCCTTCCGAGGCGATGAACGTCGTCTCAGCGACGGACCGGGGCCTGGAGACGGCTGAGGATGTGGCCACCCAGGGGACCATCACCGGTCGCGTCATCGAAGAAGGCACCGGCCGTGCGCTGGCCGGCGCGCAGGTGCAGATCGTAGGCACTGGTCAGGGAACCCTGGCCGGATCCGACGGTCGCTACGAGATCACCGGCGTGGCTGCCGGCGAGGTGCAGGTCCGAGTCCAGATCCTGGGTTTCGCGACCCGCACCCGCTCTGCAACCGTAGCTTCTGGTGAGACGGTGGAGCTGGACTTCCAGATGGCCCAGCAGGCGCTGGCCCTGGATGAGCTGGTCGTCACCGGTACCGCCGGCGGGACTCAGCGTCGTGCGCTGGGGAACGTGGTGGACCGGCTCGACACCGAGCAGCTCCGCCGGGTTTCTCCCGGTTCCGACCCGCAGAACCTCCTGGCTGGCCGTACCCCCGGCGTGCAGGTCACCCCGGGAGCAGGTCAGGTCGGAGGCGGTGGAGCGCCGATCCGGATCCGAGGCTCCTCCAGCGCGGCGCTGGGGAACGATCCCATCGTCTACATCGACGGTGTGCGGATGAACGCGGACCCGAACTCCGGTCCGACCGACCGGCACGGGACCTCCAACCGCCTGAACGACATCAACCCCGAGGACATCGCCAGCATCGAGGTGATCAAGGGACCCGCAGCGGCGACGCTCTACGGGACCGAGGCCTCCAACGGGGTGATCCAGATCATCACCAAGCGGGGTGCCGAGGGTGCCACCACCTTCGACGTCTCGACCAGCGTCGGTACGACCTGGATGCACGACCCCGCCGGCACCATCGGTGAGACCTTCTGGCGCAATCCGCAGGGCGAGCTCATCAGCCACAACCTGTACGAAGCCGAGCAGCAGTTCGGGGCCGGCGAGCTCTTCGACTACGGACTCCTGCAGGACTACAACATCAGCGCCCGGGGCGGCACCGAGGCGCTGCGGTACTTCGCTTCGATCCGCCGGCAGGACGACCAGGGGATCGTGGACTGGAACACGAGCGATCGTCTGAACGTCCGGGCGGGAATCAACGTTCTGGCAACGGACAACCTGGACATCGCCATCAACGCGGCCTACTCCACCGGAGAGACGGTGCGGACGGGCCCGTATTGGCAGGCTATCTACTGGAACAGCCCGGCCAACTCCCCGGCCGCTGGATCCGACAACCCGATCCGCGGCTGGTACCAGCGCCCTCACGAAGCTTTCGTTGAGGACTACCGGGTGGGTGAGGAGGTCGATCGGAGCACATGGAGCGGCACCCTTTCGTACGATCCGGTGGACTGGCTCTCCAACCGATTGACCTTCGGAACCGACGTCACCGAGCAGTTCAGCACCCAGCTCTGGCTGCAGGATCCGGCCGGCGCTGCGGGCTGGTGGGGAGCCGACTCACGGGGCCGTAGGGACGTGACCCGGCTCCGGAGCACGTTCAACACCTTCGACTACGCCGTGACGGCCCGCTGGAGGCTGGGCGAGAGCATTGGGATGGCCACCTCCGGTGGTTTCCAGTACCTCGGAAAGGAAGAGTGGCAGACCTACAGCCGGGGCGATCAGCTCCCGGCTCGGACGGTCACCACGGTGGGCGGGGCCGCTGAGTCCAACGCCAGCGAGTCCATCATCGAGAACGTGACGGTGGGTGGATACCTGCAGCAGCAGTTCGACTGGGAACAGCGGATCTTCGTGACCGCCGCCGTCCGGATGGACGACAACTCAGCCTTCGGTGCTGAGTTCGACGCCGCCGTGTACCCGAAGATCAGCGCCACCTGGGTGATGCACGAAGAGGACTTCTGGAACTTCGACCGCATCAGCCAGTTCCGCCTCCGGGGCGCGTTCGGAGCCGCCGGGCAGCAGCCCGACGTCTTTGACGCCGCGCGGCTCTATCGGGCCGAAACCGGTCCTGGCGACGTACCGGTCCTGACGCCTCAGGCGTTCGGAAACCCGGACCTGGCCCCCGAGCGGGGTGAGGAGCTGGAACTCGGCTTCGACGCCGGCTTCTTCGAGGACCGCCTCTCGGTGGAGTTCACCCAGTACTTCCGGAACACCCGGGACGCCATCGTAGCACGGCCCCTGGCGCCTTCCGACGGCTTCCCGGGCTCACAGCTCGTGAACGTGGGGCTGGTGAAGAACTGGGGCACGGAGCTCCAGACCGATTTCGTCGCCGTGGATGGCGCCAACCTCCGCTGGGACATCGGCGTGGGTCTGGGTCTCATGCGGAATGAGATCGACGGACTGGGCGACGAGGTGGAGTTCATCGGTGCCGGGTTCGACCGGCAGCACCGGGCAGGGTTCCCCCTGGCCTCCTGGTTCCACCGCCGTATCGTCTCCGCCGACTTCGTCGAGGGGAACAGCGGTGCGGTCACGAACCTGATGTGTGACGGCGGGGCCGGCCAGGACGGCCGAGAGTTCGGCGGAAGCGCCGTGCCCTGCGACGAGGCCCCCGACCTCTACTGGGGCAACACGGAGCCCACCTGGGAAGCGAGCTTCAGCTCGAATCTCGAGTACGGGAACTGGGGACTGTTCACCAGCATCGACGGTCGCGGTGGACACATCGTCATGGACAACGGGATCAACGCATCCCACACGTCCTTCCAGAACACCCGGATGAGCTGGGAGCAGACCGATCCGATCTTCATGGGATATCGGGCCATTGGCCGGTCACCCATCGGATTCCACGACGCTGATTTCCTGAAGCTGCGGGAGATGTCGCTTCGCTACAGCATCCCCAATGAGTGGGTGGCCCGCTGGGGGATCAACAACGCCTCCGTGAACGTGGCCGCGCGGAACATCGCGACGCTGTGGCAGAGCCAGCCCGAGCACAACTATGGCGGCGAATCCGTCATGGATCCGGAGATTTCCCGACCCGGGCAGGCTTTCGCGGGTGAGCAGCAGGCCGTCTGGCCCCCGCTCAGAACCGCTACCGTCAACTTCCGGTTCTCCTTCTGATGATCCACAAGCTGGACGGATCGGAAAGAAGTCGGACACAGAATCAAAAGGAGAAAACCGTGATGAACCATAGACGAACACAATCGAGGAGCCGAGGGTTCGGCCGGGCGGCGGGACTCGCCCTGGCTGGTGCCTTCCTCCTGACCACAGCCGCCTGCGACTCCCTCCTGGATGTGGATCTTCCCGGCCAGGTGGAAGCCAGCGAGCTGGACAACCCGGGCCTGGCGCAGACGCTGGTCCTGGGAGCGGTAGCGGACTTCGAGTGCGCCTTCACCTCGACGAGCGTGGCCACGGGCCTGTTCGCCGACGAGTGGTGGACCTCGTCCGGACTCCGCAACTACAACATCTGGGGCTCGCGCAACGAGGAGGTCCGGAACTTCGGGGCCACCGGTTGCGAGACGTTCACGAGCCACGGCACGTGGCGGCCCCTTCAGACGGCACGATTCACCGCCCTCGATGCCATCGATCGGATTGAGGGATGGGATGCTGGAGACGTAGCGAATCGGGAGTTCCTGATCGCACAAGCCCACGCCTACGCGGGATACTCGATCCTCCTGCTGAGCGAGACCTTCTGTGAGGTGGCGTTCAACTCCGGCCCTGCCGAGTCCCGGGAGTCCGGGTTCGAGCGGGCTGAGGCGCAGTTCACGAGCGCTATCGAGCGCGCCCGAGCCTCCAGCCATGCCGATGCGACGCAGATCGAGCAGATGGCGCTGGTGGGTCGGGCCCGGACGCGGCTGAACCAGGGGAACATGTCGGGCGTGGAGTCGGACGCGAGCCAGATCGACCGGGACTTCGTGCACTACTCCACCTACGCCACCACCTCCCAGCGGCGAAGGAACAAGGTGGTTCAGCGCAACAACGTGACCCGGGACATGTCCGTCCACCCCCGGTTCCGTGACCTGGAGATCGACGGGGTGCCCGACCCCCGTGTTCCCGTGGATGTAGTCGAGGGTAGCACGGGGAACGACAACATCACGAGCCTCGCGCTTCAGGAGAAGTACAGCTCTGAGGCCACGGACAAGCCCATGGCTACAGGCCGGGAGGCGCAGCTCATGCTGGCCGAGGCCCGAGGTGGACAGGCGGCCGTGGACATCATCAACGAGCTGCGCGCAGACTACGACCTCCCCCAGTTCAGCAGCAACGACGAGGCGGAGATCAAGCGGCAGATCGTGGAAGAGCGTCGCAGGGAGCTGTGGATGCAGGGCACCCGCATGGGTGACATGCTCCGCTACACCGACGACGAGCTCGGAGAGTTCACCTGGGAAACCGGGCTGAACCAGAAGAACGAGCCCTACAGCTCGCTCACCTGCATTCCGATCCAGGACGCGGAAAGGAACGCAAACCCGAACGTCTCCTGATTTGATGGGTTCGGGGCCCAGGCATCACGCCTGAGGCACCGGACCCAGACGGAGAGGAAATGACAGGCGGTCCGGGGCCTCCCAGCCCCGGGCCGCTTTGTCGTATGGAGGAACCCGAAGCAACGGACCCCACGAGCGCGGGATGGGGCGAACCGCTCGACGGGGGTTGCATCCGCGGAGCGATCGGGCAAGGGTTACCCAGTTTCCTTCCCTCACTCCACGCCCTCCATCCCAGAGCCCATGAACCAGCACCCTCCTTTTTTCGAGCAGGTCAACCGCTACTTCGATCGGGCCGCCGCGCTGGTAGATTACCCTCCGGGGCTCCTGCCCCAGATCAAGGCGTGCAACGCCGTCTACCACGTGAGCTTCCCGCTCCGGCGAGACGACGGATCCATCGAGGTGATCCATGGGTGGAGAGCCCACCACTCCCAACACCGACTCCCGGTGAAGGGAGGGTTCCGACTCACAAGCCACGCTTCCGAAGACGAGGTCACCGCGCTGGCCGCGCTCATGACCTACAAGTGTGCTCTGGTGAATCTCCCCTACGGGGGCGCGAAGGGGGCCATCAAGATCGAGAAGAGCGACTACTCGGAGGCCGAGCTGGAGCGGATCATCCGCCGGTACACCTTCGAGCTGGTGCGCCGAAACTGCATCGGCCCCGGCGTGGACGTGCCCGGACCCGACATGGGGGTGGGCGCCCAGGAGATCGCCTGGATGCACGACACCTACCTTGCCCTGTCCCACGGGGAGGTGGACGCGTCCGGCGCCGTGACGGGAAAGCCCGTGACTCAAGGGGGTGTCCGGGGCCGGGTCGAGGCCACCGGCCGAGGCGTCTTCTTCGGGATCCGGGAGGCGGTGGACTCGGCAGAGCTCATGGAGAAGGTGGGGCTGGAACGAGGCATTGACGGAAAGACGGTGGTGATCCAGGGGCTCGGGAACGTAGGGTACCATGCCGGACGGTTCCTGACCGAGGCCGGCGCCCGAGTGGTGGGGATCGTGGAGCGGGAGGGCGCCCTCTACGACCCGGACGGACTCGACGTGGAGGCCGTCCACCAGCACCGCGCCGCCGGTGGGTCCATTCTCGAGCTCGAAGGCACCGAGACCCTCGAGGACAAGGATGGAGTCCGCGGTCTCGAGTGGGAGTGTGACATCCTGGTCCCTGCGGCTCTGGAAAACGTGATCCGGGAGCAGAACGCCCCCCGCATCCGAGCCAGGATCATCGCGGAGGGGGCGAACGGGCCCACCACCGCCCAGGCCAGCGAGATCATGAACGCCAGGGGCATCCTCCAGCTTCCCGACCTGTACCTGAACTCAGGGGGGGTCACCGTGTCGTACTTCGAATGGGTCAAGAACCTCTCGCACGTGAGGTTCGGCCGGATGGAGCGACGGTTCAGGGCCATGGCGGCCGAGCGGATGATGTCGGCGGTGGAGGACCTGGTGGACAAGAACTTCAGCCCCGAGCGCTTCGACGAGGTGGCCGTGGGGGCGTCGGAGGAGGACCTGGTGAACTCGGGGCTGGAGGAAACCATGGTCGAAGGATTCCACGAGATCCATGGGACGGCGCAGGAGATGAAGATCGACCTGCGCACCGCAGCCTTCGTGAACTCGATCCGGAAGGTGGCGTTGACCTATCAGGAACGGGGCATCTTCCCCTGACGAGAGGTCCATGGGGAAAAGGCGGGGGCGACGGAGCGGAGGGCCGGTCCTCCGCTCCGGATCTTCATGGGGACGAGGTGGTACCGGAAGGTCAAGGCAACCCCTCATGTATCCCCCGATCATCCCTCCGGAGGCCTTTCCCATGCCCAGTTCCACACCCCCTGACACCCCCTCCCGGGGGCGGACCCGGAGCGACAGTGAAGATCAGCCCGAAAGCCTTAGGCGCTGGTGGGCCCTGGCCGGCGCGGGACTCCTGGCCCTGGGGCTCCTCCTGTTGGCAGGATGTGAAACGAGCCCGGCCCTGGAGGCCGGTGACTCGGTGGAGCGGTCGGACGCGGAGGTGGACTTCGAGGTGGTCGTGGTGGCCGAGGGTCTGTCACACCCGTGGGGGATCGCCTTCCTGCCCGACGGCGACGCACTGGTCACCGAGCGTCCCGGCCGCCTCCGGATTCTCAGGGACGGGTCCCTTCTGCCCGAACCCGTAGGTGGGTTGCCCGAGGTCCAGGCCCGGGGCCAGGGGGGGCTCCTAGACGTGGAGCTCCATCCCGAATTCGACTCCAACCGCCTGGTCTACCTCAGCTACTCGAAGGCGGTGGGGGGTGGCCAGACCACCACGGCGGTGGTACGAGGAGAGTTCGACGGGCAGAATCTCCAGGGGGTGGAAGAGGTGTTCGAAGCCCGAGCGGCAGCGAGTCCGGGCCGGCACTACGGCTCCCGCCTCGCCTTCGACCCCGACGGATATCTCTACATCACGGTGGGAGACCGGGGTGAGATGCACCGGGCTCAGGATCTGTCGGATCACGCCGGGACCACCCTCCGCCTGCATGACGACGGCCGGGTGCCCGACGACAACCCCTTCGTGGATCACGACGACGCCCTTCCCGAGATCTACACCTACGGCAACCGCAACGCCCAGGGAATGAGCATCCACCCGGTGACGGGCCGCGTCTGGCAGAACGAGCACGGCCCCCGAGGTGGCGACGAGCTCAACCTCATGGAGCCCGGGGCGAACTACGGCTGGCCAGAGATCACCCACGGGATTGACTACGACGGGAGCACGATCACCCAGGACACGGCTCGAGCAGGGATGGAGCAGCCCGTCGTCCACTGGACCCCTTCGATCGCGGTCTCGGGCATGACCGTGTACACCGGGGATGCCTTCCCGGCGTGGGAGGGCGACTTCTTCGTGGGCGCCCTGAGGCAGCAGCACATCCGCCGCCTCGTCATGGACGGGGACCGAGTGAGCCGGCAGGAGACGCTCTTGGCGGACCTGGGCGTCCGTTTCAGGGAGGTCGCCACCGGGCCCGATGGATACCTCTACCTCCTCACCGATGAGGGCGACGGGCAGGTCCTCAGACTGGAGCCCCGCTAGCGGGAAGCGGGGTCTTCACTCCGCCGACGGGTCTCTGCATCACCACACCAGCAGAGCCTTCGACCGCCAGCCTGTTCCTGACCCCCCCACGTAGGGAGGTGGGGTGGAGCGGAGGGGGTGGGATTCGAACCCACAAGTCCTTTCGGACGCCGGTTTTCAAGACCGGTGCAATAGCCGTTCTGCCACCCCTCCAGTGTCGGGCGGGGCGGATATCACCGCCCCAGGGCCCGGACCCAATTTCCCCAGATACCGGCTCATGAACAACCCCCCTGGGGCGACGGGTCGGGCCTGCGAAGACCCGGGATCCGCCTGAGCCGCGTGCGCCTCAGTACGGAGGCACTGCGGCAGGGGGTGCCACCGGGACGTCCCACCCCTCGCTTCCCTCGTCCCTGAGCACCCCCATCCATCCCTCGGGATGCTCGAGGCCCAGCATCTCCATCCACCCCTCCGGGTCAAAGGGAAGCGGAAACGGGATGACGATGGGGCCGCCGCTGACGCTCGAGCCCGGAGCGGGCCGGGCGGAGCGGGGGTCCATGATGCGTCCGATCTCCGCCTCCAGATCTTCCAGGTGGAGGGCCGTCATCCGGTCGGTACTCCGCTCCATGGCCACCTGCACGGCACCCCTGAGCGCCTGGAGCTCTGAACGGACGATGGGGCGCGCATCGCTGATCTGCCCCGGGTTCGACGGTGAGAGATAGCGGTCCGCCGCCGCCAGATACTGGCGCTGGAGATTCCGCCGGTACACGTCGATTCGGGGATCCCCCT
>PWLA01000087.1 GCA_003559555.1 Gemmatimonadota bacterium | reverse complement strand
CAAGCGCGAACGGGGCCCCCCCCTTCTGAGCAGCTTTCCCAGACCACTAAGCCGGCGGTGGGCCCCTTCGCCCGCCGCCGGCTTGCTCGTTGGCGTCGTTGGCACTCGTCCACTCTGGGCGATCGATCGACCTGGATTCTCCGACGGCACGGAATGGAAACGCTCCGGCCTCCCTCGCAGCACCCCAGGCCCTCCCCGTGCACGATCCACCTCACGGACAGGAATCCCTGAGGATGGGTCACCCGCGCAATCAAATGAAAAATGCGGAGCTTAGGTGCGGGAGCGAGTCGGCGGACATGAACGGAGGACGGAATTCAACTGTGGTAAAATTTGTGGTAAAGTTCTACCCGGTTCCATCACGATTTCGGGGTCTATTCGGTAAAATCGCGGTCCCCAGAGACCGCACCAGATCAGGGGTTTACCACTGTCAGCCCTGGATTTCCGGGCTCTACCACGATTCTTCCCGTATTTCGTGGGGAACTACCGGGCGGATCTGAGTCCCTAGCAGTCTGATCGGAGAGGCTGCCGGAGCCGGATCGGGAAGGCGAGTGCCGCGGCACGAAGCCCCCGTACCCGATATGGCCCACAGACGGCCGCCGACAGGCTGGCTCCTGAAAGGCGACCCCAACCGACGGACGACCACCGACGGACGGCGGCTCCCGACAAGCGGCTAGTTCGGCGTGTCGGCCCCTGGTGCGGAGTCGAGCGCCTCCCGGGCCCGTGCCTCCAGCTCCCAGGGGATCTCACGGGAGATCCGCCACCGTGCCGAGGGGGTGAACCCGTCGGGACGCACCCCTCGCCTGGAGTGGGTCCGGATGAGTGTCCGGAGGGGATCGAGCTCACCCTGGCCCGGAGGCCCTCCTCCACCCGCCCGCCGCACGGCCGACATGGGAGGCGCCGCGTCCGGGAGCGGCCAGCCTGCCCGGTCGAAGAACCGAATCCGGTCCACTCGCCCCGACCGCCCATCTTGGCCGGACCTCCCCCCTTGGCCGGACCTTCCCCGGAGGAGCTTCACGCTGAAGCCCTCCTCGTGGACCGCCCGGTGATGGAAGCGGCAGAGGAGCACCAGGTTCGAGAGCTTGGTCTCACCCCCGTCGGCCCAGTGGACGATGTGGTGGGCCTCGGTGAACCGGATCCCGCACCCCGGGAAGCGGCACCCCCCGTCCCGGATCTCCAGGGCGCGCCGCAGCGACGGAGGCACCGTCCGGGTCCGGCGCCCCACATCCAGGACCTCGCCCCGAGGACCCCGGGTGGCGCGCACGACCCCGGCATCGCAGCAGAGTCTCCGCGACGTTTCCGCGGAAAGGCGGGTGCCGTCGGAGAGGTGGGACCGGTCAGGCTCCCCATCGGCCCGAAGTGTGGACGCATCCACGTGCAGGACGACCTGGTAGCGCTCGGGACGGGTGCCGGAGATCGGCGTGGGGCACGAGGCGCCGCCGCCGGCCCCGGCGATGTTGGCCTCCCCGTTGGCTGGGCGCGACCCGTTGTCGCATCTACCCGCCCCTGAAGACGTTTCCGCGGAAACGTCTTCGGCGTGAGCCGATCCAGTCCCCCCGAACCCCACCCGCATCGCCTGCTCCGCCAGGAGCCCTATGGCATCGGCTCGCCGCTGGCGGGGGGTGATCTCCCGGGTGGCCGGACCCCGCGTGCCGTCCTCCGGCGCCCAGTCCCGGCTGGAACGGAAGAGGGCATCCCCGGCCGCCTCGATCGCCCGCATCAGGAGGGCGCCCACCTCCGGGTCCAGCCGGCCCCGCACCCGGTACATCCCGTCCTCGGCCGGACAGACCGAGAGGAACCGGCTCCGGTGCCGCTCCCGCTCCAGCTCCACTTCGTCCTTCCGGCTCACCGTCTTCCACCCCCGGATCAGGGTCTCCAGCTGGGCCGCCGTGCACTCCCGGGCGAACTCCACCAGCCGGGCTTCCTCCTCGGGGCTCTCCAGGTCGTCGGCCACCCGGGTCAGGGCCCGCACCTTCGAGAACGAGAGCTCCCCTCGGGCCATGGCCGCCGAGGTTTGCGGGAGCTTGTGAAGGGCCCGGGCCGCTCGCATTCGCTCCCGGGCCGCACCCAGCCCGATCCCCGTGCGGAAGGCCAGCCAGTGCGCGCAGCTCCGGTGGCCGGCGGGCTTCCACCCGCCTCTCCGGTCGAACTCGGCCAGGAGGACGAGGAGCCGGTGATTGGCCACATGGATGTGGGCCGACAGGGTCACGATGGCCTCGCCCAGCGTCTCGGTGTCGATCGTAAAGACCGGGTCCGCTCCCAGGAGTTCGGTCAGCTCCCGGGCGATCCGGTCCGGGGTGGGGGTGAGGTTGGCCGGTGCGGTGGGGTCATTGGACGGCGCGGTGGGGTTCCCGGACCGTGCACTGCAGTTCCCGGATGATCCGGCGGGATCCCCGGCCGGCCCGGAGGCGGTGTAGCTCGGTCCGGGTCCGTCCGCCGGACCCCCATCCTCGAGCACCCGCCGCTCCCGGATCCAGAGTCCCCGTTCTACCGCCGAGCGTGCCCGCCTGTCGTAGAGGATCCCGCCCCGGCCCGCTCGCGCTCGATCGAGCCCCTCGCCGATTGCACCACCGGATCCCTCCGCTCCCGCCCTCCGGTCCACCGCCCCGAATCCCTTCGCACACCCCTCCGCGAACACGACCATGATGTCCCCCAAATCAAGTGATTACATGTACTTATGAAATATAATCCGCCTCCTCGGGGGCCTCTGAGGATCCTGCAGGCCGGCCGTGGAGGGGGGTGCGCCACCTCCGATGGCGGGGGTGGCCGGCCAGGTGGCTCCTCGGGGCCTGGAGCGGCGCTCCTGAGGCAGAACGCGTCCGGTCCCGGACGCACCCGACTACGGACGCCGAAATCCGTCCATGGCCCGATGGGACGGAGATAGGGGCTGGATGAGTCGGGGGGGCAGCAGACCGGATGAGCCGCCGGGAGGTTGGGCGACTCGGCGTAGAGGCAGGATGGGACGGCGGGAAGGCTGGCCGGGACGCGGCCGCCTGCGGGAAAGGGCTTCGCAGGGACGTTTCCGCGGAAACGTGGGTTCTGTCAGACCGGTCACTGCCGGAGGATGCCGACCAGAGGACCCGACCGAGATGTGGAATCGCCTGGAGGAAGTGGGACCGGCCGGGGGCATGCTCCAAGGGAGAGTGCCGAGGCCCGAAAGGCAGCGGGGGACCAGCCGATATGGCTGGCCCCCCGCGTGCGGCTCTCTCAACCCCAGGTCTTGCGGCGGATCAGAGGTTCGGGTTGTTCTGAGTCTCCACCCAGGGCAGGAACATGCAGGTCATGGGACCGAAGGTGGCACCCTGGTGGTCCGTCGGACCAGGGAACGGAATATTGTGGCGGAGTTTGTCATTCAGGCGATGGCCCTCGGCGAACAAAACCCTCCTCCGCTCCTCGATCACCTGCTCGAGGATCTCGTCGGGATCGTCACTCTGGAAGTGCGGAAGGTCCCACTCGTCCCTGAGGCGATTGATGATGTCCACCGCGACCTGTCCCCCTTCGACCTCAGCGACAATGAGTTGAGCTTCTCTCCATGAGGCGATGGGTGTCCACGAACTCGCTGACGTGAACTTCTCCTGGACCCACAAGGCGGTGACACCGTCCTGTCCAGCCCGCCCGGCGTCAGTCACCGGAACCCGCGGATCGGGTACCCCGTCGACTTCCAGGTTGCGATACTCGTCGGTCACCGAAACCGCACCTGCGAAGTTATTCACGCCCCAGATCCGGTTCTCCCGGATGCCAGCCGCAGTGGAATGCTCGGCGTAACGCGTGTAGCCCTCCGGGACCTGGGCGGCGTCCGCTGCGGCCTGGTCGTACATGCCGAGGTTCAGTCGAACCCGTGCCCGGCCGACGAGGGCCATGTTCCGCATGTCAGCGTCTCCGGTCATCCCTGCGTATTCAAGGGCCTGGGTGAATCGCTCCTCGGCGATGGCCAGGATGTCTTCGGGAGGCATTCTCGGGCCCCCGTCCAACGTCATCTCGCAGAAACCTTCACCAAGCAGGGTGTAGGCATACGCGGAATAGGCCGTCAGTGTACCCAGTTTCTCTAGCTTATTCGGAACGTCTGCGTCCGAGAACGTCGAGATCCGCTCGTACGCATCCTCGCTCTGGGTCCTCGCCTGCTGCAGCGCGAAGAATGCACTCATTCCCACACTTCCCCTGCTCGTGGAGCATGCGCCCCCGGACTCTCTCGCGCCGTCGATACGCTGACTCCACGCGTTCATCACACGGAAGTTGCTCGAGGTCCAGAACTCCCAGGCAAGGACTCCGGTCGCGATTCCATACTGCGTGACCGCACACTCAAACCGACCGAGTGCACTGTTCACCAACGTTTCTGCCAGTTGGGGATCATTGAGGTCCTCCTCGGCCACCGCTCCCGGCGTCGAAACCTCGAGGATGGAGTCGCAGCCTCCGACGCCCAGCCCGAGGGCCAGGGCGAGCGGGATGGCTGCCAGCAGGTGTAGACGCTGGGGCCAACTCCGCGGTGCCCTCTCTCTCATTCTGATGCTCATTCCGGGTTCGCTCCGTTCGTTCATGATCGACTGATTACCGGGACTCGTCTCGTGTCTACTGGTAGGAGTTGGCATGTCAGAATCCCAACCGAACGGTGAGCGTGGCACCGGCCGTCGGTGGCAACTGCGTGCCCTGAACACCATCCCCCAGGTCCGACGGCATCCGGAGTTCCGGGTCCCAAATCGTGGCCGAACCAGGCATGTCCGTCATGATTGAGGACTCTCCGCGGATATCGAACCCCTCCTGTGCGGTCCAGAGCATCAGCAGGTTCCGACCACTCAGGGTGACCGAGCCCCGGCTGGCGCCGATCCGCCCGGCCCAAGTCTCGGGCAGGGTGTACGTCCCAGACACCTCACGGAGCCGGGCAAAGCCCATCTCAAAGAACGTCAGGGGGTCCCGCTGATGAACACGGTACGCGTCGAAGAGGGCGTCGCGAGGATCGTTCCGAAGGACTGCGGCCTCCGTGCTCAGCTGACTCGTGTGAGCGGCCAGGAAGTGGCCACCTCGTTGTACGTGCCCGCCGGCGCCTTCCACCCGGGCATGCAGCCGGAGGCGTTCGCCGAAGGTGCTGCTCAGGGTCACACCGAGAAGCCAGGTGGGCTCGGTGGCACCCCAGTTGAGCTCCGGCGCTTCCGTGCACGGAACGGGCGCTCCGCCCATCTGGACGCCGCGCGGCCCCGTACCCCCGTCACATATGGCAGATATCAGGTTGCCGTTGGCATCCTGCTCGGCTTCCAGAATCCGGATCATGTACAGGTCGGCGATGGAGTGCCCGACTACGTGCTGCGTCAGACCTGGTCCTGAGACCCGGTCTCTGTCACCCAGGTCGATGATCTCGTTGTTCTGGGTGCTGAACTGGGTGCCCAAGGAGAAGGAGAATCCAGGCCGCTGGTAGATGTCCGCATCCACGGTGAACTCGTTCCCCCAGCCCTTCACCTCACCCAGGTTCACGATCTGGGAGCCTGGGAAGCCCCGGGAGCCAGGGATCCCCACCCCTACGATCAGGTCATTGGTCGTCCGGTCGAAGCGAGTGTAAGCGAACTGAATCCGGTCGTCGAGGAACGAAGCGTCAAAACCCACCTCGAGCTCAGTCGACCGCTCGGGTTCGAGCTGGGGGTTCCCGAAGGAGGAAGGCTGAAGAGCCGGCTCGTCCCGGAATCCCACCTGCGGGGTGTAGAGTCGGCTGGCGTCGAAGGTGCCGGGCTGGCGACCTGCCGCACCCCACGCACCTCGGAGCCGCACGTCGCCGGCCCAAGAAATGTCCCAGAAATCCTCTTCGCTGATCACCCAGGTGGCGCTGAGCTTGGGGTAGATCGCGGCGTCGAAATCCGCCCCGAACGCGCTGTTGTCGTCCATCCGGACGGCACCAGTGACGAAGACTCGGTCCTCCCATTCGAACTGCTGCTGGACAAACGCGCCGACCGTTACACTCTCCTCCCAGTTCTCGGTAGTGGAGGGGTCTGCACCGCCGCCGAGGGTGGTGATGGGAATTGCGGGGAAGTTGCTCGTGCTACCCCCTACCTCCGAGATGGTCGAGTTGAAGTACTGGGCGCCGGCCGAAGTGGAGGACACCAGCCGATTGGAGATCGGGAACATCGCGGTGGCGGCGTAGTCCACAGAGACCTGGCTCCGCCGTCCCCTGACGGCCGACTTCGAGCCGAGCCCGTTGGCCCCCCAGAAGTGCGAAGTCCCTTCGGGCTGCCTCGGCCAGAGGACCCAGCTGTGCTCCTGGTTCAGGTCCAGACCGGTGACCAGGCGGTGGCTTAGCCAGTCCGTCGGGGTGTGGTTTCCTTCGATTGCCATCGTGGTCCGATCGGACTCGATCCACCCCTCCGACAGTTCGAACGTCTCCGGTGGAGCTGAGTTGAAACCCCGGGTTCCTTGCACCCCTGGCCTTCCCCAGCCCAACTGGCAGATCGCGCACGTCGCGCCGCCGGTCTGGTCCCTACGACGATCGCTCTGGATGTAACCGAATCGGAAGTTCGCCGTGAACTCGTCCGTGAGAAGGAGATCGACGTTCATCCGACCGGAGAACTGTTCGACGCCGTCGAAGCCAAGCACTCCCGTCTCATTGCTGTAGGAGCCTGAGAAGAAATAGTTCACGCTCTCGGTTCCGCCCCGCACGGTGCCCTGGAAGGACCCAAGCCGGCCGTAACCGAAGACGGGCCCAAGACCCTCCCTCTCTTCCTGCTCATAGAGGTTGAAACCGACGGTCTGGCCGTCGATCGTACCATATCGAATGCCCGTACGGCCCGCCGGATCCCAGAGCCACCTCGTGCCACCGCTCATCGTGAAGTCGTATCGAGCGTCACCCGCCGCGCCCCGGTGCGTGAGGATCTGGATCACGCCAGCAGACGCCTCGGTCCCATAGAGGGTCGCGGCCGCCGGCCCCTTGATGACTTCGATGCTGGCGATGTCTGCTGGGTTCAACGTGTTCAGAGCGTTCTGAGAGACCCCATAGTGCACGCCGCCGGGGTTTCTCGCCTGAGCGTCCATGCGCACCCCGTCGATGTAGACGATCGGCTGGTTGGCGAGTCCGATGCTGCTGGCCCCGCGTACCCGGGCACCGTATCCCGCTCCCGGAGATCCGGACTGACCGAGCTGCATCATGCCGGCGCTTCGGGATGACATCAGGTCCTGCACGTTCTGGGCGGGCATGATCATCTGGAGCTCCTCGGCGTCCAGCTGATCCACCACGTTCCCGATCGCCCTCCTCCGGGTTCCACCTGGGGTACCCGTCACAATCACTTCGTCAAGCCTGAGCGCCTCCCGGACCAATTCGACGCTCAACTGCGTCGTCTCCCCGGCCTGCACGATCACCTCTTCGGTGTGCGAGCGATAACCGATCTGATTGAACCGGATGTCATAGGTCCCCGGGGTCACGTTCTGGATCGTGAAGCGACCGTCCGATCCGGTGAGCGCCCCCTGGCCCAGTTGGGGGATATCCACCTGTACCGAGGCGAGGGGACCACGATCGGGAGTGATGACCTGGCCGGAGATCGTGCCCTGCTGGGCCTCAGCATCTGCCGGCGCGAGCCAGGAGCCGAGGCCGAGGAACAACAAAGCTGTAAACAAACGGAAGTTTGGGGGAGACATGATTTCTCCTGGAAGGGGGACCCCAAGCGCGACTGAATCGCGACCACTCTGTCGTAATTTTTTGCAGATTAACGCCCCCGTCTTACGAAAACAACCAGTCCCCGTAAGGTGACAGATCGTCCGGCTTCAACCGGCTTCTCCCTCGCCGGAATGCTCCCCCAAAGTGACGGATCGTGCGGCCCTGGCCAGGGGAGTACGGCCCTTCCCCTATCGGAGACCCTCATGACCCGTCGCCCCCTTCTCCTCTTGGCCGCCGCCCTCCTCGCGGTGTTCCTCCTCGACCTCCTCGTCGCGGACGCACTCCCGAATCGATATGGGCACAGCGACCGGGAGGAACGACATCTCTTCCCTGCGGTGACCACCGGACCGATCGACCAGATCTATCGCTACGACGTGGACGAGGCAGGGAACACGGCGACCCACGTGACCCGAGGGATCCAACCGTCGGTCTCCCCCGACGGGAGCCGGCTGGCCTACGTGGGCCGGGGCGGACTCCGGATCCTGAACCTGGACACCGGCGAGTCGGGGCTTATCCGGGCGGAGGAGACGGCCTTTCGGATGCGGCCGCAGTGGACCCCGGACGGTCAGTCGATCCTCTACGTGACCGATGAACGGGGATCCAACGATGTACGCATCATCTCGGCCGAAGGGGGACGCCCCATCGAGCTCACGGCCGACGACGAGAACCACGAACTCTCGCCGATCCATGCCGGCCCGGGGATGGTAATCGGGGGACACCCACCTCCACGACCTCCACCAGGGTCGGTGGGGCCAGACCCATGAATCCTTCTTCCTCCAGCTCCTGGCGGAGGACATCTTGGTCGGCCACTCGCTGATCCACATGGACGGGACCCGGATCCAGGGGCGCTGGGAGGATCTCACGGGAGCACCCCACGCCCTCTCCACACCTACCCACATCCTCCAGTACGGCCAGGAGTTCCGGGGCGCCCTGGGCCAGATCGGGCTCCTCGGGATCCACGAGTTCGTCCTGCCCTTCACCGCCGGGGTCCGTGGCACCCCCTACGCCCAACACTCCCTGGACCTCCCGTACTTCGAGGGTGCCCATGCCCAGGGGGGAATCGCGGCCACGGGCCCGATGCTCTCCCGCACGGTGGACGCGCGTGAGCCGGGAGACGAGATCGTCCTCTCCTCCGGAGACCCCACCACCCTCGCGGTGCGCGCAGAGTCCACCTCCTTCACGCCCATCGACTCCCTTCAGGTCCTGGTGGACGGGCGGCCGTTCGTCTCGGGCGAAGACGTACGGTTCCTCCGTGAGACCGTGGACGCGATCTGGAACCGGGTGGAGGACTCGGACTGGAGGACCCCGGAGGCGAAGGCGGAGTTCTACGACGCCGTCGAGGCGGCCCGGGACGTCTACCGGCGCCTCGAGGAGGAGGCCGTGATCCCCTGAACGGCTACTCCGGGTGCCCGTACCAGACCGGACGGGTCGGAAGGGCTTCGTGGTCGATGATCCTTCCCTCCTTCATGACCAGGGAGAGGGACCGGATGTTCGAGATGTCCTCGAGGGGATCCTCGTCCAGCATGATGATGTCCGCCCACTTCCCCGGCTCGAGGGTCCCGAAGCTGTCGAGGCTTCGGGCCGCCAGGGCGCCGTTTCGGGTCGCCGCCATGATGGCCTCGCCCGGGGTGAGGCCCAGCTCCACCAGGCCCTCGAGGGCGATCCACGTTCCGATCCCGGGCTCCTGGGTGTCGGGCTTGGGGCGCTGGCGGAGCTCGGGCGCCGCCCCCAGGAAGTTGTCGTTCCCCACGGTCGGAATGCAGCCTCCCCCGATGAAGCGCTCCGCATTGCTTCGCTGCAGGCTGAGACCCTCCCCTGGGCTCGCGTCTCCGCTCTCCACATGCCGGCGCCAGGCGTCTCCGGTGATGACGCTGGCCCGGATGGAGCAGATGATCTCACGCTCCCGGATCAGGTCGAGCAGCTCATCGGAGACCTCCCTCAGGAGCATCTCCGGATGCTGGAGGATGTCCACT
Organism: Gemmatimonadota bacterium; assembly: GCA_003559555.1. Lineage (GTDB taxonomy): Bacteria > Gemmatimonadota > Gemmatimonadetes > Longimicrobiales > Gaopeijiaceae > PWLA01. Next base: position 1,322 of record PWLA01000087.1, on the reverse strand, counting down.
CCCGCCAGAATGGGCAGGCGCATGCCTTCCATGGTCGTGGAGTGGGTTTCCACGGGGAGCCCTCGCCGGTGGACCTCTTCGATGAGGGCGCGCTGGGCGTCGAGGGAGAAGTAGATGAAGGCAGGGGTGAAGTGAGTGGTGGCCCCGTAACGGATGTGGTCCGGCCCGAGGTCCAGGTACCGGTGGATGGCCTCCCGCACCTCGTCCGGGGTCATGTGGAGCATCTCCTCTCCCGACACCCCCTGGGTGATGGCCTCGTTGAACTCCAGGTCCCGTTCGTCGCAGCTCTCCGGACGCACCATGGAGTAGCTAACGGAGCATGGGCCTCCCCACCCCACGATGTTCCCCGCCACCCGCATCCGGGGGCCCACGATCTCGCCCCTCTCGATGGCGTCGCGGATCTCCGTCAGGGGGCCCAGAGCCCCGTAGCTGTCCCGAATCGTCGTGACCCCGTGCTTGAGGTGGAGCTGGGCGGACTCCTTCACCAGGTCGGCCTGCCGGTCATGGTAGAGGGCCAGGGTCTCTCCGCCGCCGTAGAGGGACGTGTGGGTGTTGGTGTCGACAAGACCCGGGAGGAGGTAGCGCCCGTGAGCCTCGATCACCCTTGCGTCGGCGGGCACCGAGACCTCGGCCCTCGGCCCCACCGCTGCGATCTCACTTCCCACCACCAGGAGGGTGCCGTCCCGCACCGGAGCCCCTCCGGTCCCGTTGATGATGGTGGCCCCGACGAAGGCCACCACTTCGGGATCCTGGGCCTGGGCGTCGGCACCGGCGAGCCCCACGAGCAGCGCGACCAGCATCAGAGCCGGGAGTCCGACGCGGCGGCGGCCCCGGGCTCCTGGGGGGGTGCACGAAGGGGGAGAAGCGTTCATGGGTGAGCTCCATGGTGGCTGTGTTTGGTGGCGACGAATCCCGGAGGCTATCCAATGTACGAGGTCGGACCCTAGGTTGCGCGAGAGAAGGGGTTCGAAGGCTCGTGGAGATCGGGGCAAGCCCGATCCTGTCGAAGAAGTCCACCGCACCCCGCCGCGTACACACCGAACCGGAAAGGAACCTGTGAACAGACCATCGACCAACGCCCTCCTGGGGGCGGCGCTCACCACCGGGATCCTCGCGGCAGGGTGCGCCGGCGACTGGGAGGGCGCGCCGCCGGACGTCATCATCCAGAACGTCCACGTCGTGGACGTGGCGGAGGGCCGGATCCTCGAAGACCGCTCGGTGGCGATGCGCGAGGGGCGGATCATCCGGGTGGACCGCGCCGACCGGATGGCGGATGGGCCCTCGGAGACCCGGATCATGGATGGTGCCGGGGGTTACCTCAT
>PWLA01000119.1 GCA_003559555.1 Gemmatimonadota bacterium | reverse complement strand
TGGTTGAAGACTGGAGTCGGAATCGTCAGGCGCTCTGGGGCTGGAACGCCATCTCCAGGTAACCGTCCGCCGTGGTCGGATCCATGCGACTCTGAATCCGAAACACCCGATCCGCCGGGAACCCGCCCCGGCGGGCGTGCTCCCGAACCTGTTCCTCGTCGGGGGCGATGTAGATGCAGAAGATGTGGTCGTCGGCCACCCAGCTATGGAGCCACTGGATGTCGGGGCCCATCTCTCGAAGGACCCCGCACGACTTCTGGGCGACGCCCTGGAGCTGGTCAGGGGACAGCTGGCCGGCACCGGGGATGTTTCGCTCGATCACGAATTTCGGCATGGGGCGCTCCTTGGAGCTTGAAGTGTGAAGAGGAGTTGTATGCGTCGGATCCGACGGTGCGTGAAGCGGCGGGTCACCGGTCCTCCCTCGGCGGACTGCGACCCCGCGGACCAACACCCGCGGACCAACACCCTGAGATACGAAGCACCTCCCACCAACCGGACACCCACCTCCTCCCGAAAGCCAGGTCCGTGCGAATACCCGCCCGACCCGTGCGGAAATCCCGTGCGGCGCGTAATTTCGTGTTTCGGGGTTTCGCGCTGGTCGGAGGGCTGGCACCATCGTTGGGCGTCTCCTCTCGCCAGCCCCGCTGTAGAGGCAGTCGACATGCAATCACCGGAGCGTGATTCCGTCACCCTCCTCCTGGTCCGAGCTCGGAACGGGGATGAGGACGCCCTGAGCGAGCTCCTGCCCCTGGTGTACGACGTCCTCAAGCGGCTGTCCAGGCGGGAGCTGGCCCGGGTGGGTCCACGGCAGACCCTCTCCACCACCGACCTCATCCACGAGGCCTACCTGAAGCTGGCTCCAGGCACGGATGTGGAGTGGCAGGATCGCACCCACTTCTTTCGAGTGGCCGCCCGAGCCATGCGCCAGGTGCTGGTGGACCGGGCCCGCCGCAGATCCGCCCAGGAACGGAAGCGTGACCGGCTGGAGCTCACCCTCTCAGGGCAACGGATCCGCTTCCAGATGAAGTGGCACGAGTTGCTGGCACTGGACCAGGCACTCGATCGGCTTCAGGAGGCCAGCGAGCGGCTCCACAGTGTCGTGGAGCTCCGCTTTTTCGGAGGGCTGACCGAGGAGGAGGTGGCGGGAACCCTGGGTGTGTCCACCCGCACCGTCCGACGGGACTGGACCAAGGCGCGCCTCTTCCTCCACCGGGAGCTGCATCCCGAGGGGGATGGTCCATGAGCGAGGATCCGCCCCACACTCGCTGGGCCCGGGTGGAGGTGATCCTGGACCGGGCCCTCGAGCTGGACCCCGACGCCTTGGCCAACTACCTGAGCCGGGCGTGCGGAGGAGATCAGGCCCTCCTCGACGAGGTGACGGCCCTCCTGGCCCGACGGTCGGCCCTGGACGGGTTTCTCGAGGAAACCCCATTCGTCGAACCGGACGAGGCCCAGCGCTCGACGACCCACCCCGAGGTGTTGGAAGGGCAGCGGCTGGGGCCCTACCGGATCGTCCGGGAGATCGGTCGCGGCGGAATGGGCCGGGTCTTCCTGGCGGAGCGGGCCGACGGCCTCTTCCACCGGCACGTGGCGCTGAAGCTGCTGCGGCCGGCTCTGGACGACTCCGACGCCGCTCGCCGTTTCGAGGCCGAACGTCGGATCCTGGCTCGCCTGGAGCATCCCGGGATCGCCCGCCTGATCGACGCCGGACTGGGCCCGGGTGACCGGCCCTACCTGGTGGCCGAGTACGTGGAGGGCCGCCTGATCCATCACTTCTGCGCGGAGAACCGGCTCTCCCTGGACGCTCGACTGGAACTGGTCCGGCAGGTGGCGGACGCGGTGCACTACGCGCACCAGAACCTTCTGGTGCACCGGGACCTGAAGCCCGCCAACATCCTCGTCACGCCCGACGGCAAGGTGAAGCTCCTGGACTTCGGCATCGCCATGCTCCTGGACGAACCCGAATCGGAGGATGAACCGGAGCTCCCCTTCACGCATGCCTGGCTGACCCCGGGCTATGCGGCGCCCGAACAGTGGTCCCGGGACACGGTGACCACCGCCACCGACGTCTACCAGCTGGGGGTCCTCCTCTACCACCTCCTGAGCGGGCGACGGCCGTTCGAGGCCGACGAGCACAGCATGCACCGCCTGAAGCAGGCGATTCTCCACCGGGATCCGGATCCGCCGTCCCGGGTGGCGGGCACGGAGGGTCCCATCCCTGGGTGCGAGCTGGAGGGCGACCTGGACGCCATCGTCCTGAAGGCCCTTGAGAAGGACCCCGGGGATCGTTACCCATCGGCACGGGCGCTGGTGGAGGACCTGGATCGCCGCCGGAACCACCAACCGGTGGTGGCTCGGGCGCAAACCCCCGGCTACCGGATGGGACGCTTCATGCGTCGGCACCGGGTCGAGACGGTAGCCGCCGCTGCCGCGGCCCTCGCCCTCCTGGCGGGGGCAGCCACGGCGGCATGGCAGGCCGGAGAGGCGCGCCAGGAACGCGATCAGGCCCGGGAAGCAAGGACCCAGGCCGAGCTGGCGCTGGCCCAGACCCGGGACGTGAGCGGCGTCCTGGTGGAGATTCTCCAGGCCATCGATCCGTGGGAGGGCAACTCCGGAGATCCCTACACCGCCCGGGCGCTCCTGGAGCTGGGCAGCGTCCGGGTCATGCAACTCGAGGGGCAACCGATGGTCCAGGCCGGCCTCATGGAAGCGCTGGCCACCACGCACCGAAGGCTGGG
>PWLA01000292.1 GCA_003559555.1 Gemmatimonadota bacterium | reverse complement strand
GCACCGCCATCACACTGCCGCCCGGCCCACGATAGAGGACCTGGCCTCCGTCCGGAGACCAGAGTGGAAGGGCTCCACCCCCCTGGGAGACCTGCCACCTCGGACCGTGCTCCGGAAAGGTGCTGAGGAAGACCTCGTGCACTCCGGTGACGTCCGAGACATAGGCCACCAGGCGCTCATCCGGCGAGAGCACGCCATGGCGTTCGCTCGCGGTGGTGGCCAGGTACGGCCGGGACGGCCGACCCTCGGACTCCAGATCGAGGACGTAGATGTCATAGCCGGTCGGCCCGGCTGACTCCTGGTCGTAGAGAATGTACCGGCCACTCCTCGACCAGTCCGTGGGCAACCGCAGAACGGCTGGAAGCTCGTTCGTCAGGCGCTCGGCCTCACCATCGCCCGCGATCGGCTTCACGTAGACTTGCGGTGGAAGATCGGTCCCCCGGCTCCACGCCAGGCGCTCGGCGTCCGGCGACCAGACCGGCCCTCCGTCGATCCTTCCCGTCGCAAACGGCGACGCGGTGCCACGGCTCAAGTCAAGGAGCCAGACCTCGTACAAGCGCGCCGGCTGGCGCCGGGTGACGGCGAGCCAGCGGCCATCCGGCGAGAGGCTGACCGGCAGCTCGAAGGCAGGCGGATGGTAGGGTCCGGGAGGCCCCGCCGTCCCCAGCTCCCGACCCTCCCCATCGAGCCAGACCGGCTGCTGGATGTCCAACCCCGGGTCTTCGTGGAAGACCAGAGTCCCCTCCCGCGAGACGGAGAACGCCGCCCACCCGGGCCCGAGGTGCCACACCCCCCGGACGATCGGGACCGGCTCACCCGTGAGTTCAAGGCGCGTGGCGTCGAACGGATGTGCGAGCAGGGTGCCGTCGACAAGATAGACGAGGTGTCCGCTCGCCGAATAGGCGGCTCCACTGCCCACCGGGAACGGGACCTCGACCAGGCGCTCGATTTCCCCTCGATCCAGCGACCCCAGGTAGATCCCCGACTCCGGGCCGGCCTGGACCATGAACACGAAGTGCCGTCCGTCCGGCAGGAAGTGGGGCCAGAGGTGCTCGGTATCTCCCCGCGATTCGTCGATCGCCGTCACCTCCTCGACGGGACCGCCCGAGGCCGCAACGCGCTGCAACCCTCCCGTGCCCTGGCCGGCGTGAAAGAGGATCACCCCTGACCCCTCCTCCCCGGCCCAGGTGGCCGTTGGCCTGCTCCTCGTGTCGTCGACGAGCGACTGGATCCGCCCGCTGGCGAGGTCCACGACGTTCAGCGAGCCGGCGGCGAAGAAGCCCATTGCCCGTCCGTCCGGGGAGAAGAACGGGAAGCTGGCACCCTCCGTGCCGGGCAGTGCGCGTGCGCCGGGGGTGCCGAGGTTCCGAAGCCAGAGCTGCCCCGGCCCGTCCGGTCCGCCGGCTTCGAAGGCGAGGACCTGGCCGTCGGGCGAAAGGGCCGGCATGCCGAGGGTGGTGACACCGTCGGGCGGCGGAATCGAGCTCCAGATGGGAGCGGCAGGACTCGGATCGTCACGCGGAGCCAGCACGGCCATGAGTGCCAGCGTCAATGCCAGCGCCCCCGCAACCGCCCACCCCAGACCCTTCCACAACCGCCTTCGAGGCGCTCCGGAGCCGCCCACTTCCAGGGGGTGGGACCGTCCCCCAGGGCTCCGGCGAACGCGGCCGTCCGATGGGGTGGGGTCCCTCCCGTCCCCAGACGCCTCCGCCACCGGTTGATCTCCCATCGCCCGCCCCAGAGCCCGCTCCATTGCCCCCGCGCTGGCGTACCTGGCGGCGGGGTCTCGAGCGAGCGCCCGCTCGACCACCGCGAGGAACGGCGCCGGAAGATCGGAGCGCTCATCCCGCAGGGGCACGAGCTGGTCGTCCCGGTGCCGTGCAAGGATCTCGCGGTACGACCCCACGCCTGTCGGATAGCTTCCGGTCACCAGGAAGTAGAGCAGCACGCCGACGGAATAGATGTCCGACGCCGCACTGGGCGCCCCTCCTTCGAGCAGCTCCGGTGCCATGGAGGCGGGCGTGCCCTGGAGCCGCACGGTCCTCTGGCCCTCGGTCCCACGATGCAGGAGCGACGCGGCGCCGAGATCCATCAGCACGATCCGGCCTCCCCGTTCGCGCATCACGTTGGCTGGCTTGACGTCGCCGTGTACGAACCCGGCACCGTGCACCGCCGCCAGGGCGCTGCACACGACGCGCCCGATGGAGCCGGCTTCCTCTGCGCTCCTGGGCCCGTGGGCGCGGACGATCTCAGCCAGGGTCTCTCCATCGATCAGGTCCGTCCAGAAGCCGGCTCGCCCGTCATGCTCGTCGGCGCCCTGGACCGCGACGACGTGAGGATGCCGCAACCTGGCGAGCCTCCGGGCTTCGCGGAGGTAGGCTCGCCCGCTGACTTGCTCCAGGCCCGGTCGCTCCTTGCGCAGCTTCAGGGCCACCTCGCGGTCGAGCCGCGGATCATACGCCCGATAGACTTCCCCGAAGCCACCTTCGCCCAGCTTCTCCAGTACCTCGAGATGGCCCCACTCGAACAGCACAGGTGGGCGCGCTCCGGACGGTCCGCCCCCCTCCGGCACGCCCGATTCAGGATCCACGGCGGAACGCTCCCCGGAAGCCCGCTCCTCTCCGGTGGGGTTGAGCAGCGCAGTGATGCGCTCCCCATCGATGGGCTGAAGGAAGTCCGAGCCGGCTTCGCTCTCCAGGGCCGCGTGTGCCCGGAGCAACACGGCGACCTCGGCTCGGAGCTCGGGGTC
>PWLA01000053.1 GCA_003559555.1 Gemmatimonadota bacterium | reverse complement strand
TGGCGAGCCGCTATCAGGAGGCGCTTGAGTCGCTGGCGGAGGCGGGCCACGCGAGGGGAAACCCGAAAAAGGCGGCTCGATGGTGGCGCGAGCTGGCCAGGGAGCGACCTCTGGACTCGAGTGTCACGCTGTGCCTGATGGAGGCACTGGAGTCTGTCGGCATGCGCGCCCCTGCGCTACGGGCGGCGGAGGGACACGCAGCACAGTTGGAAGAGGAGTTGGGGACGCGGCCCAGCGCGGCGGTACAGGCACGTGCACGTCGGCTTCGGGAGGAGGCTGCGAGGGGTCGGGCGGCCTCGACGCCTGCGGCGACGGCCGACGACTTGGACCCACGCACCGTTGCGGTCCTTCCCTTCGAGGACCTGGGAAGCGAGGAGGGGGGAGAACTGTTCGCTTCGGGTTTACATCAGGATCTTCTGACCCGGCTCTCCAGATCGGACGAGCTCAGGGTGATCTCGAGGACGTCGGTGCTCCAATACGCGGGCGTGACGAAGCCGGTGCGTGAGACCGCCCGTGAATTGGGAGCGGGGACCGTCGTCGAGGGGGGTCTGCAACGGATCGGGGAGCGGGTGCGCCTGAACGTCCAGCTCATCGACGGGAGGACGGACGAGCATCGTTGGGCCGAGATCTATGATCGGCAGGTCACCGCGGACAACCTCTTCGAGATCCAGTCCGACCTGGTGGAGCGTATCGCAGGGAGCCTGAAGGCCGAACTTGTGCCCGGAGTGGGCTCCATGGAGCAGAAGGAGCCGCCGACGCGGAGCCTGGAGGCTTATCGGCTGCAGGTGCAGGGGCGCGCCCGCCTTGACGAGAGGACCAGGGAGTCGATGCGGCAGGCGGTGCGGCACTTCCGTGCCGCCCTGGAAGCGGACCCCGAATACCCGCACGCCTGGATTGGACTGGCCGACGCCCTCACGGTTCTCCACCTGTACGGATATGCTGACGAGCGGGGTCAGGCCTCGCTTTCCGAGGCGGAGGCGGCCGCTCGTCGGGCCCTCGAGCTGGATCCGGAGATGGGTGAGGCCCACGCCTCGCTGGGGCTGCTTCACGAGGCCCGGTGTCGTGGGCCGGCCGCCGTAGCGGCATACAGGCGAGCTGTTGCGCTGAACCCGAGCTATGCCGACGCGCACAGCTGGTTGAGTTGGACGTACCAACTCCTTGGGCGGGCCGAAAAGGCTCTTGCTGCATCGCGGCAGGCGGTGGAACTGAGCCCGCTCTCGCTGGAAGTGGTCGGAAACCTGGCGATGACCCAGCTCTACTCCGGTGATCCGGTGACGGCTCTACGGGAAATACGTCGCGTCAGGGAACTGGAACCGGAGGAGAGCTCGGCGATCTTCAGCGAGGCGCTGATCCTCCACCGCCTCGGTCGAATTTCTGAAGCGAAGGACCGACTCCGCGGGCTGAGTGTGCCCTGGACGGGATCCGGACCTCGCTCCACTCTTGCCGTGCTGGAAGCGGAGTCCGGAGAGGTGGAGCCTGCTCGGGTAGCGCTGGCCGGATTCGAATCCGAGGGAGACCACTTCGCCGCGGGCGTAGTGCGGGCAGCGATGGGGGACGGGGACGGGGCCCTGGATGCCTTGGAGCGGATGCGGGACTGGGGGTTCTGGCCGACCCTGGTCATGCACTATCACTTTCCACGGGTGCTGGATCCGTTGCGGGCCGATCCACGGTTTGGCGGGATCATGGAGCGGGTGCACGAGTCCTGGGGTCTGGAGCCGGATGGGAGCTTTCCGGAAGTGGAGTGATGCGGGACGCGAGATTGGTGGCCTACGGTAGGGTGAGGCGGTAGCGGGGTTCGGCTTCGCCAGTCCGCTCGAACCCCATTCGCTCCAGGTACCGGGAATGGGCAGGGGTGCGGGCCGAGGCTCGAATCTCCTTCACCCCCAGACGGCGGAAGTAGTCGGCCCGGTCATCGAAGAGGAATCTGCCCACCTTGAAATCACGATAGGTGGGGATGACGAAGTCCAGCTTTACCTTGAGGTTGCCGTTGTCGATGTCGGCCAGGAGAAGGCCCGCCGGGACCAGGTCGCGGAGCACGAAGAGGCAGAGGTCACTTCGGATGTCTTCCGGGGTGAACTCGGGCTGATATTTGGCGATCTCGTCGGCGTAGTGGTCCACGAAGAGCTGCAGGTACTCCGCCTCAGGCGTCATGCGCATGAGCTTGAAGAACTCCTCGGCTCCGTAGATCCGTGCCAGGTACCAGATGTTGACCCCCACGATGAAGGTGTTGACCGCCGCCACGGGGATGGAGCCGATGAGAATGCCGTAGAGGGTGAAGGCCGCGGCCCCGATCATGTTCACGATCCGGAGCCGGACGATCTTGCTCATCATGAGGGAGATGGCCACCAGAATCGAGGCGGCGTAGCCGATGAGCTCGTAGATCAGTTGGGTCTCCATGGGCGGAGCGGGGGGTCGGGGAAGGGAACGGGGACCAGGGCAGGATAACGGCGAGGACGGAGATGGCAAGCAGGCAGGCGGCGGCGGGGTTCGTGGGATCGGTGGGATCGGCACTCCCCAGGGGCGAGTGCAGGGATTAGGTTAGAGGCCCCGTGGTCGCGGACGTGCGAGGGGGTTTCCTTTTGGGGATCTCTTGTTCGGCGTGTGTGGACGTACCGCGGATGACAGGTGAACGCCGGGATGGCGGAATCGGTAGACGCGGAGGTCTCAAAAACCTCTGGCCTTCGGGCTGTGTGGGTTCGACTCCCACTCCCGGCATTGGTTGTGGCACAATGACTTACGGGGTCTGGCGGGA
>PWLA01000094.1 GCA_003559555.1 Gemmatimonadota bacterium | reverse complement strand
TGGAGGTGCGGCCCCCCGCATCTCCCGTGACGCGGGTGTCCTGATCCGGTTCGATTCGTCCTGGACCCGTGCGTTGCGATGACATGGCTCGTCCGTGTCGAGGCGGGGCTTCCTGAGAGGGTGAGGCCGCAGGCGAAGACCCACCCCACGCTCGGCCTGCGTCGGGTGTCGAACTGCGGGCTCATGACGACTCTGCCCTGGACGGCGAATCAAACCTGGGGCTGGGGACGCTTCCATGGCAGAAACGGACCACACTTCCTGCAGACAGAACAGAGGGGGGGAGGAGGGAGACGGTGCTCGGCCAGGTGGGGCTGGTGGATGGCCCGCACGGGGCTGGTACTGGATGCGGGGGAGGGCATCGCAGTTGAGGACTTCCAGCTCTGTTGGTGGTTCATTGATGCCGGGGGGATCGTTCCTCTGAGGCGGCGAGAACGATCCTACGGAAGGTCCTCGCTGGCGTCTCTCGGGCTGCCCTGGCAGGCGGCGACGACCCTCCGAAGAGCTTTCACTCCGTCAACCAGACGGGGCCCCGGCCTTCCCAAGTAGGCTTCAGGAATGCAAAACACCCTCCTGTTCTCGACAGCGGGGACGCCCTGGAAGGCAGGATTTCCGTATACTACGTCCGGGCGGTAGTTCTGAGGGTCTACTCCACACCATGCGATCACGATCGCCTCCGGCGCGAGTTCGGCCACTTCCGCGTCATCAACGGGTCGGCTCGGGCGGGGCTCTCCAGCCAGGGGATTCCGGGCTCCTGCTCGGTCGAGCAGGGGGTTCACCCAACTGCGCCCGCATGGCGAAATGACAGGCTTCGGCCACCATTGGATGAGAATCTTCGGGGCTGGATCAGCATCCACTTCCCGGGCGGGTGAATCCCGTGTCGCTGGAGCCGTGGCACTCTCCTTCCTCGGGGGGCTGGTCGGCCCCAATTCAGCCTGCATCTGGCGTACCAGCTCCTCGCCTCGGGCCTGCACGCCCGGCTCACCCTCGCTTTCCAAGCGGCCGGCCAGGAGCCGGATGTTCTCGTAGATCTCGCCCAGAGACTGGGGCGCAAGGACAAGGTGGGGGAGGCCGGCAGCCTCGAGTCCTTCCACCACGGTCTCATGACCGGGTACCGTGAGGGAAGCAAGGACCAGGTCTGGCTCCAGGGCTCTTACCTTCTCCACATCAATCTCCAGGTCCGGTCCGACCCGCGGGAGACTGCGGAGGATTTCGGCGGGATGGTCCGAGTGATCGTCTACGCCAACGAGCAGGTGTGAGCACCCGAGGGCGTGGACGATTTCGGTGTTGGAGCAAGCCAGGGAGACGATGCGCATGGGAGTGAGAGGTAGGACGCTGACGCGGTGAGGTTCCATTCTGGATCCCCGTCCTGGGGACAGGGTAGGGGAACGCGAAATCCCCGGCCCGGCCGCCAGTGGGAGCGGAGCCCGGTCCGGCCGGATCTTCGCTCAGTGACTCCGCCCAAACCGAGATGCTTATGGCTCGCACGCCTTCCACGATGCTTCCTCTGGGAACAGAGGCGCCCAGCTTCTCCCTTCCGGATACCGATGGCGAGATCGTCTCCCTCGAAGACTTCGAGGGTGCGCCCGGGCTTCTGGTCATGTTCCTCTGTAACCACTGTCCCTTCGTCAAACATCTTAGGGAGGGGTTGGCGGAATTCGGTCGGGAATACCTGAAGCGCGGGCTGGGGATCGTGGCCATCAACTCGAATGATGTCGAGAGATACCCTGCCGATTCTCCCGAGATGATGGCGAGGGAGGTCGCGGAAGCCGGATACCCGTTCCCCTATCTCTTCGACGAGACACAGGAAGTGGCGAAGGCGTATCGGGCTGCCTGTACACCCGACTTCTTCCTCTTCGATGGAGACCGGGGGTTGGTCTACCGAGGCCAGTTCGACGACAGTCGGCCCGATAACGGCGTCCCTGTCACGGGAAAAGATCTCAAAGCCGCAGCTGACGCGGTGCTCGAGGGAAAGCCGGTCCCCGAGGAACAGAAGCCTTCCCTTGGCTGCAACATCAAGTGGAAGCCCGGAAACGAGCCGGCGTATTCCGGGGCTTGAACCTGATGTTGGGGCATAAGAGAGACCCCCGACGAGCCGAAGCTCGCCGGGGGCCGCCCGTCACGCCGTCCAGCCTGACGCGATCGCTCACGTAGGGCTTGAACAGCAGCTAGCGATCCGTCGGCTTATCAGAGGCCGGTACGGCGACCGCTTGCCCATGTCAGGCTGGATTGGGGACTGTAACAAGACAAGGATCACCTCCTTTTTCGGGTCGACTTCGGGCTTATCGCCAGCGGGGTCCAGCCCCGCGGTCCGGTCGAGCCGAAGCACTCTGGCCTCGCACCCCCGGCCCAGCTCCCTGTTTGGGTGGGAACGCATGAAACCTATGGGGGGTGGGGGCCGAACGTAAAGGGGGCTCGCAAATTCCTTTCGAACGTCAGCCGTCCCGGCCTTTCGTGGTAACGATGATCACACCGTCGGCGGCCCGAGGTCCGTACAGCTTCCCTGCCGCTTCTCCCTTCACCACCTCGATGCTCTCGATTCGATCCGGGTCGAGATCCGGAACGGACGAACTGCCGACGATGACGCCGTCGATGATGTACAGCGGAGATACATCCGAGCCGGAGGCGGGGACCGACGAGCCCGTGTGCTGCTGGACATCGAGACCGAGGCGTTCGGATCCATCGTTCCGATACACCTCGAGCTCAAGGTATCGGGCCGGGTCTGCCTCGGCGGGGTTGGTGTCGGACTCCGGGGACGAT
>PWLA01000296.1 GCA_003559555.1 Gemmatimonadota bacterium | reverse complement strand
GGGGGGATTGCGGCACCGGAGGTCGTCACTCCTCGCTCGCCGTAGCACTGCGGCTACGCCTCGTCGTCGTTCCTACTCCGGCACTCGCAAGACCCCCGCGCGCGGCCGCACCCCACTTCCCGATCAGACTGCTAGAAGCGGGCCACTACACTCACCTCGGTGCGTCCATCGTAGTTCGTGTCGGCGCCTCGCTCCCGGGCCCGGGAGTCGTAGTCGGCCCGCACGCTGAACCGGAGGGCCACCACCTCCGTCAGGTCGTACGAAAGGCTGTTCCTGGACGACAATCGGAAGTTCCCGAAGGAGTCGAAGACCGGCCGGTAGGAGTTGTTCGTGTCCACCGCCAACCGGTTGTCCAGAATCCCCCGTCGGATCCGGAGGCTGGAGGACCAGCGGGTGAGGCTCACGTCGTCCGCCGTATCCGCCCTGCCGCCGTCCCGGGCGTAGGTCCTCTCCGCCAGGATCGAGACGGAAAAATCAATTCGGTTTCTTCGATTGTCCGGATCCCGGGAGCTCACCTGGAGGCCGGCGCCGGTGTCGTACCGGAGCGCAATCCGCCGCTCAAAGGAGGATTCGATGCTGCCGCTGACGAAGGGCTGCCACGGTGCATCGGGCCGAAAGTCCAGCTGGCTCGCCGCTCCCCACGATCGGGCGCTCACCGACGTGATTCCGTCGTCGTTGGTCTGGGTTCCGTACAGGAACCGGAACTCGGTGGACGACTCGAAGAGCGAATCGGCCCGCTGGATCTCGGCCCGGGTCGAGAAGTTGGTCTGGTCACGGTTCCCGAAGAAGAAGCTCCCTCCCAACTGGCCCTCCACGCTCCACGGTGCCCTCTGGGCGAAGACCGCCTCGGGCATGGCCAGCGGCAGGATCAGGATTGCCAGAAGCGCCGGTGACACGGCTGGCAGAAATCGGCGCATGGATACACCTCGAAGACTACGGGAGCGGGTACGACCGTCATGGGAGCAGGGGTTGATCTGCAAAATAAGGCCCGGAGGGTCGTCGAGCCCCCCCCCCGGTCCCTGACGTCAGGGACCGGTCTCGCCGGTGGGAAGCGCTTCCGGGTCCTCCTTCCAGCTCCGGTACTCGTAGCTGGTCCAGCGGAAGAAGACGGCGGTGATGGCGACCCAGAAGATCAGCATTCCGGGGATCCACATGATCAACCCCCCCAGCCTCTGATCGTCCAGGACCGAGAGACCCGTGATCCGGGGCTCCGCCGCATACCAGGTATACAGAACCTCGTCTGAGAGGGTGATGAGGGCGCTCACGATGGTGCCCGGAATCCCGAAGAGAAAGATCCATCCCATGAGGAGCGGTCCATTGGGAATCCGCTGGAGCTCCTCCACCGGGTTCACGATGGGCCACCACATCATCACCGCCACCGCCATGAAGGTCAGGTGCTGGACGATGTGAACGGTGTGGTCCATGAGGGCCCAGTTGTACATGTCCGGCAGGTGCCAGAAGATGAAGACCACGTTGTAGGCCACGAAGGCCACCACCGGGTGGGTGAGGACCCGGCCCACCCGCAAGATCCAGCGCACCTGCAGGGCCCTCCGGATCACCCAGGTGGGCAGTCCCCAGAGGAGGAAGGGGGGCATGATCAGCATCAACAGGAGATGCTGCACCATGTGGGCGCTGAAGAGGTACCCGTCCGCCCACTCGTGGAGGGGGCCGTTCAGCGAAAAGAAGATGATCAGGACCGCCGTCACCCACGAGGCCACCTGCCACCGGGACGGCGGCTCGGGCGCCCAGCCGAACCGGCGCCTGGCCGGCCCCACCACCAGCCAGTAGGCCCCCAGGAGGTAGAGGCATCCCACCAGGATGCTGGGAAAGATTTCAAATCCCAGGATGTCCATGGGAACGGTCAGGCCTGAAGCTCGAGGGGTGTCCGCCGGCAGTCTCGGGGGACGGGGCGCCGGGCGGCGTCAGCTGCGGAAGGGGCCATCGGGTGGAACGGCCCGGCTAACCTCCGAAGACGGGAAGCACATGATACAGGACCACCAGTGCGCTCACCATGAAGGTGGCCAGGACCACGCCGGCCATGAACACCCAGGTCAGGAAGCGGGGCTCCATCTTCAGGTGCATGAAGAACATGATGACCAGAACGACCTTGGCCGCCGACAGGACCACCAGGAGCGGCGCCTCGTAGGGGTCCATGGCCTCAATGTAGAAGATGGCCACCTCCACTCCCGTCACCACCGCCAGAATCACGCCGATCCAGACGTAGAAGGCAGCGGAGGCGTGTCCCTCGTCGTGCCCGTGATCCGCGGCTCCCGCCGCCTCGTTCTGTTTTACGTCGGTGCTCATGCCTTTTCCTTACTGGATCAGGTAGACCAGGGTGAAGATGACGATCCAGATGATGTCCACGAAGTGCCAGTAGAGCCCGGCAATCTCCACCTGCTCCGCCTTGGCCGGCGGAATCCGATTCCGGGCGATGAGCCAGATCAGCACCGCCATCCAGACCATGCCCAGGACCACGTGCACCTTGTGGGTCCCGGTGAGGACGTAGTAGGAGGAACCGAACGTGCTCGACCCCAGGGTCAGCCCGTAGTCGATGTACTTCAGGTAGCTGTTGAACTCCATCCCGAGGAAGATGCCCCCCATGGCGATCACCGCCAGGAGCCACATGATGGCGTGCTTCTTCTTCCCCAGCTGGACGGCGTGCAGCGCCAGCACCATGGCCAGCGACGAAAAGAGGAGGACCGTGGTGCTGATGGTGGTGATCAGGACATCGAAGATCTCGGCCGGATAGGGTCCCACCACGGCCCGGCCCTTGTAGACCATGTAGGTAGAGATCAGGGTCCCGAAAAAGAGGCACTCCGACGCGATGAAGGTCCAGAACCCAACCTTGAAGTTGGAGATCCCGGTGGTGGTGTGCCCGTGGTCGTCCACTGCCGCTGCTGCCTGAGCCATATCGTTACGTATCCCTTCGTCTCAATCGCATAGGGGGTGGGCCTCAGTGGCCTTCGGGGAAGGCCGGCTCCATCCCCCACTTGAACACACAGTAGATCACCGGCAGGATCGCCAGGGCAATGACCCACCAGATCCCGGTCATGACCAGGGCCCAGATGAGGGTGATGGAGGCTGCCAGGAGGATGGGCCAGTAAGACGGATTCGGCATGACCGGCTCCGTCTCAGGCTCCTCCATGGTCACCGCCAGGATCGCCTCCCGCTCCCCGTCGTTCCAGAGCGGCTCGCGGCTCTGGACCGTTGGGATGGCCGGGAAGTTGTAGTGGTGCGGCGGCGACGGGATCGACCACTCCAGGTGGGGCGCACCCCACGGGTTGGCCGGGGCCTTCTCCCCGCCCCGCCAGCTCTTCACCAGGTTCCAGGCCATGATCACCGCCGAGAGGGCGAAGATGAAGGCTCCGATGGTGGCCAGCTGATTGTAGATGTCCACGTTCAGCTCGGCCGAGTAGGTGTAGATGCGCCGCGGCATCCCGAAGATCCCGGCGAAGTGCATGGGGAAGAAGGTGAGGTTGAACCCGATCATGGTGGTCCAGAAGTGCCACTTCCCCAGCGTCTCGCTCAGGTAGCGGCCCCGGACCTTCGGGAACCAGTAGTAGAGGCCGGCCCACAGCCCCATCATGGCGCCGCCCACGATGACGTAGTGGAAGTGGGCCACCACGAAGTAGGTGTCGTGCTGCTGCAGGTTCACCGGAGCCGAAGCGTGCATGATCCCCGACAGCCCTCCCACCGTGAAGACCGCCACCAGACCCACCGAAAAGAGCATGGCTGTGGTGAACTTGAGCGACCCGCCCCACATGGTGGCGATCCAGTTGAAGATCTTCACCCCCGTGGGAATGGCGATGATCATGGTGGCCGCCACGAAGAAGGAGTCGGCGATGGGGCCGAGTCCCACGGTGAACATGTGGTGGCTCCAGACGCCCCATCCGATGAATCCGATGAGAAGTCCGGCGTAGACCACGATGGGATACCCGAAGAGCGGCTTCTTCGAGAATGTGGGGATCACATCTGAGATCACGCCGAAGGCCGGCAGGATCAGGATGTAGACCTCCGGATGGCCGAAGATCCAGAAGAGGTGCTGCCAGAGGACCGGGTCACCCCCTCCGGCGGGCTGAAAGAAGACGGTGCCGAAGAGGCGGTCGAAGCCCAGGTAGATGAGGGCCACACCGATGACCGGGATGGCGGTGATGAGGAGGAAGCTGGTCACGAAGGTCATCCACGTGAACAGCGGCATCCGCATGAGCTTCATCCCCGGAGCCCGCATGTTGATGATGGTGGTGATGAAGTTCACCCCACCCGCAATCGAGGCAATCCCCAGGATCGAGAGCCCGATGAGCCAGAAGTTGGTGTTCTGGCCCGGTGAGAATTCGGGCATGGTGAGGGTGGCGTAGCCCACCCACGAGGCGTGGGGCGCCGCTCCCACGATGAACGACGAGTTGAGATACAGCCCGCCGAACAGGAAGACCCAGTAGGATAGTGCGTTCAGCCGGGGGAAGGCCACGTCCCGGGCCCCGATCTGCAGCGGCACCACGTAGTTGAAGAATGCCACCGCCATGGGCATGGCCACCAGGAAGATCATGGTGGTGCCATGCATGGTGAAGAACTGGTTGTAGACCTCGGGGGTGATGAGCTCCTGCTCCGGGAACATGAGCTGGACCCGGATGGCCAGCGCCTTCGCCCCGGCCACGAAGAAGAAGAAGGTCGCGGTCACGAAATACATGATCGCGATCCGCTTGTGGTCCACCGTGGTGATCCAGCTCCACAGGCCGGTGTCCTCCTCGTGGGAGGTGTGCTGCTGTTCGACTGTTTGGGTTCCGACCGACGACATGTATCGCTATCCTCGCTGCCGAGGTGGTTCCTGAATGGCTACTTCAGGCTGAGCAGATAGGCGGCAACTGCCTCGACCTCTCCGTCGGACAGTCCCGTGGCGGGCCAGTTTCCTCCGGGGTACTCGGTCCCGGGCATGGCCACCGCGGCCTTGATGCCCTGGGGGTCGATGATCCAGCGGACCAGGTTCTCCCGGTTGTTCTCCATGATCCCGGCCCCCAGCGTGCTCCGGGCTCCGAAGAGGGTCAGGTTGGGGCCGATGACTCCCTGGGCCGACGTCCCCTCCACTCCATGGCAGGCCACGCAGGTCGAGTTGAGAAACGTCTCCCGACCCAGGGTCACCATGGGATCCTCGTCCTGATCCACCGCCTGGAGCTCCTCGTCCTCCTGGACGTCGGGCTCCTCTCCCGGCATCTGGAGTTCGGTCTCCGCATCGGGCTCCGCGCCGGCAGGAAGCGCCGCTCCTTCCGATGCGAACCAACGGTCCACCCAGTCCTGGAAGCCCTCCTCCGACTCCACCACGACCCTCATGGCCATGAGGGCATGGGACTGGCCGCAGAATTCGGCGCACTGGCCCATGAAGACCCCCGTCTCCTGCGGGGTGAAGTAGAGCCAGTTGTACTTGGGGTCCTGCCCCTCCCGCACCGCCGGCACCGGGTTCACGTCCCGCTTGCCCCCCAGCTTGGGCACCCAGAACGAGTGGATGACGTCGTTGGACTCGAGCCGCAGGTTCACCGGCCGGTCCACCGGAAGCCAAAGCTCGTTGGCGGTGGTCACCCCCTGCTCGGGATAGTGGAACTCCCACCAGAACTGGTGGCCCACCACCTCCACCTCGAGGGCATCCTCCGACACCGGCTGCTGGGTGGCGAACACTGCCTGGACGGTGGGAATGGCAATGGCGATGACGATCAGAGCCGGACCGATGGTCCATCCGATCTCCAGTCCCAGGTGGCCCCGGATCTGTCGGGGTTTCTCATCCTCCGACTTCCGACGGTACTTCACGATGACCCAGGCCAGTAGAAGCCAGACCACCGCCAGGATCAGCATGCTCCACCAGAAGATGCTCACGTAGAGCGAGTGGATGATCTCGGCGAAGTCGGTATGGGGGCTGATGCTGGACTGGGGGTACTCGTCGGCGCACCCCGCCATGAGCCCCCCCATGAGCAGGGGGGCCACCAGGAAGGCCACGAGGCGGGCCCCCAGGGTTCGCACCCCGGGTCCGACTCCGGCACTACCGTCTCGATTGCCTTGTGGACGCTTCATCGTCAGGCGCATGATCCTAGCCGATCTCCGCTTGTTCGCGGGCTTCTACGGGCAAGACCGCGGCTCGACCCCCCTTTCGGGGATCGGGACACGGTCGGTCAGGGTATAGTGTCAAGTGGGATGGCTTCGTCTACCAGCATGACGGGGATCCCGTCACGGACCGGGTAGAGGAGGCGGCCGTCGCCCCGGACCAGGGCCTCCTCCATCGGCTCCCCCACTGTGTCGCCGGCCCGGTTGCGGACGGTACCGTCGGCGATGGCCTTGTTGACTCGCGCCAGGAGATCGTCTCCGGCGAGTTCAACCGGCTCCTTCGTTTCCGGGCAGACCAGAATATCCAATAGATCAGGATCCAGCATCTAAAAACCGTCCCCCGGTGTCAACCGAGGATTGAGGGCGAATCGGGCCGAATTGAGGGCTACCCATTGCCTCTTCCCGGCAAAGGCTGAATAAGTTAGCAGATGCCGGCGGCCGGCGCGACCCACCGCCGACACCTCCAGACCACCTGCACACCAGAGATGCATTCCATGACCCGAAGCCTACGGATCACGACCCTTCCCGTCCTCCTCCTGGCCCTCGTTCTGGCCGCATCCGGCTGCGGAGGCGACGACCAGGCCGGCTGGGACGACCCCGACGCTGCCGAGATCGGCACCATTCCCCCCAGAGGTTCCGCCTGGGTGATTCTGAACGGCGACACGGTGGTTGCCGAGGTGGCTGACACTCCCGAGGCCCGGGAAGAGGGCCTGATGCACCGGACCGAAGTCCCGGACGGTACCGGAATGCTCTTCGTGTTCGACGAAGAGGACACCCGGCAGTTCTGGATGCGCAACACGTACGTGCCCCTGGACATCGCCTTCCTGAACCGGGAGCAGGAGATCGTGGACATCCAGCAGATGGAGCCCGAGACGGATGAGTTCACCGAGTCCACCGCCCCGGCCATGTTCGCGCTGGAGGTCCGGGCCGGCTGGTTCGAGGAGCAGGGGATCGCGCCCGGCACTTCGGTGGAGATCGTCTTCGGGCGGCGATAGGACACGGGGCTCCGGCAGGGGATCGTCCCGGTCAGCCCAGCTTCCAGCCAGGGGCCACGGGCCGATCCGGGCGCACCAACACCACGTCGCCTGGATCGTCCGGGGCGATGACCCCCAGGATCAGGCACTGGCTCTTGAAGCCGGCGATCCGGAGAGGGGGCAGGTTCACCAGGCCAAGGACAGTGGTGTCCACCAACTCGGCGGGTTCATACCGACGAGTGAGCTGGGCGGCGGACTGGAGCACGCCGACCTCGTCGCCGAAATCCACCTCCAATCGGATGGACGGCTTTCGAGCCTCGGGAAAGGGCTCCGCCCGGAGCACCCTGCCACTGCGGATCTCCAGGGCCTGAAAGGTTTCGAAGTCCACGGTGTCGGGACGATCTTTCTCGTCCATGGGAGTTTGAGCTCCTGCCTGCGCTCCTTCAGCAGACGGCCAGGGTATGGGGCGATGTGCTGCCTCGGGACCCCGGGAGCGGAACCCTTGGGAACCCTGGAGGCGGCGGATCCCCTATAGAATAGGGGGACAGGGCGCGTAAGGCAGGGCACCGGAGTTCCGTGGCCCCATCTGGTCCCCCGCTTCGGACCGCGTTATCGTCAGAAACACAGGCTACCTTCAACGCTCGAGAGATCCTCAGATGAGCTTCAGAACCAATCCCGACCGCATCCTGGACTCCATCGACCGGGCCCGCACCCGGGACGAGGAGAATCGGGGCAACATCTTCACCCGGGACGCCTCGGCCCGGGAACTGGGCACCGAGCTTCCGGAGGTGAACGCCACCCCCACCGAGCGGCTCCGCCGGATCTTCGGGCTGGTGGAGAAGGCCTACACCACCGCTGCCGCCAGCTCGGAGATGCGTCGGCTTGCCGAGCGGTTCCAGACGGTGGGTGACATCCACAACCACCACGCCCGGGGAGACGTGAGCGTTCAGGTGCACTACCTGGACCACGACCGGGCCGACGACGTGGGCGTCCACCCCTTCGAAGTCCACCCCTCCCAGATCGAGGAGCTGCGGAAGACCTCCCGCTCCACCCGGCCCGACGCTCTGGCCCTCAAGGTACTCCGCAAGGAGCTGCGGGATGGTGTGCTGGCCTCGTACAAGAAGCTGGAGCCCCGGCTCCGGGACGGGATCCGGGAGCGGGCGGACATGGGTCACCTGGCCGTCCGGGTGACCATGGACCTGCGGCCCGCCGGGTGACACCGGCCCGCCGCTCGCCGCTGCAGCTCCTGGCGGCGGCGCTGGTCCTCCTGTGGGTGTCGCCGGCCCTGGCGCAGGAGCCGCCGACTCATGCGCCATCCACCTCCGCCGACTCGGTGGAGGCGTTGGCCGCCTTCCAGTCGAACATCGCCGCCATCCATACCCGGGACCGGGCGGCCTACCTCTCGGCCTACCTGGAGTCGCCCCGCCTCGTCCGATCCGGGCCCGACGGCCCCGTCACCGGCTACGAGGATTTTGCCCGGGACGCCGGGATCAGCTGGCCCGACACCCTGGTGGCCAGCCATTTCCGGGTGGCCCCCCTGGCCGACGGGGTGGCCTACGGGAGCTACCGGTACCGAGTCGTCCAGGACGGAAGCTGGACCCGGGGCGTCAGCGAGCGGGTGCTCCTCCAGACCGACGAGGGCTGGAAGGTGGCGGTGACCACGGCCTTCCCCTCTCCCCCGAGCCACCCGCCTCCCTCCTTCGCCCTGGTGGGCGGCACCCTCATCGACGGCACAGGCCGCGACCCCATCCCCGACGCCGTGGTGGTTCTCCGGGACGGCGAGGTGGCCTGCGCCGGAGACCGGGAACGCTGCCCCCTCTCCGACGACACCGAGCCGGTGGACGCCAGCGGCCACTGGATCATTCCGGGGCTGGTGGACGCCCACGTGCACTTCTCCCAGTCCGGGTGGGCCGACGGGCGTCCCGATGCCCTGGATCTCCGGACCGACCACCCCTACCCCCGGACCATCGCCCGCCTGCGGGACGCACCCGAACCCTTCTTTCAGGCATATCTCTGCGCAGGGGTCACCTCGGTCTTCGATGTGGGCGGATTCCCCTGGAGCTGGAAACTGCGGGAACGGGCCTGGACGGATCCAGCGGCCCCGCGGGTACGGGCGGCGGGGCCCCTTCTCTCCACCCGGGACCACTGGCTCAACCTGCCCGGCGAGCGCCAGTTTCTGTACATGGCCGACCGGGACGCGGTCCGACAGGGAGCCGACTATCTCCTGGCCTCGGGCACCGACGCGGTCAAAATCTGGTACCTCCGGGGCGGTGATGAAGCCGAGGTCCATCGGCAACGGGAGTACCTGACCCTGGCAGGCCGGTGGTCCCGGGAGGCCGGCGTCCCCCTCATCGTCCACGCCACCCACCTGGACGGGGCCAAGGACGCGATCCGGGCCGGCGCCTCGCTCCTGGTGCACTCGGTGGAGGATCAGGTGGTGGACGACGAGTTTTTGCGGATGGCCCGGAGGAGCGGAACCGTCTACACCCCCACACTCACCGTCTACGAGGGGTACGACGAGCTCAGGCTCCGGCAGTTCGACGAGGATCGGACCCAGGTGGAGTGCGTGGACCCCCACACCCTGGAGCTGGCCAGAAGCACCCGGGCACTCCCTGGCGGGCCGGGAGAGGACGGCCGGGACGCCCTCCAGCGGCGAGCCACCGAGCGGGCCGAGCTTCTTGCAGAGAACCTGCGGAGGGTCCACGCCGCCGGCATCCCGGTGGCGGTGGGAACCGACGCCGGAAACCCCCTGACCCTCCACGGCCCGGCCATCTACCGGGAGATGGAGGCCATGCAGGAGGCGGGGCTCGAGCCCATGGAGGTTCTGGTGGCGGCGACTCGAGGTGGAGCCCGGGCCATGGGGGTGGCCGAGATCGCCGGGACAGTGGAGCCGGCCAAGGCGGGCGATCTGGTGGTGCTCCAGCGAGACCCCCTGGAGGATGTGGCCAACGTCCGCTCCGTCCGCCTGGTCGTCCGGGGAGGAGAGATCTTCACCCGCGACGAGCTGACCTTCGGGCACGAGCCCAGATGACCACCCGGCCGACCCCGCGCTCCAGGGACGACTGAGGCCATGCCCCGGATCCTCCTCCTGTTCGTGGACGGAGTGGGCATCGGGCCCGGGGACGAGGAGGTCAACCCCTTCCTGCGGGCCCGCTTGCCGGTTCTGTCCGAGCTCCTGGGCCAGGTACCCACCCTGGAGGATCTCTCCGCCTCGGCGGGGACCGGGCGGGACACCGGCGACGTGCGGCTCCTGCCCCTGGACGCCTGCCTGGGGGTGGAGGGACTTCCCCAGAGCGGGACGGGCCAGATCACCCTTCTCACGGGCCGAAACGCGGCGCAGTTGTTCGGACGCCACTTCGGCCCCTGGCCCCCGGTGCGACTCCGGCCCCTTCTGGACCGGGAGAACCTCCTGGTCCGGGCACGGGCGGCGGGTTTCGACGTGACCTTCGCCAATGCCTATCCCCGCAACTACCCCGGCAACCGGTCCTCCCGCCTGGTGGCGGCACCTCCCCTGGCAGCCCGGTCCGCCCACCTCCTGAATCGACACCACGAGGCCCTGGCAGCAGGGGAGGCGGTGGCTTCCGAGATCGTGAACGAGGGGTGGCGGCGGATGATGGGCCCCCAGCGGATTCCCGCCGTGACGCCCCGGGAGGCGGGAACCACGCTGGCACGCCTGGCCGGAGAGGCCCACCTGACCCTCTTTGCCCACTACCTCACGGACCTTGCAGGCCACCGAGGAGGGATGGCGGGAGCCGTGGAGGCGCTGGAGCGGGTGGACGGCTTCCTGGGGGGCGTCCTGGACGACCTCCCCGCCGACGTTCTCCTTTTGCTGGTGAGTGATCACGGGAACGTGGAAGACGTGCGGGGAGGCCATACTCGGAATCCGGCGCTGGGGCTGGCGGTGGGACCCTCCGCTCGGCGGCTGCCCGCCCGACCCGACCTCACCGCCATCGCCCCCGCGGTGCTGGATCTTCTAGAAG
>PWLA01000312.1 GCA_003559555.1 Gemmatimonadota bacterium | reverse complement strand
GATCGAGCGTATGGGCGCTGCAGGATTCGAACCTGCGACCTCCTGCTTGTAAGGCAGGCGCTCTAAACCAACTGAGCTAAGCGCCCCGGTCTGTTGGCGGTCGGCACCGGGGCGGAGCCGACTCATCCGCTCCCGATTGGACACCACAGACAAGGTAGCCCGTTCGGCCCCGATAGTGTAGACCCGATGCGCCAGGCCGGGGGAGGAGACCGCCGTTCGGCCGGCAGTGGCGCCCTCCCCTTAACGCCCGACTCCGAATCCGTTATACTATGTGCTGTCCCGTTGCCGCTAAGATCGGTCAGCGGGACTTCTTCGTGCGACCCAGCACCTTCGCTTCTATCCCTCGAGGGGGAAGAGCTTCAAGATGAGCAACGATAGCAGCACTGCAGTACTCGATCCACCGAAGTCGACCACGACCACCACTCAGCCCGAATCCCACGACCTGAGCATCGAACCGGCCGAATGGTCCGATGCACCCACCGTGGTGGACATCGTTTCGTCGTCCGCCACCTGGTACGAGGACATCGTCGAGCCGGAAGATCTGGCGGAGCACTACGTGGACATGGCGTGGGCCCGCAAGAACTTCGATCGACGAGAGTTCTTCGTCGGCCGGCTGGATGACGAGATCGCCGGCACCATTTCCCTGCAGGAGGTGGGCGACGACCATCTCTACCTGGGATACGTGTATCTCCACACCGACCACGTGGGCAACGGATTCGGCGGGGACCTTCTGGATTTCGCCCGCCAGGAGCTGGAGCGCCGGGGACGGAAGTCCATGGTGCTCATCGCACATCCCGAGGCCGTGTGGGCCAAGAAGGCGTACCTGAAGTACGGCTTCGAGATCATCGCCGAGGAGCGGGAGGACGTCCTGGCGTGGCACGACGGCTGGCTCGAGCCCTACTACGAAGAAGGCTTCCAGCTCTACCAGTACCGCCTCTGAGGCCTGCCAGTCTGATTGGGAAGGGGGGCCCGGGTCAGCTCGTGGGGTCCTTCCGCTCGTTCCCCGCCGGGAGTGCCAGCCCCACCGGGATCAGGACCAGGTAGGCCACCACGAGCAGCGCGGGCGCCAGCGAGATCGACCCGGTAGAGAGCACCCAGAAGCCGGCCACCGCCACCACCACCCCACCCCCCAGCAGAAGCGCGTGGGTCCGGTTGAACCCCAGGCGGCGATCGGGTCCGGACGGGGTCGGCGTGGGCTCTCCCCGTTTCCGGCGACGCTTTCGGGCTCGGTTGCTCATATGGGTGGATCCTCGCATTCGGGGTGCGGACCGCAGGGCGGATCTTAGCTTACCCCGAGTCCCCGCCCGGGTCAACTGATCGTCCGCGCCGGGATCGCTGGCGTCGTACGTCCTCCGGAAAGCCCCCGATGGGCGGGCTCCGTGGCGGATTCCAGTAGGCGGGCAACTCCGGGGGTTCCGTGGCCCGAAGCTCCTCCATCCGCTCCTGGTCCCGGCGACGACGGATGCGGAAGAGCAACAGGACGACCACCCCCAGGAGGAGCCAGAAGACGGCCGACTGGCCCAGGATGAAGAGGAAGCCGTACCTGCGCTGCACGTGCTCCAGCCACCGGCCCTCGAAGGTGCTGGTCGTAATCCCGAAGGTCCGTCGGAAGGCCGCCTCGAAGTCCCCCTCCTCCCTCCACCGGGAGAGGAGCACTTCCATTCCCCGTGCGCCTGAATCTCGAACCATGAACTGGACCGCGGTAGCCGAAAGGAGGTAGGCGACCTCGGCCTCCCCCCTTCCCCGGGGCCACTGGAGGGTGAGCGAGTCCAGCGGCGGCGCCCGATCCCCGGCCAGGATGAACCGCAGCCGCCACGCCTCCTGCATGTTCCACGTCCCCGATGCCCACTGTGCGTATCCCTCATCGAACCAACGGGGGATCAGGAGCCCCTCCAGGTAGTCGTGGAGTCCCAGGTGGGCCCACTCGTGCCTCAGGGTGCGGCCTTCGGCCTGAAAGCCGTCCCAGGGGGTCTGGAAGACCGGCATGATGATGCGGCTGCGAGCCGGGATGGCCACACCGGCGCCCCAGTGGGGCGCACGGCCACCGGTGAGGGCCTCCCAGCGGGCCTGGTCAGGTGCCAGGAAGACCACACCGACCCGGGGGTATGCCGCCGGAAGCCCGGGCAGATGCGGCCGAGCCTCCAGCGTCTCGATCACTCGCTGGGCCCGTCCCTCGTGTCCGGGCCAGTACACCACCCGGAGCCGGTCCTGAAGCATGGGATTGTCCGGGATGAGCACCTGGCTCTCCTGGATGCCCGGCACGTCGGAAGGCTGCACCATCTCGGTGGGGATGGAGTCCCGGACGGACTCCGAGGGCGCCCCCCCCACCATGACGGGCGCCCCCCCCACCATGACGGTGGAGGCCAGCAGAAGGGCCAGGAGGGTCATGGGACCCGACCCGCCCCGGGTCTCAGGACCCGGAGCCGGCGGCGACCAGACCCAGGTTCGTGCGCGCCACGTGATTCTCCGGGTTCAGCTCCAGCGCCCGTTTCCACAGCCGCCGAGCCGTGTCCTGGTCTCCATCTTCGTAGAAGAGGGTCCCCAGACGCTGGAACGCCTCGTCTCCCAGCTCGGGGTCCAATCGGACGGCCCGCTCGTAGTGGGCTCTGGCACCGTCCTGGTCCCCGCGGCGAAGCGCAAGATCGCCCAGATTCCGGTGCGCCTGAGGCGGTGTGAGGGATTCGCCCACGGCCCGCAGATACAGGGCCTCCGCCGCCGCGGCCTCCCCCCGCTCTTCCAGGACCACCCCCAGGTTCACCAGGATGGG
>PWLA01000324.1 GCA_003559555.1 Gemmatimonadota bacterium | reverse complement strand
TGGGAGGCCGAGGTTTCCGCCGAGCAGTGGGGCGGGGAGGACCGGATCATGAGAGAGATCGCCCTCGCCCTGATCCAGCTCCACGAGGGCCGCCCGGAGGAAGCCGTCCGGATGCTGGAAGACCTCCGCTCCACCTTTTCGTGCACCACCTGCGAAGCGTGGGCCATGGGCTGGGCGCTCCGAGAGGCCGGCCATCTCGAGGGGGCCGCTGAGGAATGGGAAAGCGCGGCCTCACCCGGGGGTGCCGTATCCCTCGCGCTCGCCTCCCAGAGCTTCGCCCTCTGGGAGTTCCCCCTGCTGACGGTTCCCCCATGGGTCATGGAGCGCCTCGCCCCCCTCTACGAGGAGATGGACGAGCCGGATTGGGCCCTCGAGCACTACCGGCGACTGGCCGAGTTGTGGGCCGACGCCGACCCGGAGATCCAGCCCCGTGTGGAACGCATCCACGAGCGAATCGAAGCGTTGGAGCCTTCGGGCGGGTGAAGTGGTTGTTGGGGACCGGTTCGGCGGTGCAGGAGGCCGGGTCCCAGCCAGGACCTACCAGGCCCGGACGTGCACTTCCGTCCCCCCGTCCACCAGGTGGAGGAGGGAACCCCGGGGGGAGCTGCGGAGAGCCCGGACCAGAGCGCCCGTGTGGAGGAGCCCCGTCTCCCGGTCGTAGGCGTCGTGGGCGGAGGCCAGGAAGCCCAGGGGGAGGGTCAGATCGACCCGGGCTCGGTCCCGGTCCACAGCCATGACCCGAAGGGCGCCGTCCCGCTTCGAGATCACCACGTGCTGGTCCGGGCCTTCGATCTCCACGAAGGTCTCATCCGGTGTGTCCTGGAGGACATCCAGAACCTCCCGGAGGTCGTCCATGTAGTCGGCGAGCTCCGGAATCTCGAGCTGCCGCACGTCTCGAGGCGCAAGGGCGAGCCCCGCCCGAGCCACGGCGTAGGGCACGGGCGCCACCAAGCGGGGCCCGTCTTCCAGGGTCACGTCTACCACCAGGACCGAGGGCTGGGTGGCGGCCGCGACGACCAGGACGGCGGAGAGGGCCAGAGCCGCCGCGCCGGCGACGAACCCGTTCACCGGCTTCCCACGGTCTCGCCGATCCAGACCCGGACGGTGGTCTCGCCGTCCTGCACCTCCAGGATGTCCTGGCGGCCGGAGCGGGCCAGCTCTCGCACCGCGTCCCGGAGATTCAACCGATCGCCGTCGGTGCCCAGCAGAGCCTGGACCACCACGGAAGGCATCTCCATGCGGACCTTGCTGCGGTCACCCTCGTCCGTCCGGATCAGCACCCGGTCGCCCCGCTGGGAGATGCTCACCCGGGTGTCGCCGTCTTCGATCTCCACGAAGCTGGCGTCGCCCGCCGCCTCGAGTTCGGTCCACATCCGCCGGAGGTCGTCTACGGAGATCTTTCCGTCCTGCTGCCAGTGGAACTCCTGATTCTGGATCATGTGTCGGTCGGCGATGTCGAGGCCGACCTCCAGCAGCGCCAGGGGAAGGTTCACACTCACCCGGGTCTCTCCGGGCTCCTCCACCCGGACGTGGAACCAGCGGGCCTCCTGGGCCTCGGCCGGAAGCGCGGGAACGACGACGGCGGCCAGCGTCATGGCGAAGAGGCCGGTCGCTGCAATGCTCGTCCTGGTCATGATGTCTCCTGTTGTGATCGATTGACTCACGGTCCAGGGCCTCTCCCCACGGAGGGGAACGACGCTTCGGACCCAGGGGACGGGCTGCCGGCCCCCATGAGTGTTCAGGGGGCCCTACGGAGGGGAGGGGGACGGGGTTTCAGGGGAGGCGAAGGAGGCCCGACCCGCGGCGGAGGAGTCCCCGCCCCGCGGAGGAGGAGCCCCCAACTCACCGCGGGGAGCTCCAACTCGCCGTGGGGAGCCCCGGCTCGCCGGGAGGAGCCCCCAACTCGCCGCGGGGAGTTCCAGCTCGCCGGGAGGAGCCCCCAACTCGCCGCGGAGAGCCCCAACTCGCCGCGGGGAGCTCCAACTCGCCGGGAGGAGTCCCCAACTCGCCGGGAGGAGTCCCCAACTCGCGGCGGGGAGCTCCAACTCGCCGGGAGGAGCCCCCAACTCGCCGGGGGGAGCCCCCAACTCGCCGCGGGGAGGAGGCCCCAACCTGCGGCGGCTGAAGCCTACGCCGGGGGCCTGGATCCTTCATGGCGCCCCCCCACCCTCCGGCAGAGCCGAACCTCAGCGTCCCGGTTCGCCGCCGCCTGCGATCAGCCGCTGGATCGCTTCCCGATAGGTCCGGCTGGAGGAGAGCCGCGTGCCATCGCGCAGGCGGAGCTCGTACTCGCCCTTGAAGAGGGGGTAGAGCTCCGTGACCCGCTCGATATTCACCATGGTGGATCGGTGGATTCGCAGAAAGTGGCGCGGGTCGAGCTTCCGTTCGAGGGAGGTCATCGTGTCTCGCACCAGGTGAGCGCGGCCCCCGACCTGCAGGCTCAGATAATTGCCCTCGGCTCCGATCCAGTCGATCTCGGCGGTGCGCAGGAAGAGGATTCGTGCACCGGATCGCACGGCGATTCGCTCCAGGTATCTGGGCCGCTCGGCGATGTGTTCGAGGAGCGCTTCCAGGCGGCCGTCCTGCTCGCCCTCTCTGCGGCGTTGCACCGCCTCCCGCGCTCGGGTGAGGCTCTCGCGGAAGCGTTCGTCGTCGAAGGGCTTCAGGAGGTAATCGAGAGCGTGGGCGTCGAAGGCCCGCAACGCGAAGGCGCTGAAGGCGGTGACGAAAACGATTGCCGGCGTCTCCCCGGAATCGAGTTCCTCGAGCACCT
>PWLA01000091.1 GCA_003559555.1 Gemmatimonadota bacterium | reverse complement strand
GCCGACCGGGAGCTGGCCGACTGGGAGAGCCTCCTGGCCTACTACGATCGGGTAGCTGCGGCCAGCCCCCGGGTGCAGATCGACACCATGGGCACCACCACCCGAGGACGTCACATGGTGAAGCTCACCATCTCGGCCCCGGCCAACATGGAGCGGCTCGAGGAGATCCGGGAGACGAACCAGACGCTGGCCGACCCTCGCCGGATCCGGGACGAGGCCCACCGTGACGAGCTCCTGGCCCAGGGCAGGGCCATCGTCATGATCACCAACCACATCCACTCCTTCGAGGTTGGATCGGGCCAGATGCCCGCTTCGCTGGTGCACCGGCTGGCCACCTCCCAGGAGCCCCGGGTCCTGGAGATCCTGGAGAACGTGGTGCTGGTGAACGTGCCCTCGCTGAACCCCGACGGCACCCAGTACGTGGCCGATTGGTGGAACCGGTGGCGGGGCACCGAGTTCGAGAGCGCGCCCCTGCCCTGGCTCTACCACTGGTACGTGGGACACGACAACAACCGTGATTGGTACGCGATCCGGCAGATCGAGACCGAGCTCACGGTGCGACACGCCCACAACCACTGGCGTCCCCACATCGTCCAGGATCACCACCAGCTCTGGGCCGACAACCTGCGGATCTGGGTGCCGCCCTACCAGGATCCGTGGGAGCCCAACATCGACCCGGCCCTCATCGGCGCCACCAACCAGCTGGGCTCCTACGTGGCCTCGGAGCTGCTGGCCGAGGGGAAGAGTGGGGTGGGCACCTACTCCATCTTCGACGCCTTCACCCCGGCCCGGGCGTACCAGCACCACCACGGTGGGGTGCGGATCCTGGTGGAGGTGGCCCGGGCCGACTGGGCCGCCCCGGTGGAACTCACCCCCGATGACCTGAGCGCCCGACGGGGGGCCGATCCCCATACGCCGAGCTGGAACCACCCTCGACCCTGGCCCGGCGGGGAGTGGGGGATCGGCGACATCGTGGAATACATGGAGTCGGCGGCCATGGCGGTGCTGACCCATGCGGCCCGGAACCGGGAGTACTGGGTCCGGAATTTTCACGGGATCCAGGCCCGGGCGGTGGAGGGCTGGGATGAGTGGCCCGCCGCCTGGGTGCTTCCCCCGGCCCAACAGCAGCACGACCCGGTCCGGTTGGAGGACATGGTTCGGATCCTGAGGCTTGGCGATGTGGAAATCCACAGGGCCGAGGCACCCTTCACCACGGCAGCCGGCTCGGACGGCGGTACCCGGGAGTGGCCCGAGGGCAGCTACGTGATCCCCATGGGGCAGCCCTTCGGCTCCTTCGCCCAGGCCCTCCTGGAGCGACAGGACTACCCGGATCTCAGGCTCTATCCCGGCGGCCCGCCCCAGACCCCCTACGACGTCACCGCCCACACCCTGCCGCTCCTCATGGGGGTCGCTGCCGAGGCCGTGGACGAGCCGTTGGACGCCCAGCTCTCCGGAGTGATCCCCGTCCCCGAGCCGATCACCTACCCGTTGCCCCCCGAGCTCACTGGCGCCGACGCCCCCCGGGTGGGCGTCTTCAAGGGATGGGGCGAGTCCCAGCCCTCCGGGTGGACCCGTTGGGTGCTGGACCAGCATGAGCTGGCCTACGACACTCTCATGCAGGTCCACGTCCGGGAGGGCGACTTCCGGGACCGGGTGGACGTGGTGCTCTTCCAGTCCCGGGGCGCCGGCTCCATCGTGGGCGGCTACTCGCCCGAGGTGATTGCCGAGCCCTACGCCGGCGGGATCGGCCAGGAGGGGCTGGACCATCTCCGGGAGTGGGTCGAGGGCGGCGGCCGGATCGTGGCGGTGGAGTCCGCCGCCGATCTCTTCATCGACCTCTTCGACCTGGAGGTGGGTCGGGAGGGGGAGGGCGTCGAGAGCACCGAGTTCTTCGTGCCCGGCTCGATCCTCCGGATGACGCTTGAGGATCATCCGTTCGTCGAGGGCCTGGAGGAGGAGACCATCGCCTGGTTCCGGGGCGGCGGCGGGGGCGGCGGCTCCCGGGCCTTCACCGTGGACGACCCCCGGGTCGAGGTGCTGGCCCGCTACGGTGAGGGGGACCCGCTCCTCTCCGGCTGGCTCATGGGGCCCGAGTACGTGGCCGGCGGCCCGGCCCTCCTCCGGGCGGAGGTGGGCGAAGGCGAGCTGATCCTCTTCGGCTTCCAGCCCGACTACCGGGGTCAGTCGTCGGCCACCTGGCCTCTCCTGCTGAGGGGGCTCGGCGGCAGCTGACGGAAGCGGAGCGGGATTCCCCTCAATGCCCCGCCGCGTGGCCGTCCTTTCGGGGATCGGAGCCGGCGGCCCATCCCCGGGGCAGCTTCTGGATGATCTGGGCGCCTCCCACGGCGCCCGGGCCGATGAGGGTCACGTCGTGGCCCCGGGCCTCCAGGGCCTGCCGGACCGCATCGCCGATCCCGGCTTCCATCCCCACACGCAGGCCCGCGTAGTGGCGGAAGCGGTCGGCGTCGGCCGCCTCCTGCGGATCCATCCCGAAGAGGACCATGTTGAGGAGGACCTGCACGTGCCCCTGGGGCTGCATGGCGCCTCC
Organism: Gemmatimonadota bacterium; assembly: GCA_003559555.1. Lineage (GTDB taxonomy): Bacteria > Gemmatimonadota > Gemmatimonadetes > Longimicrobiales > Gaopeijiaceae > PWLA01. The sequence goes on along the minus strand of PWLA01000091.1, from coordinate 228 downwards.
CATGACGCCGAAGCTCAGGTATGGCTCCTCGGTGCCGTCGTCGGCCACCCGGGTGACGAAGCCCGGAATGATGGTGTGGAAGGGCTCCTTGTTCGGCGCCACCGTGTTGGGGCGGTCCGGTTCCATGGTGAAGCCGGCTCCCCGGTTCTGCAGATGGAAGCCTGTGCCCGGTACCACCACCCCCGAGCCGAACCCGTAATAGACCGAGTTGATGAGCGAGACCATGGT
>PWLA01000124.1 GCA_003559555.1 Gemmatimonadota bacterium | reverse complement strand
GGACTTGCAGAGTCATGCCCTGCAACCTCCTCTTCTGCCCGGTGGCCCGGTGGCCCGGTGGCCCGGTGGCCCGGTGGCCCGGTGGCCCGGTGGCCCGGTGGCGGAGAAGGAGATGGTTCGGGGGCCGGAAGAGGCTGAGCGACCATTCAGGAGGTGGTGTGGGGACGCTTGGGGGACGATCACCCACATCACCCGGGGACAGAACGGAGGGGGGCGAGGAGCTGATGTGGGGCGAACTCTGGAGCCCGACTCCAATCACCGCTGTGCTGGGGAGGGGAGCAGCCGGGCATGCGCTTCTGTTCGTGGGCTTCCCGAAGGCCTTGTGACTTCTGCTGCGGATGCGCTCAGTAGTCCGACACGCTCCTGAGAGTGGTGCGAACCCCGTCTGAGAAGTGCACGGTGAGTGTGCCGGAACTGGGGTCGGGGATGATTGCGTCGCCGGAGCGGACGATTCCGAAGACGCGGCCATTCGGGCCGTCCCTCAGGAGGGCCAGGGGGAAGCCGTCGGCGTTCCACTGGATCCGGAGTCGTGTCGAGCCCAGGACAGCCTGGGGGCCGGCGGGGCCCACGCGTGTCACCTGGAGTTCTGGGCCTTCGGTGACTCGTGCCTGTCCCGGTGCTCCGGCGGGTCCTCCTTGTCCGTCCGAGAATGAGGTGAGTTCGACGGTTCCATGTGGGGAGTCCAGGACGATGCGGGCGAGCGCGTCCTGACTTCTTTCGTCCAGGGCCACGAACAAGGTGAACTGTCGCAGACTCTCGTCGTCTGCGTGGTCCAACGGAAGGCCTTCCACACCCCGTTGGAAGAGCACCCCGCCCTGGGCATCCAGGCCGCGAATCACGGCGTCGTCGCCTTCAACGGGAACCTCGCGGCTGCGGAGCGCGATGGCTGGTCGAAGCCGTGGGCCGGCCTCCTCGCTCCAGCTTCCCCACACAAGGAGTCCTTCGGTGGATGGGCCCGGTGCAGCCATGGGCGGTGCCCCGACCGGGCGCGCTTCCCGCATCGCCAGCACGGACTCCCAGGTGTAGTCGCTGGACCAGACGGGGGTGCAGTAGGACATGATGTCCCGAGCGTTCCCAGACGGCGAGATGAGCTGGCCAGAGGCGATGGAATAGCCCGTGGTCCCGATGCGGGCATCGTCATACTCTATGCCGGAAGGCCAGTTCTGGTCGATGCCTCCCGCGCCGCCACAGGGTGCATGCCACCGTCCGAAGTTGTGTCCGAACTCATGGGCCACTACCCGGGCTCGGGAGCTGGTGGCGTCGTGGGAGACTGCCGCCAGGGCCGGGGAGGTGGGCGATGTCGCGACGTAGGCGATTCCGGCGATCCCGGGGCCGCTCTGCCGACGGAGAATCCCGTGATAGTAGCGGTTGAGCGCTTCGGGGTCCGTGTTTCCGTCTGCTATACGGAGAGCGTAGATCTCCTGTAGGAGGTCGCTCCAACCGTTCCCCTGGTCGTCCCCAGAAAGGGGTGAGGCGTCGCTCACGAAGGTGTCGGGTCGGATGATGGCGTCGTACTCACCGATGGGGAAAAGGTCCAGGGTCGTGGATATGTAGTCGTCGAGGTTCCCCGGATTCAGATCGGCGAGGGTCCCGAGTGAGGTGCTTTCGATAGCCACGAAGGTGGACCGGAACGGTGCGGTGCTCAGGGTGGTCGGTCGGTAGATGCTTCCATCGGTGGGCCAGGCCAGAAGGTTCCGGTCCACCACGTCCACCTCTTCGTCTTCGTCAACGTATACTCGGAGCCCGAAGTCGGCGTCCACCAGTTCGGAGGGAATGCTCAGGTTCCATGAACCTGCGGGGTCTTCCGGGTCGATGGCCGTGGGCGTCGAACTCAGGGTGGGTTCGACGACCTGGGAGTACACCACGCCACTCCCGTGGTAGAACTCCACCCGGACCCGCGGCGCTGCATCATTGGCGGCGTTGGCCCGGAGGAAGATGCGGGCCAGTCCGGCCCTCCCCTCCAGCAGCGGGATAGCGGCCGGATAGGACTGACTCCCCTGGTTTACATGGGCCTCCTCCACCTGGATCTGAAGGCCTTCCATGGCATAGGCCGAGATCGTTCGGGCCGGAGCGCCCTGGGCTGCGACCCGGATGCGGTTCCAGCCCGGGGAGGCGCCCAGGATCCACTCCTGAGCGATGGCCAGGCCCTGATCATCGGTGAAGATCTCATCGGGGATCACCGAGCCGTTGCCCTCGATGATGGTGAAGCTGACGGTCTCACCAGAGACCGGAGCACCCGTGTCGTCCACGAGCCGGACGCCAGGAGGTTCGGAGACCGGAAATCCGGCCGCGCCTTGCTGATCCTGGCCCTGCACGACCTGAAGGGCGCGAACGACCGCCTCGGTGGCCTCTGCATGGAAGATGACCGACGCTATGCCAGCGAGGGTGGCCTCTACACGATGCTCTCCGACTTCGGGACCCAGAGTCCACCGATCCAACCCGGCGACGCCTTCGGCATCCGAGCGGGCCGGCGAGCCTTGAACACTTCCGCCTCCCTCCACCACTTCGAAGGTTACGTCGTGACCTTCCAGGGGGTTGCCGAACTCATCCGTCACTCGCACCGTCGGCGGTTCGGGCACGTCCTGCGAGGCCGGTGCCACCTGTCCCTGGCCTTCCACCGCTGCGACCGCAGCGGGCTCTCCTGGTGCCGCTTCGACCTCCAGCAACGCGTGTCGGGCGTCATCGGCATATACCTCGATCCGTTGGGTGCCGGCAGTGGGGCCCAGCACCCAGTCCAGCGTGGCACGGCCCTCTTCGTCCGTGGTCGGGGTTTCCGGAAAGACCTGCCCCCCACCTGCCACCACTCGAACCTCGAGTTCCGTGTTGCCAACGGGGTTGCCGAATTGATCGCGAACCTCGACGATGACTCCGGGGATCGTCTCGCCGACCCGTCCATCCGTCGCACCGGCCTCCACTACATCTACCGAGTCGGGAACATCGGCTCGAGCGGTCACATCGAAGCGAACGGTGGTCAGCCCGCCGGAACTGGCTTCGAGGGATTGAATTCCGGCTACAGGCCCGAGAATCCAGTCGGCGGGAGATGCGTGCCCTTCCGAGTCGCTCACCGTTTCCGGTTCCTCGAGCGTGCCGTCTCCTTCCACCACCCCGAAGGTGATGGCGACTCCTTCCAGTGGGTTGCCAAAGCGGTCGGTTACGGTGACCCGGGGCAGGACGTTCACAGGTGCGGCGACCGTGCCGAAGGTCCGATGCCCGACGGTATTGTGGAGCGAGTCCGGTGGGCCGGCCTGAGCCACGGCGCGGAACTCCACCGATCCCGCTCCGGAGACGGACGCAGTAACTGCGTTGTCTCCCACTGCCGTACCCAGAGTCCACCCTTCGATAGCCACGATGCCCGCATCGTTGGAGCGGGTAACCCTGTTCGTGATCTCGCCTCTCCCCTGGGTCACGGACCACTCCACATCGACGCCCGGTGCCGGGTTCCCCCTTCGGTCCAGTACTCGAGCACGGGGAGGCTCATCGGAGCGCTCTCCCACCGTCCCTTCCTGAAATTCGGCGCTGAGGGACTCGAGGGAATCCGGTTCCCCGAAGAGGAGTGGATCGCCGTCGCTGCAGCTGCTCAGAACGGCCACCGCCACGAGGGTCAGGATCACGGTGCCCGCGTGCAGGACCGAATCCCATGGGGCTCGCAGCGTGTCCGATGCCGCTGCGCCTACGGTTCTTCGACGCCGCATCACCGGCCGATTCCCACGGCGATACGGAGGCTGTTCACCGGCACCGATTGCTGAAAGTCCGGTTCATCGAGCCGGGCGACCAGCCATCCCACCTGGAGACTCAGAGATCCCCAGAGCAGGGGGCGCCGTGCCGTGGCCGTGAGGAGGGCTCCGGTCACCTGTCGGGAGGGGCCCACATCGAGCTCCTCCTGGTAGCGGGCCACCCCTCCCCACGCGGAAAACGCGGTGGCTCCAAGGTCGGCGATGTGCAGGGCCGGACCGGCGGCGAGGAGGGTCGATCGGTAATCGTTTCCGCTTCCCAGATGGCCTGTGGCGGCAGCCCCGAATCGGCCACGGAACAGGGTGGCCTCGAGTCCGCCGAAGGGATGCGAGTCATTGCCCAGACCGCGGCTTCCCAGGAGGGCGGTGAGATGCCAACGGATCGGCGTTCCGGTTCGACTCTCCTGACCACCAGCATCTGTGGCGGGATTCGTGGCCTGACGCTCGGGAACTGTGGTGCTGGTCTCTGCCGCGGTGATCTCTGCGATCCACTCGGGTCCAGGTTCGGCAGCGGACTGAGCACTCCCATTGGCCGGTGTGGCGACGAAGGAGACGCCGGCGAGGATGCCCAGGATGCCTCCGAGGATCAGGGAGGCGCTTGGAAAACATGGGTGAAGGCGCATCGGCGATGTCGGGCTTGGGAGCGCCTCCAGCCTCGCCTGGCAGGCAGGGGCTCCGGGTCGCTCCCCTGATGAAGGGGCCGGGTCACCGAAGGTGTTGAGCGGACCAGGGCTCCGGCGAATGGAACTCCCAGATAACGTGGGCATCGGATGACGGGGGAGCAAGACCTGCTCGGCCGTGATGCCCAATCCTGCCCCTGGGGCCGAATCAGCCCCTGAGGGCCAATTCCGCCTCTTCCGCCTCTGGTCCGCCTCTTCCGCCTCTGGGGTCGCCAGGCCGTCCCAGGCTTCCATCCCCGGGTCCTCTCGTTGGGGCTACCCTTATCGTTCCGGCCGGATCCGTATCGGCTCGGCTGAGAGCTGCGTTGGTTCGGTTGGGCTGGCCCCGGTGAGAGCCGTCTCCAGGAGGCCGAGATGGCGGGTGCCCCTGGCGATGATGGCGGTCATCGGGGGTCGCCCAGGCTGCTGCTCATTCAGCTGCTGCTGATCCGATGGACCGGACGTGGCCGAGGAGCGCGATCGCTCTGATCTGGCCCGATCCGACCGGTCGCTGCGTTCGGCCACCTCGTCGGGTCACCCGTGTTGGCTTCAATCAAGTCCCAGCGAATCGCCTGTCTACAGGTCCCGAGCCCATGACCAGACCACCATCCCAATCTGCCCCGGATCACGGAGCTTCCCCTTTGTCGGAGGCTGGAGTGGCCCAACCCTCCAACCCCGCTCTTCCCCCGGGATCCTCGCCCTCCCAGGGTACGTCGCCGGCGCACCCTTCGGTACGGGAGATGCCTTCCCGACAACGCCCCAGGGAGCGACTCCGCGACGCCGGGGTTCGGGCGCTGTCTCTCCGGGAGCTGCTGGCCCTGGTGGTGGGATCGGGAGGAGTGGGAGGCTCCGTACTCGCTCTGGCGGACCGGCTACTCAAGTCGTCCGGTGGCCGGCTTCGCGTTCTGGCCGCGGCGGAGCCCGGAGAGCTGGAGGCCCTGCCAGGGGTCGGACGAGCCACCGCCGGACGAATCGTGGCAGCTCTGGAACTGGGCCGGCGGGCTGCCGAGGAAGACGAGCCCGATCGTCCTCGGGTCCGGGGACCGTCGGACGTGTATCGCCTGATGGCGCCTCGCCTCCGAGACCTTTCCCATGAGGAGTTCCATGCCCTGCTGCTGAACACCCAGCACCGGGTCCTGCGCGACGTGACGGTGACTCGCGGCATCCTGGACGCCTCGCTCATCCACCCCCGGGAGGTGTTCCGGCCTGCAATCCTGGCCAGCGCCGCGGCGGTGATCCTGGTTCACAATCATCCGTCCGGCGATCCCACGCCCTCCCCCGAGGATCGGGCCGTGACCCGACAGATTGCGGAGGCCGGCAAGGCGGTGGGCATCCGCGTGCTGGATCACGTGGTGGTGGGCGAGAAGACCTGGGCCTCAGCGAATTGATGGATGGCCCCGGGAGGGGGTGCGGAGAGCGGCCGGGCCGACTTCGGCGACCCGGCGAATGGAACCCGGAACTCCGGAAGCGGGGTAGGGGAGGCCATGCCTCAACCTCCTGCTCGGACCGGATCGACTCGGACCGGATCGAACGTTCGTCATCTCCATGTCAGTCGTCATGACCATCCCCGCCGGAGCGTTGCTGGCGGCTCGGCTCTGGTGGGCTGCCTCCTGATCCTCCTGGTCCTGCCTTCCTGTGCCGCCCTCCAGTCTCTCACCGCCCTCTCGCAGGTCCGGTTCGAACTGGACCGGGTGAGCGAGTTGCACCTGGCTGGGGTGCGCCTGGACGATGTACGCAGCTACGAGGACCTGTCGGTTCTGGATGCGGCCCGAATCGGCTCCGCGCTGGTGAACCGGACCCTTCCCCTGGACGCCATCGTCCATGTGGGGGCAAACAACCCGGGGGACAACCCGGAAGCCCGGCTCCTGGCCCTGGACTGGACGCTCTTCCTACGGGACCGGGAGACGGTGAGTGGCGTCCTGGACGACGAAGTCGTGCTCCCGTCGGGCCAGCGAACCGACGTCCCCGTGGGGGTGAGGATGGATCTCCTGGAGTTCTTCGATGGCGGAACCCGTGAACTGGTGGATCTGGCCCTGGCGTTGGGCGGGGTCGGCCAGGAGCCGGTGGACGTTCGGCTCGAAGCGCTCCCTACGATCCAGACCCGCCTGGGTCCCATCAGGTACTCCGAGCCCCTCGTTCTGAGCGGGCGGGCGGGGGGACGCTGAGTCGGCCCCTCCCGGATGGTCACAGTCGTGTCCCCCCCCCGGATGGCCACAGTCGTGTCCCCCCGGATGGCTACAGTCCCCCCCTCCCAGATGGTCACCCACAATTCCCGGGGACAGAACGGAGGGGCCCTGCCACGGTGGGCACCACCCCCTGGAGCATCGGCGGCCCGAAAGGGTATTTTCTTTGATATGAGCCTCCCCGCCGACACCCAGTCCGCCTCCACGCCCACGATTCGGGGGCTGCCTCGCCCGCTGGCGCGGGAGTTGGAGGCGTACGTCGGTCGCCTGGATGTGGAGAAGATTCGGGAGGCTTACCGGTTGGCGGAAGAGGCCCATCGGGGCCAGAAGCGGGCCAGCGGCGAGAGCTTCGTGACCCACGCGGTGGAGGTGGCGGTTCTCCTGGGCCAACTCAAGCTGGACACGGCCTCGCTGGTGGCGGGACTCATCCATGACGTGGTGGAGGACACTCAGTTCTCCCTGACCGACGTGGAGGAACGCTTCGGTTCTGAGGTGGCCTCCATCGTGGATGGGGTCACCAAGATCGGTAAGGTTCGCTTCCGCTCCCAGACCGAGCGCCAGGCGGAGAACTACCGCAAGCTCCTCCTGAGCATGGCCGAGGACGCCCGGGTGATCCTCATCAAGCTGGCGGACCGCCTCCACAACATGCGGACCCTGGAATACCTTCCCCGGAACAAGCAGAAGCGGATCGCCCTGGAGACCCGGGAGATCTATGCGCCTCTGGCCCATCGCCTGGGGATCGCCCAGTTCAAGTGGGAGTTGGAGGACCTCTGCTTCAAGTTCCTGGAGCCGGAGGCCCACGAGGAGCTCGGGAACCTGGTGCAGCAGCGCCGCAAGGAGCGGGAGCGGCAGATCCTGGAGATGCAGCGCCCCATCGAGGAACTCCTGGAGGAGGCTGGGATCCCTGCCGAGGTGACGGGGCGCCCCAAGCACCTCTGGTCCATCTATCGGAAGATCGAGAAGCGGAAGAAGCCGTACGAGGAGATCTACGACCTCCAGGCCATCCGGGTCATCACCGACTCGGTGCAGAACTGCTATGCCGCCCTGGGGCTCATCCACTCCGAGTTCACACCGATCCAGGAGCGCTTCCACGACTACATCGCCACCCCCAAGTCCAACATGTATCGTTCCCTCCACACCACGGTCTTCGGTCCGGGGGGGCGGCGCTACGAGATCCAGATCCGGACCGAGGAGATGCACCGGACGGCGGAGTACGGGATCGCCGCCCACTGGCGCTACAAGGAGGGAGCCCAGGCCGGAAAGTCCGACGAGGTGGACGAGGCCCTCTCCTGGTTCCGCCAGGTCCTGGAATGGCAGCAGGAGGCGTCGGAGCCCGAGGAGTTCATGGAATTCCTCAAGATGGACCTCTTTCTGGGGGAGATCTTCGTCTTCACCCCCAAGGGGGACGTGAAGCAGCTTCCGGTGGGTGCCACACCCATCGACTTCGCTTTCGCCGTGCATACCGAGGTGGGATCCCACTGCGCCGGAGCCAAGGTCAACGGACGCATCGCGCCCCTCTCCCGGGAGCTCCGGAACGGAGACACGGTGGAGATCCTCACCTCGCCTCGAAAGTCGCCCTCCCGGGACTGGCTGGCCTTCGTGAAGACCTCCCGTGCCCGGCAGCGAATCCGTCAGTGGATCCGCCAGCAGGAGCACGACGAGTCGGTGAAGCTGGGGCGTGAGTTCCTGGACCGGGAGCTCAAGAAGCTACGGGTCTCGCTCCCAGGCGATGCCAAGTTGGAGGAGGTCGCAGAGGAGCTGGACTATCCGGACTTCGAACACGTCGTGGCGGCGCTGGGCCGGGGAGACATCGGCCCGTCGGCGGTGATCAAGCAGCTCTTTCCCGAAAAGGAGGTGGCCGAGGCCCGGCGGAAGGCGTCGTCGCCCCTCCAGCGGATCGCCCGGAAGATCCGCCGGACCGACAAGGGCGTCCGGATCCAGGGAGTGGACAACCTGATGGTGCGCTACTCCCAGTGCTGCCAGCCGGTACCCGGAGACGACGTCATCGGGTATGTGACGGCGGGCCGGGGCGTTTCCATTCACCGAAAGGACTGTCCCAACGTCCTGAACCTCTCCCAGGACCCGGAGCGTCGGGTGGAGATCGAGTGGACGGCGGAGCAGGGGGATCGCTTCTTCGTCAAGCTCTACACCCGGGGCACCGACCGGCGGGGGGTTCTCTCCGACATCGCCCAGGCCATCACCGAAACGGGCACCAACATCCAGCACGCCGACATCCGGGCCATCGACGGCGGGATGGTGGGGGAGTTCGTGGTAGAGGTGCAGGACCTCCCACACCTGAACAGGGTCATGAAGCGGATCGGACAGATCAAGGGCGTCCTTTCGGTGGAGCGCCGCGAGTCCTTCGGAGAGTCGGAGCTCCTGGACGTGGACAGCGACTGAGGCCACCCTACGACATGCCCGAATTCAAGATCGAAGCCCCCTACGAGCCCAAAGGCGATCAGCCCCGGGCGATCCAGGAACTGGGGGAGGGACTGGAGCGGGACGACCGCTTCCAGACCCTCCTGGGCGCCACCGGTACCGGGAAGACGCTGACCATGGCCCACGTGATCGCCAATCACGGGCGCCCGGCCCTGGTCATGTCGCACAATAAGACACTGGCGGCCCAGCTCTACGGGGAGCTGAAGCAGCTTCTGCCCCGGAATGCGGTGGAGTATTTTGTCTCGTACTACGACTACTACCAGCCCGAGGCCTACGTCCCCGCCACGGACACCTACATCGAGAAGGACTCGGCCATCAACGAGGACATCGACCGCCTCCGCCTCCGGGCCACCTCGTCGCTCTTCGAGCGGGACGACGTGGTGGTGGTGGCGTCAGTGTCGTGCATCTACGGGCTGGGAAACCCGGACGAGTACCGGGCGTTGATGTACGAGGTGAACGTGGGCGAGGAGATGGGGCGCGACGACCTCCTCCGGGCGCTGGTGGAGATCCAGTATCGCCGCAACGACATGGTCTTCGAGCGGGGGACCTTCCGGGTCCGGGGCGATACGGTGGAAGTGTTGCCGGCCTACGAGGAGCAGGCGATCCGGGTCGAGTTCTGGGGAGACGAGGTGGAGCGGATCACCCGGTTCGATCCCCTCACCGGCGAACTCATCACCCAGCTGGAGCGAACCGCCATCTACCCGGCCTCCCACTACGTGACGCACCGCAGCACCATCGAGGACGCCGTTCCCCTGATCCGCCAGGAGCTGGAGGAGCGGGTGAAGCACTACCAGCGGGAAGGTCGCCTCCTGGAGGCGCAGCGCATCGAGTCGCGGACCAATTTCGACATCGACATGATGTTGCAGATCGGGACCTGTCCGGGAATTGAGAACTACTCCCGCTATATGGCGGGCCGGGGGCCCGGCGATCGACCGTCGTGCCTCCTGGACTACTTTCCCGACGACTTCCTCTGCATCGTGGATGAGTCCCACCAGTCGCTTCCGCAGATCGGTGGGATGTACAACGGGGACCGGGCCCGGAAGATGACGCTGGTGGAACACGGCTTCCGTCTTCCCTCGGCGCTGGACAACCGTCCCCTGAAGTACGAGGAGTGGGAAGAGATCCTGCATCAGGCGATCTTCGTGTCGGCGACCCCCGCCGACCGGGAGCTGGAGCTCTCCGGCGGTGTGGTGGTGGAGCAGATCATCCGGCCCACTGGCCTGGTGGACCCGGAGGTGGAGGTGCGGCCGGTGGCGGGCCAGGTGGACGACCTCCTGGCGGAAATCCGCGTGCGGGAGGAGCGGGGCGAGCGGGTCCTGGTGACCACCCTCACCAAGCGAATGGCCGAGGATCTTTCCGAATACCTCCAGTCGGTGGGCGTTCGGGTTCGCTACATGCACTCGGAGATCGACACCATCGAGCGGATGGAGATCCTGCGCGGGCTACGCCTGGGCCGCTTCGACGTCCTGGTGGGGATCAATCTACTGCGGGAGGGGCTGGACCTGCCGGAGGTATCCCTGGTGGCGATCCTGGACGCGGACAAGGAGGGCTTCCTCCGGAATGCCCGCTCGCTGATCCAGACCATCGGTCGGGCGGCCCGAAACGAGAACGGCCGCGCCATCCTGTATGCGAACCGGATCACGAAGGGCATGCGGCAGTGCATCGACGAGACGGAGCGGCGGCGGACCATCCAGATCGAACACAATCGGAAACACGGGATCACCCCCGCCACCATTCGCAAGAGCATCGAGGAGATCGAGTTCTCCACCCGGGTGGCAGACGCCCGGGAGGCGCCGGCGCCGAGGGTGGCGGAGAAGCTCGCATCCTATCAGGATGAGGTGAACGTCGAGGAGCTGGTGAAGGCCCTGGAGAGCGAGATGGAGGAGGCCGCCGCCGAGATGGACTTCGAGCGAGCGGCCCTTCTCCGGGACGAGCTCTTCGAATTGAAGGCCCGCCTGGACGGCGAATCGGGCAAGACCACCGCCGCCGCCCGTGGATCCGCCAGCGCCCACGGATCCTCCACCGGCGGCGGATCCAACCGGGGCTCCGCAGAAGGCGGGTGGCGGAAGGCCCCGACCGAGACGACGAG
>PWLA01000320.1 GCA_003559555.1 Gemmatimonadota bacterium | reverse complement strand
TCAGGACTGGCGTGACGCCGGTTCGGGACTGGCGTGACGCCGGTTCGGGGCCGGCAGACGCAATCAGCCGCCGGCAACCCGGCAACGCACCCTTCCCGCACCGGAACGCTGCCCCTGGGCGATCATCGTAAGCCGATCATCGCAAGTGGGACGCCGTCAGAAACCGAAAGGGTTGCCTCGGTCGGCCACCGCGGCCCCGATCGGCTCAGGCGGTCGCCCGGGTCCAAAGCATCAGCGGATCCGCGGCGTGGCTCGATTCATGGGAGATCGGATCGTTCTCAACCGAAGGCAGAGAGCCCATCCCGACCGAAGCAACCTCGAGCGGGTTGACATCCCGCCACCGCCAAATTATGATGTTTTCATTATATGCAACAAAGGTTATTAAACTGATTCGCTATATTGCACTGAGGCATCATCCAGAATGGATTCCGACCCGCTCGACATCACCTTTCAGGCCCTCTCGCACCCCGTCCGGCGGGCCATCCTCTCTCGCTTGAGGAAGGGCGAGGCATCGGTGACCGAGCTGGCCGAGCCCTTCGACATGAGTCAGCCCGCCATCTCCAGACACCTGAAGGTGCTGGAGAAGGCCGGCCTCGTGAGCCGGACCCGGGACGCCCAGCGGCGGCCCTGTCGGCTGGAGGCCGAACCCCTCCGGGAGGCCACCGAGTGGCTCGTGGACTACAGTCGCTTCTGGGCCGAGCAGTTCGATCGCCTGGAGGCGGTCCTCGAGACGTTGAACGAGGACCCACCGCGGCCGAAAGACCCACCCCGATCGGAGGACACGAGCTGAGCCTCCCTTCACCATCACCCAACACACCACGGAGACGCACCATGATGGAACCCGGCACGCTGGAAGTCACTACCCCTTCCGACCACGAAGTCAGCATGACCCGACGCTTCGAAGCGCCCCGGGAGCACGTCTATCGGGCCGTCACCACCCCGGAACTGCTCAAGCAGTGGCTCACCGGCCCTCCCGGCTGGACGCTGGCCACCTGTGAAGTCGACCTCCGGGTGGGCGGGGACTTCCGCTATCTATGGCGCGGGCCCGAAGGAGAGGAGATGGGAATGGGCGGCACCTTCGTGGAGCTGGACCCGCCCGGCCGCATCGTCCACACCGAGATCTTCGACGAGGACTGGACCGACGGAGAAACCACGGTCACCACCCTCCTGACCGAGGACGCTGGAGGCACCACGCTCACCCTCACCGTCCGCTACTCCTCCAAGAAGGCCCGGGACGCCGCGCTGGAGACCGGCATGACGGAGGGGATCTCCATGAGCTACGACCGCCTGGCCGAGATGCTCACCCCTGGCGCAGGTGGGGACACGGCCTGATTACGGCGTTCTGGTTCTCCCGTGATCATCCGCTGCTTGCTTGCCCCATGACGTTCACCACCACCTCCCGCCGTCGGGGCCGGGTGTCGAAGTCCATGAGGATCACCTGCTGCCAGGTTCCCAGGGGCACTCGGCCCTCCACCACCGGGAGTGCCAGCGACGGGCCCACCAGGCTGGCCCGGACGTGGCTGTGGCCGTTGTCGTCACCCCAGGTCTCCTCGTGGAGGTAGCGGCCGTCCCGGGGCGCCACCCGCTCCAGGGCGGCCGCGAGGTCGTGCTCCACCAGGCCGGGCTCGAACTCGGTTGCGGTCAGGGCGGCGGTGGATCCCACCACCATGGCCACCGCCTGCCCCGAACGGATGCCGGTGCCCCGAATCCCCTCCTGCAGCTCCTGGGTCAAGTCCAGGATGTGGTCATTTCCATCGGTCCGGCGGGCAATGGTAAAGGTGTGGATGATCATGGCGGCCTCGGTCACAGGCGGTGCAGGTGCCGGGCCAGGCAGGCGAGCACGGCCACGCCCGACAACGAATGGAACGGAGCGGGTTCGTCACACACCCCACCCCCGATTCGTTCCAAAGGAGAAAGGGTCCTCGTCCGACACGCAACCTGGGACCCGCGTGCAGCGACCCGCACCCTCCATTCAGGACTGAAGCCATGATTCCCAACCATGCACGACGCTACCCCGGCGCCCTCCTCCTTTCGGCACGGCTGGCCATCGGCCTGATCTTGATCGGCGCTCTGGTGGGCTGCGACACCCTCCTGGGCCCCGGCGACGATTCTCCTCCGGCTCAGATCACCGAGCTCCCCCGGGCGCTGTCTGCAGGTGAACTGCAACTCCTGCAGGCCAGTAACAAGTTCGGGCTTGAGCTCCTGGGCACCATCCTGGATGACGTCCCGGACGAGACCCACTTCATCTCTCCCCTCAGCGCCCACCTGGCCCTGGGCATGACCATGAACGGGGCCGATGGAGCCACCTTCGACGCCATGCGTCAGACGCTCCGCTTCGCCGACCTCTCGGAAGAGGAGATCAACGCCTCCTACGAGACCCTCATCGAGCTGCTGGATGAGCTGGATCCGGCCGTCTCCTTCCAGCTGGCCAACTCCATCTGGTATCGTGAGGGGCTCACTCCCCGGGAAGGATTCGTATCCAGGGTCCAGGACCACTTCGGCGCCACCGTGAGAGGGCTGGACTTCGGCGACCCCGGCGCCCGCGGGGTGATCAACGACTGGGTGGCCAAGGCCACCAATGACCGCATCGACGAGATCGCCCCGGATCCAATGCCCGGCAACGCGGTGGCCTTCCTCCTGAACGCCATCCACTTCGAGGCGGACTGGACGCGGCAGTTCGATCCCGACGACACCCACGACGCCCCCTTCCACCTCCAGGACGGAAGCACCGAAACCGTCCGCATGATGGGACAGCGCGAGAGTTTTCCCTTCCGTCACGGCGAGTCCTACCTGGCGGT
>PWLA01000368.1 GCA_003559555.1 Gemmatimonadota bacterium | reverse complement strand
GTCGCCCCTGGCGATCCTCGGTCGTCTCCGCTTGCTCCCTTCGGTCGCGCGCTCCGGCTCGAACCTGCGGTTCTCATCCGGGCTTGATGGCCTCTTCGGACATCTTACCTAGTCGGGGCGCCCGGATTGACCTGTGGTCGCCCCTGGCGATCCTCGGTCGTCTCCGCTTGCTCCCTTCGGTCGCGCGCTCCGGCTCGAACCTGCGGTTCTCATCCGGGCTTGATGGCCTCTTCGGACATCTTACCTAATCGGGGCGCCCGGATTCGAACCGGGGACCTCCTGCTCCCAAAGCAGGCGCGCTACCGAACTGCGCCACGCCCCGTGGGATCCCTGGTACGCGGGTGCGATCCCCACGCTCCAGGCGACGCCAAAGAAGATACCAGCGTCGGCCCATCGTGGGTACCGGCACTACGCACCTTCGCCGGACGACGCCGAGCACTCCGGGCACGAGCAGAGCCGCCTGAGAAACTCGAAGGGGTAGATTCCCGTGTCATGGCCGTCGCTCCACTGGAACGAAAGCGCGTAGCGCCCCACGTAGTTGATCTCCAGCGGATAGACCCCTGGAGCCACATCCTCCGGTCGAAGGGTCCGTCGGCCCGTCATCTCGTCGACACATCCGGCACAGGGACAGGCCAGCCGGAGTTCCCGGGGGCTGAACCGGGACGTGTGCCCATCGGACCATCGGATCTCCAGCGCCCGCCCGTCGTCCGTGGGACCGATGTGGTCTGGTCGGAAACGATCCTTCGTCATGTCTCTGCGCCCCCTGTCTGGGTCGAACGAAGGTGTGCACCCAGCGCCCGGAAGGCCTCGCCCCGATGGCTCAGGCGGGACTTCTCCTCCCGGGACAACTCGGCAAAGGTCTTCCCCAACGGACGGTGGAAGAAGAGAGGGTCGTAGCCGAACCCGTCCCACCCCCGGGGTCGCCCCAGGATCAGCCCCTCCACCTCCCCCCTGAAGATCCGGTGCTTCCCCGGCTCTCGAACCAGTGCCGCCGCGCACACGAAACGGGCCGTGCGATCCGAGAGATCCACGTCCTCCAGGAGGGTGAGGAGATGCTCGTTGTTCAAACGGTCCCGCTCCTCTCCCGGAAGATCTTCTCCTCCGGGAGCGAAGCGCTTGGAACGAACGCCCGGACGGCCGCCGAGGGCATCCACCTCCAGCCCTGAATCGTCAGCTACGGTGGGCAGTCCGCTGGCCTTCTGGAAGAAGGTGGCTTTGGCCAGGGCGTTGTCCTCGAAGGTTTCGAAGGCCTCTACGCCCTCCTCCTTCGGCGTCTCGGCGATTCCAACGTCGTTCAGGTCCACGAGTCGAAGCCCGGGGACATCCGCCAGCAGCCCCCGGATCTCCCGGAGCTTGTGCCCGCTGCGAGTGGCTACCAGGAGCCGCATCAGCGGGAGTCCGCCGCCAGTCGATCTCGCTGCGCTCGCACCAGCCGGGCGATCCCCGACAACGAGAGATCCACCAGCTCGTCGAGCATCTCCCGGGCAAAGGGATCTCCTTCCGCGGTTCCCTGGACCTCCACCAGCCGGCCATCGGCGGTGCCGACCACATTCATGTCCAGGTCGGCGGCGGCGTCCTCGGGATAGTCCAGGTCCAGGAGGGGACGACCGTTTACCACCCCGACGCTCACGGCCGCCACCGGGTCAGCCAGCGGAGAGGACTCGAGCCTTCCCTCTCGGACAATTTCCTCACACGCCAGGGCAAGGGCCACCCATGCGCCGGTCACCGCGGCCGTGCGGGTTCCACCGTCGGCCTGAAGGACGTCGCAATCCAGTGTCACCGTCCGGGGCCCCAGCGCAGACAGGTCCGTAACGGAACGAAGGGACCGCCCGATGAGACGTTGGATCTCCTGTGTGCGACCGCCAGGGCCGTCCCGCTCCCGGCTCCGGCGGGTGTGTGTCGCCCGGGGGAGCATGGCGTACTCCCCGGTCACCCAACCCTTTCCGCTTCCCTCACGCCACTCCGGCACCCTTTCCTCCACCGAGGCCGTGCAAAGCACCCGGGTGTCACCGGTGGCGATCAGGCAAGAACCCTCGGCATACGGGCTTACGCCCGTCTCCATGAGCAGGGAACGCAATTCGTCGTCGTTTCGTCCGTTTCGTCGCACCAGGTCACTCCTCGAGTTGCTGAATCTTGGTGAAGGGGACGGCGCCGGAAGATGGAGCCCCCCGGAATCCGCCCTGGACTCAATCCTCCGAGGACCTGTCCCTTCGGTCAACCTCCATGAGGATCTGGTCGGCACCCATGGCCAGAAGGCGCTGAGCCACCTCTCGACCCAGGGCTTCCGGATCGTCCTGGGCACCGGTTTCGTCGGCTCGGACCGCCTGGCGACCATCGGGCGAGGCGACGATTCCCCGTAGGCGCATCCCCCCTCCGAACGGGAGCCCCATGGCGCCCACCGGCAGCTGGCACCCCGCCTCGAGTGCGTGCATGAGCGAGCGTTCGGCGGTGGTGGCGGTGCGACTGGGCAGGTGGTCGAGGGGCCGAAGCAGGGCGTGGAGGTCGGACGAGTCCTCGCGAATGACCACGGCCAGGGCCCCCTGCCCCGGGGCCGGAAGCCAACCGGCGGGATCCATGTGTTCGTCGATCCGTGCCGTCCAGCCGAGCCGTCGGACTCCGGCTGCCGCCAGGATCACTGCGTCGTAGTCACCCTCATCCACGAGGCGAAGGCGGGTGTCCAGGTTTCCCCGGATTCCCCGAAGCTCCAGATCCGGCCTGAAGGCCCGGGCCAACGCCTGCCTGCGAAGAGATCCGGTCCCCACCACCGCTCCGGGGGGAAGCGAATCGAGAGTGCACGCCCGGTCGCCGGGCCCGATGAGCACGTCCCGGGCGTCTTCCCTCTCCGGAACCGCGGCAAGGGCCACCCCCTCAGCCAGGACCGTGGGCAGATCCTTCAGGGAGTGCACCGCCAGGTCCACCTCGCCGTCCAGGAGGGCCAGGTCCAGGGCGCGAGTGAACACACCCTGCCCACCGATTTCCGAGAGGGGCTGATCCTGAATCTGGTCGCCGGTGGTCTGTATCGTCACCAACTCCACGCTTCGGCCCGTGGATGCTTCGATCCGGCGGGCCACCCACCGGCTCTGGGTGGTTGCCAGAAGCGAACCTCTGGTGCCGAGCCGGAGGGGACGCGCGCCCTGATCCCTCACCAGTTCGACTGGATTCCGTCCACGACATCCTGGACGAGACGGTTGATGGCAACGCGGCGACCATCTTCCTCCACCTCGGATGCCTCCACATACTCGCCCCGGGCGGAGAGACTCGAATTGTCCCAGAGGATCATGTTGTTCTCCCGGTCCACGATCTCGATCCGCACGGTAATGGTCACCTGTCGCTCCAGGACTTCGGCAGACTGCCTGTCGGCGCTCGCTCGATACGAGGGAGCGTCCACCGAGTAGTTCCGGATCGACCCCCGGACGATGGCGTCTGCGTATTCCTCGCTTCCTGTCCGGACTCCGAACTTCTGTGGAAGCTCGTCCAGCAGAACGTTGTGAAGCTCCTGGGTCAACTCGAATCGACTCGTCTCGTTCTCGAAGGGGATGACCGCCAGAGTCTGGATGTGAGGCGGAAGGCCCGCTCCAGCCTGGAACGTGTAGTTGCAACCGCCCAGGACGAGGGCCAGGAAGACGAAGATCGCCGCTGCGGCGCCGGTGCGTCGAAGAAATTCGGGCCTTTGCATGGCTTCGTTATCTCCGGGGGGTCCAGGTGTCCGATGGATATGACTCCACGTGTTCCACGCTCTCCAGCGTGAGCCTCAACTCCCGGGTTTGGCTCAGATCCCGATAGGTCGCCTCCCGTGGAAATCGCTCACCGTCCACCATGTCGAGTCTCAACTCCTCCACTGCGCGGCCATTGGACCGTCGCACCATCTCCTGCACCCGGGATCCGGCGAGCCGGACCAGGAGCTCTGAGCTCTCGGTGGGCAGGTAGCGCAATTCAGCCAGTCCGTCTCGTCGCCAGCTCCCACCTGCCAATCCCATGGACCGGTGGGGTCGAAACACCCCCAGTGAGCCCCAGAAGAAGGTGGATTGGGGAAGGAACCCGGGCATCCCTTCGGGAACTCTCAGGTCCCCATCCACCAGTGCGGCAGAGGTGATGCGCTCTCCGTTCCGTGCGAAGAGGTCGAGTCGGGCCCGGTAGGGCGGCTCGACTCGGGCCACACCCTGCCCCTGCAGTCGCATGCCCGGCTCATTCAGCGACCAGGCGAAAACGAGTCGATACGGAACATCCAACGCTGAGGCACGCTGGGCATTCTGGGCCAGTTGGCCTGCGTCCATGGGTCGGGCGTCTTCGACGGGCTCGCTGCTGGCACAGGCGCTCGTCACCCCGAACGCGGCCACCAACAGGAGGGCCCACAGGGTCGACACGACCCCGCCACCCCTCCTGCAATGTGGCTCGGACACTGGATTGTGGGGCTCCGTGATCAACGTGGAATGGGCTCCAGTCAGATGGTTCAAAGGGCTGCAATCGGGGCGAACCTCGAGTAACACGAGGACCCGTGTTAGGTATGACCCCGGAACGACGACGGTAGATCCACTCCAGGGCGTGCGAGTCGTCTCGGTGGATCCTGCGCCCCCCCCTGGTTCCGGCCGCCACCCCTCGTGGGGACCGCGCTCAGCGAAAGGTAACTTCCTGCGAGAGGGAAGGTAACGTCGGTGAGACCGCCACTCCGGCACGGGCGTCTGGCCGGAGAAGGGGCCATGCCGGGGGGCCGGTCCCCCAGTGGCGACCGGAGGTGCGGCTTCCCCGCCGGGTGTCCTCCACCTACCTTCCCGGGCATGACTGAAGCACCAGCATACGTGACCAGCGACATCCATCTGGGAGCGGTCTCCGACGAAACGGAGGAAGCCTTCCGGAACTGGCTTCGATGGGCCGCCGAAAGAGGATCCGCCATCGTCATCAACGGGGATCTCTTCGACTTCTGGTTCGAATATCGGACGGTCATCCCTCGCGGATACACCCGCACCCTGGGCCTCCTGGGGGAGTTGGCGGACCAGGGGCTGCCCATCCACCTGGTGGGAGGCAACCACGACTGGTGGGGCGGGAGCTATCTGACCGATGAGGTGGGCCTGCGTTTCCACCGCGGACCCGTCGAACTCCAACTGGCCGGCCACCGCTGCCTCATCGCCCATGGGGACGGTCTGGGACGAGGGGACCTGGGGTACCGGATTCTCCGCCGAATCCTTCGGGGACCGGTAACCCGCTGGGCCTTCCGGTGGCTGCACCCCGACGTGGGTGCTGCCATCGCCCGTCGGGTTTCCCGTACCGATGTACGGGTGACCGGAGAAGACGACGTCCCCCCGGGTCGGGCCGGAGAACTTGCACGCTGGGCCCGGGATCGCCTCCTGGAGGACCCTCAGCTGGACGCGGTGCTCCTGGGTCACGTGCATCGACCCCAGCAGGTGGAGGTGGCCCCTGGGCGGTTCTACCTGAACTCCGGGGACTGGCTCCAGCATCGGTCCTTCGCGGTTCTGCCCGCCGGGGAACCGGCCTACCTGGCTCGCTGGGATGGAGGAAGGGAGATCAGCGCCGCCAGGGGTGGAGTCCCCATCGAACCCCCACGCTGACCTCCCAACGGCCCCTTGCCACCGGACCCGCTTGAATGGTAAGGGGCTCGGGGCGATCCATCAGGTGACCCGAGACGAAGGCATCGGTGGCGCTCAGAAGCAGGATGAAGATCCCGGCCGCCGCCCAGTCCTCCACCTGCTCCGAGCGAGCCTCGATGAGTTCGTCCCACTCCTCCACTCGGGGGTCGTTCTCCGCCAGAAGCCGGAGCGTGTCGGGCTGAGCGATCCCCGATGCCCGGAGCTGATCGGTCACGGCCCGGATCTCCTCGTTCCGGAACCGTCGGGCTTCTCGGTGCGCCGCGATGGACTTGGAGAGCATCCAGATGGCGCCGGACTGGGCCGCCATGTAGAAGCCGCCCCGGAAGTGGGATCCTGTCGCCGCATGGCCCCAACCCGGAAGCGCCAGGGACCGAATGAATGCGCCCCCGGGGCTCACGTCGGGGACCTCGCCCCGAGCTTCCAGAGGCGGCCCCTGGGGAGGTGGGTCGATCGTGTCGCCGGCCACCAGCACCACAGGCCGCTTCCGGAGGTGCAGGCGCCTCGGTTCGATCGGGCTCACACGGTCGAGCGGCAATCGGACTTCCGACAACGATGGGCGATCGGCCACGGTCTGGAGGAAATGCGCCGACGAGGGGTCCGGGGAGCGGCTCTCGGCGGCACCCGATGCCTGGGCCGAAGCCGACATCGGGAGGACCACGATCCCGCAAACCAGCACCGCCGGTGCCAGCCAGTGAGCCAGCCGAACCAGGCCTGAGCCCAGGATGCGTCCGGAACTCACCGTCGGGCCCGGTCCGACAGACCCGGTCCCAGGTCGCATGTGGTGGTTCATGACCGCACCCGGACCGGGCCGGCGGCGGGCTGATCCAGGATGCGCAGGACGCCTGGAATCACTTCGATCTCCAACCATGGTGAAGGATCAGGCATGAGCTCTCCGTCCAGTTCGAAGTGAAGGGGGGTGTCGTCGGCCGACTGGATCCGGGCTCGGCGGATCTGGTGCATGTGGACCTGCCGGATGTTGCGATGCGTACCCCGGAGCACGCTGGGAAGGTGCCGGATCACACTCGCCACACCCATCCCCCCGGCCAGAAAGAGATCCAGCGCCTGGTCGTCGGGACGCGCCTCCGGCGACAGGAGAAACCCTCCCCCCACCGAGGGACCGACGGTGATGGCGGTGAGAAGCGTCCTGCCTTCCCAGTGGAATCGACCCTCGCTCATGGTCTCGGCTTCCACCACCACCGGAAAGGGCCGGAAGGTGACCCCGGCGGCCCCCAACGCCCCCAGGTACTGCATGAGGCCCGGGAGGAGGTGAAAGTGGGAACGGCGCTGAAGAACCGCCACATCGATCCCCATTCCCAGGAGATTCACGAAGTACTCCTCCCCGCCGACCCAGCGCACCAGTCCCACGTCGAACGGCCGGACCAGCCCGTCAGTGAGAGTGGTCAGGACCGCCGGAAGCTCGCCCGAGCCATGAACCATCCGATGGAAGTCATTTCCGGTTCCCACCGGGAGCACGGCCACAGCCGGGATGGCACCGTCACCCTTCAGAAGCCCGTTGGCCACCTCGTGCAGCGTTCCATCACCGCCCACGACCAGTAGCTTTCTGGACCCATCACCCTCCGCCTTCTCCGCCAGCTCGCCAGCATGCCCCGGGCGCTCCGTGAGTTGGAGGCGGTAGTCCAACCCCCGTTCGTCCAGAAGCCGGCGAAGGTCCGACACCACCTCGCGACCCCGGCCGCCGGCGGCGTTGGGGTTCACGATGATCTGGATGGGCGTTGGCACCGCAGGAACTCCGCCGGTTCGAGGGTCGGGCCGCAAGGAAGGGGCGGATCCGAAGACCGGCGAAAAAGATGACCAGGAGCCCCCACGGAGGCAACGGGGCGCAGGACGGTTCGGCGTTCCGGAACGGAATCAGCCGTCGGCTGGCACCAGGCGGGCTCGGCGTCCGGAGATCTCCTGCACGGCGACCCCGAAGAGCTCGGTTCGGAAGGGCGCCGGATCCCGGTCGGTGAACGCCAGGGGGTCCCACCCCTCCACCGCCTCCCGAGCCCGCTTCAACAGAGTACGGTGTTCCTCCGAGCCCTGCTCGGCCAGGAGGTGGAAGGCCCCTCGCACCACGACGCTCACCCAGTTCGTCGGGTCGGTGACCTCATCCACCTGAAACGCCACCCACCGGTGATGGTAGGTCGTCTCGAGCTTCTCTCCCGGCGAGGTTCGGCCGAAGAGCCAGTCCCCACCGCTCACGAAGTTCAGGGGCCGGATGTCGACTCGGTCGTGAAAAGTGAAGGCCATGCGACCCAGGTGGTTGCGCTCCAGGATCGAAAGGCACTCCGCTTCGGAAAGTCGGGTGAATTCCAGGCGTTGGCGCGTCATGGCCATCGGTTTGGATCCGTGCGTGTCAACCGGAACGGAGGACCGGACACCGGGGCGGGACCCCCATGCTCAACGACCATTCTGGTCCGACTCCGGAAGGGTTCCCTCTTCCCGGTAGCGCTTCAGCTTTCGGTAGAGCGTGCGACGATTGATCCCCAGGATTTCTGCGGCTCGCGCCTGGTGCCAGCCTTCCTGATCCAGCACATCCAGAATGTACTCCCGCTCCAGGCGATCCAGATCCCACTGCTCCATCCGGGCCCGTCCCAGGAGGTCACGCCCCCCACCGTCCCCGGGAGCGCTCTGGTCCGACGTGGGGTGGAAGGGGAGGGATCGGGCGCCGGCGTGCAGGATCAGGGACCGCTCGATCACGTTCTCCAGCTCCCGCACGTTGCCTGGCCAGGGGTAGGCCATCATTCGGTTCAGGGTCTCCGGCAGGAGCGGGGGCGCCTCGATGTCGTTTTCTTCGGCAAAACGCAGGCGGAACGCGTTGGCCAACAGGGGGATGTCCTCCCGTCGCTCCCGAAGGGGCGGCACCCGGATGGGAAACACGTTCATGCGGTAGTAGAGATCCTCCCGGAACTCTCCGTCCCGAACCCTCGCCTCCAATTCCTGGTTGGTGGCCGCGACCAGGCGGAAGTCCACCGGAATCGGCTCGGTTCCTCCCACCGGGGTGATGACCCGCTCCTGGAGGACCCGGAGAAGCTTCACCTGGGTCGCCGGGCCGATGGTGGCAACCTCGTCCAGGAAGACGGTGCCCCCCTGGGCGGCCTCGAAGAGTCCCCGCTTGGAGTGCACCGCTCCGGTGAAGGCGCCCTTCAGGTGCCCGAACAGCTCGGACTCCAGCAGGGTCTCGGTGAGAGCCGAGCAGGTAACCGGAACGAAGGGCTTTCTGGCCCGTCCCGACACGTCGTGAATGGCCCGTGCCACCAGCTCCTTCCCCGTTCCCGTCTCCCCGGTCACGAGGACGGTGGCCCGGGTGGGTGCCACCCGTTCGATGAGGTCGAAGACGCGCTGCATGGCCGGGGTCTTCCCGATGATCTTGTCCCGGGGGCCCCCCTCGCTCCTGGCCCGGAGATGCGCCACCTCCCGCCTGAGCTCGGTCTCTTCCAGCGCCCGGCCCAGGATCAGCAGGAGCTCCTCGGTTCGGAACGGCTTGTTCACGTAGTCGAAGGCGCCGAGCTTCATGGCCTCCACCGCCGTATCCACACTTCCGAACGCGGTCATGACGATGAACTGGGCATCGGTCTGGGTGGCCGGTGCCGCCGAGAGCACGTTCATCCCGTGCATCCCCGGGAGGTTCAGGTCCAGGAGGACCACGTCATAGAGAGTACGCTCGAGGCGCTTCAGGGCCTCCTCACCGGTGGCGACCGCGTCGACCCGGTACGATTCGTCCCGAAGGGTGGGCACCAGGAGCTCCCGGATGACCTCCTCGTCCTCCACCACCAGGATCCGTGGGGTCGGTCCGGCGTCCTTCGTCGCACCATCTGAGGTCTCGGGAACCGCTGGACGATTCTGGTCGCTCTTCACGCTGCTCGCTGGACTCATGGTCATGGCTCCTCGTCGTCGAGATCGATTCGAGAGTCATTCGGGAGCATCAGAATGAAGGTAGCCCCCGTCGCTTCGTCCTGCTGCTCTTCCAGGAACAGGTCTCCGCCCTGCCGCAACATCGAGAGCCGCGAGAGAGCCAGCCCCACGCCCTCCCGTCCCCAGCTCGAGATGAAGGGAAGGAAGATCTCTGACTCCCGTTCCCGGGGGACCCCAGGCCCCGTGTCCCGGATCCGAACGAAGACCTCCCGACGGCCCCGGCTGCCCACGGTCACGTCGATCCGACGTTCGCCCGGCCACTCATCCAGGGCCAGCCGGGCGTTCCCCAGAAGTGCCAGGAGGGCCTCCCGCAACTGATGGGGGTCGCCCCATGCGGTGACCCGGTCTCCGTCCCTCCGGTAGACCAGCTCGATTCCGGTGGCTTCCAGTTCCGGTCGAAGCGTCTCGGCCACCCGGGAAACGAGTCGGTCCAGCTCAACCGCACGCTGGCGCGGAGCGCTGGGGCGGGCAATGGAGAGAAGCGTCCGGGCCAGGCTCGCCATCCTGTGGCTCTGCTCGAGGATGACCCGGAGTTCGTTTTCGCCCCGAGGCTGGTCGTCCTCCCTCCCCTTTCCTGCGTCCTCGCATCGGGCGGCCTGCCGGCGCTGCTGGCTACGGAGCCGATCCACCGCGACCTCGATGGCCGTGAGCGGACTCCCGATCTCACGGGCCAACACACCCATCACCTCCTGGACCGCCTCCGGGTCCCACCCGGGGGAAGGCGTGGACGGTCGCTTCCCCTCCACCGCGGACTGGTGCACCGCGGACTGGGGCGGCGAGGGGCCACGGACTCCGCCGTCGGGCTGCAGGCGCTTGGGACGGGACTCCATCAGACGTCCGGGGCCGGTTGGGTGGCGGGAGTCCAAAGCTCAGATGCTGGCATCACCGGCCACGACCCGAAGAACGTCGAAGGCGGTTGCGATTCCCACCAGCTTCCCCTCCTCCACCACCAGCGCCCGATGGATCCTCCCCTGGACCAGGAACTCGGCCAGCTCCCAGATCACCATATCGGGATCCACCGTGAAGGCCACCGGCGTCATGATCTCGTCTACGGTGGTGTCGTCCAGAGACAATCCCTCGAACGTGGCGGCCCCCGGCACCAGCATCACGCTGCTCTCAGGAGCCAGGAAGTAGGCGTCGGGGTCGTCGGCATCGTCCTCCACCGAGCGTCCAATGCCCTCCCAGAAGGCCTCGGCCATCGGAACCTCCGGCTCACGAGCTGCCAGGCGGATCACATCGGATCGGGACACCACGCCCCGGATCCGGCCTTCGGCATCCAGGACTGGCACTCCGCTGATTCCTTCCTGGTCCAGCACCTGAACCAACTCCTGCACGCTGGTGCCCTGTCGGACGGCGATCACGTCGGTCTGCATGATGTCGCGGACGGTACGCATGGCTGCGGTCTCCCTGATCTGTCGTCTGAAGGGTGTTCGGGGCCTGAAACGGCCCCCGCGGAGGTGGCCTTTCCCCCCGCCCTTCAGGAGGTCGATGGTTTACGATGGATGAATGAGCGCGGGCGGGCCCGCCTCGCCCGACCGACACACTCAAGGACCGTGCCGGACGGCGCCGGGGGGTGGCCGGCGTGTCCGGCCACCCCTGGCCGCGCGGACCGGAGGGAGGCTTCCCTTCGCCGTCCCATGCGGCTCGAAGGCGGTTCC
>PWLA01000197.1 GCA_003559555.1 Gemmatimonadota bacterium | reverse complement strand
TGCGGCGCCAGGCGGCGTCGGAGCGTCTCACCGATGCACTGGGGCATCGCTTTCGACACTCCTCCTACCCTGACACCGCAAGACCCCGTCCCGGTGGTCCCTGCCCTTCTTCAACGGCCTTCTGATTAGTTGTCACAGTCAAGGATCCTGCTTTGCGCGGTTCCACCCCGGTGCCCTCATCGGACCGGGTGCGGGAGCCGGGCCAGGGCCTCCGTTGAGCCCTTGACTCTCCCGTGGGGGAATCTATATTGAAGGGTGTCAATATTGATGCTCTTCGATGGAGATCGCAACCGTGGCTGACACGCCCGACCCCACCTCCCGGCAGGCCGGCGCTCCTTGCTGCCTGGTCCTTCCCCGGGGCTCGCTGGAACAGGAATCGGCCGAGGCCATGGGCCGGGACCTGGAGCTCCTGGCCCACCCGGCCCGGCTCCGCCTCCTTTCGATCCTGACCCAGAATCCGGAGCCGGTCTGCGTCTGCGATCTGGCGGCTCTTCTTCCGGTGAAGCAACCCACGGTGTCCCACCACCTCCGGATCCTTCGGGACGCGGGGCTGATCACCTCGGAGCGTCGAGGCCTCTGGACCTATTACTCGGTCCGGGCCGAGGCGGCCGGGAGTCTCGGAGAGCGAATTCGAAGGGGACTGGAGCACCTTGTGCCAACTGCACCCGAACCTTCTACGACAAGAGGATAGAGACATGAACACCACATCGGAGTCTTTGAAGAACCAGGTCCGGGATCGCTACGCCCGGGCCGCCCAGGACGCCTCCGACGGAAAGCGTTCGAGCTGCGGGTGCGGAGACGGTTGCGGGCCCGACATGCAGACGACCGACCCCATCACCCGGGACCTCTACACCGACACGGAGGTGGCCGGGATGCCCACCGAGGCGTTGCTGGCCTCCCTGGGATGCGGCAATCCAACCGCCCTGGCCTCCCTCGGCGAAGGGGAGACGGTCCTGGACCTGGGCTCCGGGGGCGGCATCGACGTCCTCCTTTCGGCCCGCAGGGTGGGGTCTACCGGGAAGGCGTACGGATTGGACATGACGGACGAGATGCTGGACCTGGCCCGGGAGAACCAACGGAAGGCCGGGGTCACCAATGCCGAGTTCCTGAAGGGGGACATCGAGGACGTTCCTCTCCCCGATGGATCGGTGGACGTGATCATCTCGAACTGCGTCATTAACCTGGCCGCAGACAAGGAGCGGGTGATCCAGGAGGCGTTCCGGGTGCTCAGGCCCGGGGGCCGCTTCGCGGTCTCGGACATCGTGGTTCGGGGCGACGTGCCCCCGGACATCCGCCGGAGCATGGAGCTCTGGATCGGGTGCGTGGCCGGGGCGCTGGAAGAGGACGAGTACCGCAGGCTCCTGGCGGGAGCCGGCTTTCAGGAGATCTCCCTGGAGCCCACCCGGGTCTACACCGCCTCCGACGCCCGGGAGTTCCTGGAGTCGGCGGGGATCCGGGGGCAGGAGGAGGCCGAGGCGGTGGACGGCCGGTTCATGAGCGCCTTCGTCCGGGCCCGCAAGCCCGAGTGACCCAGGAGTTTTCCGGTCCTGTCCCCGGAGCCTTGGAGGAGCGCTGCCAGGCCGCGTCGGAACGTCTCACCGATGCACTGGAGCATCGCTCAGGCCCAGGTGTGATCTGCGTCACAGCGCCGCCTTGCAGGATGGGGTAGTATTCCGGATCCGGAATCGCCCTTCGGAGGCCCCGGTTCGCGAGGTCCCCGTCGCTCCAGGAGAGAGGCCCCATCCATGCAGATTTTCGTCCGCTGGTTTCTTCGAATGAGCCTGGTCTGGCTCGGCGTGGGGATGCTCCTGGCGCTGGTCATGGCCTTCGATCCGGTCCGGGTTCCCATGGTCCGGTTGGCCCACGCCCACGCTCTGCTGGCCGGGTTCGTGAGCATGATGATCTTCGGGGTGGCCTACCATGTGCTTCCCCGCTTCAGCGGAAGGCCCCTGGAGAGTTCCCGGCTGGCGATGGCTCATCTCTGGGTGGCGAACCTGGGGCTCGTGGCGATCGTGGCGGGTTGGCTCTCCGCCGGCCTCCTCCCCGGGACCTGGGCCTGGCTCCATCGGGGCGGCGCCGTGGCCTTCGCCCTGGGCGCTGCCCTCTTCATCTACAACATCTGGAAGACCCTCGAGGCACCGAAATGGACCGTCCAACCCCGGACATGACTCTGAACGAGATCACCAGCCGCTGGCCTCCCACCCTGGAGGTCCTCGGTCTCTACGGCCTGGACACCTGCTGCGGGGGCGCCCAGCCCCTCAGGGAGGCGGCCCCGAAGCACGGGGTGGACCCCGAGGAGCTGGTGCGGAAGCTGAACGAAGTTCTGGGACCGGGAGCCGCGTCCGGCGGGTGAACCGGAGGTCCTGCGGGTCGAGCCTCGGGGGACGGCTGGGGCCTTCCCCGGCCGGCGGGCCGAGATGACCGGACCCCACAGGCACCCTCCTCACCCCCCGTTGTCGTCGGCCGCCGCCACCCCGCCTCGATTCCAGTCCGGGGTCTCGGCGTCCAGGAGGTGCTCCACGAAGAAATCCCAGCGCTTGCGAACGTGGTACGGCCCCCGGGCGTGCCCTCCGCCTGGAACCACCACCAGGTCGAACTCCTTGTCGGCGCGGATCAGGGCATCGGCCACCTGGTAGGTCGACGAGGGGTCCACGTTGGTATCCATCTCGCCCACGGTGAGGAGGAGCTTCCCTTCCAGGAGGTGGGCGTGCTCCACGTTGGAGGCGGCGGCGTACTGGGGCCCCACCGGCCAGCTCATCCAGAGCTCGTTCCACCAGATCTTGTCCATTCGGTTGTCGTGGCAGCCGTTGTGGGCGAC
>PWLA01000161.1 GCA_003559555.1 Gemmatimonadota bacterium | reverse complement strand
CGCACGGCGTCGCTCTCTCCCCGGGTCGAGGATCCGGGATTCCGGAACGTCACCTTCCAGGAGCTGAGGGAGGCCTACGGGGAGCAGGTTCGGGGGCTCATGGACGGGGGCGCGGACCTCCTCATGGTGGAGACGGTCTTCGACACGCTGAACGCCAAGGCGGCCCTCTACGCCGTCCAGGAGGTGTTCGAAGTCCGGGGGGTTCGCCTTCCGGTCATGATCTCGGGCACCCTCACCGACACCTCCGGGCGCACCCTCTCGGGACAGACGGTGGAGGCGTTCTGGAACGCGGTGCGGCACGCGGAGCCCTTCTCCATCGGTCTGAACTGTGCGCTGGGCCCCCAGCAGCTGCGACCCTACGTGGAAGAGCTGGCGGGGCTGGCCGAGTGCCGGGTGTCGTGCCACCCCAACGCGGGCCTGCCCAACGAGCTGGGCGGCTACGACCTCACGCCGGATCAGATGGCCGACTGGATGGGGCGATGGGCCCGGGAGGGATGGGTGAACATCGTGGGGGGCTGCTGCGGCACCACCCCGGAACACATCGGGGCCATCGCCGCGGCGGTGGAGGGGACCGAGCCCCGAGGGCTGCCCACCCGTCCGGTCCGATGTCGGCTCAGCGGGCTCGAGGCCCTGAACATCGGACCGGAGCTGAACTTAGTGAATGTGGGTGAGCGCACCAACGTCACCGGCTCCCGGCGCTTTCGCCGGCTCATCCGGGAGGACCGCTACGACGAGGCGCTGGAGGTGGCCCGCCACCAGGTGGAGGGAGGAGCCCAGATCCTGGACATCAACATGGACGAGGGGCTCCTGGATTCGGAGGCCGCCATGGGCCGCTTCCTGAACCTCCTGGCCGCCGAGCCCGACATTGCCCGGATCCCCTTCATGGTGGATTCGTCGCGGTGGGAGGTGCTGGAGGCCGGCCTCCAGCGGGTGCAGGGAAAGTGCGTGGTGAACTCCATCTCGCTGAAGGACGGGGAGGAGGCGTTCCGGGAGCGGGCCCGCACGGTGCGCCGCTACGGCGCGGCGGTGGTGGTGATGGCCTTCGACGAGGAGGGGCAGGCCGACACGGTCCGGCGGAAGGTGGAGATCTGCCGACGGGCGTACCGGATCCTCACCGAGGAGGTGGGTTTTCCGCCCGAGGAGATCATCTTCGACGCCAACGTCTTCGCCATCGCCACCGGGATCCCGGAGCACGACGGCTACGGGGTGGCCTTCATCGAGGCAGTGCGCCGGATCAAGGCGGAGCTGCCCCACGCCCTCACCTCCGGGGGCATCTCGAACCTCTCCTTCTCCTTCCGGGGCAGTCCCCGGGTTCGGGAGGCCCTCCACGCCGTCTTTCTGTACCACGCCATCGAGGCGGGGCTGGACATGGGGATCGTGAATGCCGGCGCCCTGCCCGTCTACGACGAGATCCCGACGGAGCTGCGGGAGGCCTGCGAGGACGCTCTCTTCAGCCGGCGAGACGACGCCACCGAGCGGCTAACTGCCCTGGCGGACCGGTTTCAGGGAAGGGAGGCGGAGCGCACCGAGGACCTCTCCTGGCGGGAGAGCGACCCCCGCCACCGCCTGGTCCACGCCCTGGTACGGGGGATCGACGGCTGGGTGGATGAGGACGTGGAAGAGGCACGGCAGGCGGCGGAGCGGGCGATTCACGTCATCGAGGGGCCCCTCATGGAGGGGATGAACCGGGTGGGCGACCTCTTCGGTTCGGGAAAGATGTTTCTGCCTCAGGTGGTGAAGAGCGCCCGGGTCATGAAGAAGGCGGTGGCGCACCTGGTGCCGTACATCGAGAGGGAGACGGCGGAGGCCCGAGAGAAGGCGGCGGCCGCGGGAACTCGAGAGACGGTGGAGGCGACACCGCAGTCCAACGAAGGGAAGGGCACGGTGCTGATGGCCACCGTAAAGGGCGACGTGCACGACATCGGCAAGAACATCGTGGGCGTGGTCCTGCAGTGTAACGGCTACCGGGTGGTGGACCTGGGGGTCATGGTACCGGCGGACCGGATCGTGGCCGAGGCCCGGGAGCACGGGGCCGACATCATCGGGCTCTCGGGGCTCATCACCCCGTCGCTGGACGAGATGGTGCACGTGGCCGAGGTGCTCCAGCGGGAGGGCCTCCAGGTGCCCCTTCTCATCGGCGGCGCCACCACCTCCCGGACCCACACCGCCGTGAAGATCGAGGAGCGGTACGAGGGCGCCGTCATTCACGTGGACGACGCCTCGCGGGCGGTGGGGGTGGTCTCGCGGCTCTTGAGCCGCCGCAGCGCCCCGGCCTTCGTGGCCCGGACCCGAGAGGAATACGCCGAGGTCCGGGAGCGCTACAGCGGACGGCGGGAGCGGGCCCCGCTGCTGGCCCTGGAGGAGGCCCGGGCCAACCGCTTTCCGGTGGACTGGTCGGGGTACGAGCCGCCTCGCCCCGCAAAGCCCGGCCACCACCACGAGGCGCCGGCGTCGCTGGACGAGCTCCGGAGCTACATCGACTGGACGCCCTTCTTCCACGCCTGGGAGTTGAAGGGGAGCTACCCGGAGATCCTCTCGGATCCGGAGGTGGGGGAGGCGGCCTCCTCGCTTCTGGCCGACGCCGAGGAGCTCCTGGACGAGATCGTCCGGGAGGGACGGCTCGAGGCCCGGGGCGCCGCGGTTCTCCTGCCGGCCTACGCCGAAGGCGACGACATCGAACTCTACGAGGACGCCGGCCGCACCCGGGTCCGGGCCCGGATCCACACCCTCAGGCAGCAGTTCCGGAAGGGGGGGAAGGGCGGCGGTGCCAACCGGCCGAACCTGGCGCTGGCCGACTTCGTGGCGCCCCGGGCCTCGGGGGTGGAGG
>PWLA01000008.1 GCA_003559555.1 Gemmatimonadota bacterium | reverse complement strand
GTGATCGATGGCTCGCTTCAGCCGAATCAGACCGTCCTCGTGGGGAACAATCGGATTGTTGTTGTTGGCCATGTGGACGAGGTGGTGGTGCCCGGCAGGGCCGAGGTCGTGGACGGCTCGGGCGCCTATCTCATCCCCGGGCTCTGGGACATGCACGCGCACGCCTCGCGCGACGGCCGGGCCGACCGGTTCTGGTCCCTCTTCCTTGCCCATGGCGTCACCGGGATCAGGGACCCGGGAAGCTATGCGGATTCCCTTTTATACTGGCGCGCACGCTCGACGAGCCCGGGCGCGGTCGCACCCAGAATCGAGATCGCGAGTCCGTCCCTGACCGGGGACAGCCCAACCCCCCCGCCGGGGATGGGCGGGCCGTTCGAGATCCGGGTTGTGGACGCCGCAGCGGCCGTTGCCGTGGTGGACTCCCTGGCCGAGCAGGGCATCGGTGTGATCAAGGTCTACGACGGACTCCCTCGGGAGGCGTATTTCGCCGTGGGGGAGCGGACCCGGGAACTCGGGCTGTCCTTCATCGGTCACGTGCCGCTTTCCGTTAGTCTCGCCGAGGCCAGCGACGCCGGGCAGAAGAGCTTCGAGCACGTGTCGGACCTGTGGGTTTCCTGCGTAGCCGGGGGCCGGGAGGCGTTGGGAGACTTCGCCAGGGCTTCGGCCCGCAGCGGTCCCGGGTCGGACTCGGCGCTGGCTGCACGGGAGCAGTTGGTCGGCGTCCTCGCCTTCTCCGATCCCGATCCCGCGGAGTGCGGGCCTGTCCTGGAGCGGATGGGGGCCAACGGCACGTGGCTTACCCCGACCCTCACCCTTCTGCTCGGTGAGCTTCAGCCGAGTCAGTTCGACGGCGACCCCCGAATGCGCTGGGTCCCCAGCTCTCTCCGAGAACAATGGGGCGCGCGTCCCCGCATGCCACCCGAGCAGGAGGGCGAGATCGGGCAAAGGATGCTGACCAATGCCGGGAGAGCGGTGGCCATCGCCCACGACGCCGGAGTCCCGATCCTCGCCGGGACGGATGCGAGTGGCCTGCCCTACATTTTCGCCGGGGCGAGCCTCCACGACGAACTGGCCTTGTTGGTGGAGGCGGGGCTCACGCCCCTCCAGGCGCTCCAGACGGCCACGCTCAACCCTGCTCGGTTTCTCGACCTTAGCGACGACCTCGGCACGGTGGAGGAGGGCAAGCTCGCTGACCTGGTGCTGTTGGAGGCGAACCCGCTCGAGGACATCTTGAACACGGGACGAATCCGCGCCGTTGTTGCCGACGGGCGACTCTACCGCCGGTCACAGCTCGACCGGCTTCTGGTCGAAGTCGAGGAATCGGTCGAACCGACTGACCATCAAGAGTAAGGGTGCGACGCAACACTGCTCGTTTCCGGTGACTCTGGAGGGTCACGGGGAGCCTACATCGCCTAACTGTGAGGGTTTCCGGCTCCGGGTCGCCTGACGGCGCCCCTCCGTCCTAACTTTCACCCTGTCACGTGCCGTGTATGCGCACGGCCCGCGCCAAGCCGAAAGTTCGGAAACCCCTGTTCGGTTATCTGAAATGGCGCTTTGAAGGAGGTTCTGGGTCGTGGTGGGGGGGGCTCGAAGCAGGGCGGCGGCGCCTTGGCGGGTTGGGAGGTAGCCCTGCGGGAGTGGTGGTTGACGCGGGGTGCCTCGAGAGGCGATCTTACTGGTAAGACTCTTGCCAGGAGGGAGCCATGAAGGACGTATCGACGACTAAACTATCCTCACGGGGACAAGTGGTGATTCCGGAAGAGATCCGGAGGCGGATGAGGCTTGAGCCCGGGACGCAGTTCGTGGTGGTGGGGGAGGGCGATGTGGTGATTCTCAAGGCTATCCAGGCCCCGTCGATGGATCAGTTCGATGCGCTCGTGGAGCGGGCGCGTGCGACGGCGCGGGAATCCGGAATGAGCCCGAGGGATGTGGAAGAGGCGATCGAGAAGGTACGCGGTTCCCGGTGAGGGTGGTTCTCGACACGAATGTGTTCGTGTCTGGCGTATTCTTCTCGGGTCCCCCGGCCCGAATTCTTGAGGCATGGCGTGATGGGAAGATCGTGCCGGTCCTCTCGCCGTCGATCCTCGAGGAGTACCGCCGGGTGGGTGAGGAGCTGGCCAGACGCTATCAGGGAGTGGAGTTGGGTCCGTTTCTGAGCCTGTTGGTAGCCAGTGGGGAGGTGGTGGCGGATCGAGCGTTGAACGAGCCGGTGAGCCGTGATCCGGATGACGACAAGTTCACCTCCTGCGCGGTGGAGGCTGGAGCTCGCGTGGTCGTGTCAGGAGATCAGGACCTGTTGGAGGTGGGGGACTGGCAAGGGGTGGCCGTGATGAGCCCTCGGGGGTTCGTGGATCAGTACTTGAGCGGTTGAGTGAGGTGGTGCGGCTTGCCCGATCCCGCTGACGAGAACGTTGTCTTCCTGGCACGACCGCGCCACATGAGATAACTGCGGGTTTGCCGGTTCCGGGCGCGTGCGCGCGCTGCACCCAACTTCCCTGCGTGTCACGCCTCGTGCTGAACTGCGCACGAGCCGCGCCACTCCGGGAAGTTCGGCAACCCCTGATTCGTTATCTGACATGCGCCTTTATTTGGGAAGAGTCCATGAGGTCGGCCATTGGTGTCTCGTTGAAAGTGTCTCTGGTCATTGCGTCAATCGTGTGCGCACCTTCCGGAGGTACAGCTCAGGAGCCCATCGATCTAGCGTTGATGCTTGGCACCGCCCTGAAGGAGTTCTATGAGAGCGAGCGTCAAGGGCGCACCTCTCCTGCACTGACCGCCCAGGTCTTTCGGCCTTGACGCTCAGCCCCGTCGGTTGGGATGACGAGGCGTATGGGTGCCCGTGG
>PWLA01000220.1 GCA_003559555.1 Gemmatimonadota bacterium | reverse complement strand
TGGAGGTGCGGCCCCCCGCATCTCCCGTGACGCGGGTGTCCTGATCCGGTTCGATTCGTCCTGGACCCGTGCGTTGCGATGACATGGCTCGTCCGTGTCGAGGCGGGGCTTCCTGAGAGGGCGAGGCCGCAGGCGAAGACCCACCCCACGCTCGGCCTGCGTCGGGTGTCGAACTGCGGGTTCATGACGACTCTGCCCTGGACGGCGAATCAAACCTCGGGCTGGGGACGCTTCCATGGCAGAAACGGACCACACTTCCTGCAGACAGAACAGAGGGGGGGAGGAGGGAGGGGTGGCACCCGTGGGGGTTCGGCGTCGGCGAGGCGCCGGGCCGGTAGAATGGCGCACCGCCGGCCAGCCGCTGAAGGCCTCAGGCCTTGCGAGGTCTTTGGGGTTGATTCATTCTTAACGCGGCTCTCAATGTGGGAGCCTCTACTGACTTTGATTTCTTTGCCGCCAGGCGGAAGCGGAAGCGATATGGCTTACATCATCACAGAGCCTTGCATCGGCACTAAGGATGCCTCGTGTGTCGAGGTGTGTCCGGTCGACTGTATCTACGAGGCCGACGAGCAGTATTTCATCCACCCAGACGAGTGTATCGACTGCGGAGCGTGCGAGCCGGAGTGCCCTGTGCAGGCCATCTTTCCCGACACGGACGTTCCGCCCGAGTGGACGAGTTATATCGAGAAGAACCGGGAGCACTTCGAGTGACACCGGATCCGAGCGTCGTCCGGAGCAGAACTGCAGCTCGGATCTGTTGAGCGGTCAGACCCAGGCCAGGTTGGGTCTGGGGACAGGCAGGGTCTGGGGGAAGGCAGGGTCTGGGGGCAGGTTGGGCCTGGACCCACCCCGCTCTGGCTTGGACTGAGAACTGCTCCGACGGATCGGAGGCGTGTACCGTCAGGCATCACCTCCTGCTGCGCCTCTGCCCGCTTGTCCGAACCACTCCAGGCCTCTCGGGCGGGTTCGACCGTCGTGGGGGAGGAGGATGGGGCCCCGCTGACGATGCGGCCTGCCGGCTCAGAACCCCCGCTGCCGAAGGCGCTCCAGGAGGGACTCGTGATCCTGCGGGGGGGCCTGCGGGTCGATGGGCCGGCCGGAGCCGGGCCTGAGGGTCGTCGGAACCTGGTCCAGTTGAGCCGCCGCACCGGCAGCACGGGGACGATTACAGCGGACCAGACCGACCACGACCGCACTGGCGGCAATCACCGCCGCGCTCACCAGGGGAACCGAAATGCTGAGTCGCATCGTAATTGGGTGGGGACGAGGGACACGGGGGCGTTGGGGAAAGAGAAATGCAGGATCCATACCGGAAGTTGTAGCCAGCTCCAGCTATGGAAAGGCCTGTCAGAAAGCCAATCTGGCTGAGTGTGGAAATCGGGGACCCTCGGTTTTTCTCGACAAGTGCTGGGGAATCTGCCGATGAGCCCCGCTCGGCCCGACCCCCGGCACGCAGGCCGCACCGGCGATCCCGTGGAGTTGACCCGTGCCCTGGTCCGGGTGCCCTCGGTGAATCCGCAACTGTCTCCCGACGGGACCGGAGAAGCGGAGGCGATCGGGCTGTGCGCCGATTGGCTCACCGACTGGGGGTTCCAGACCGAGGTCCTGAAGACGGAACCCGGACGTCCTTCCCTGGTGGCCCGGATCGGCGACGGCGCTCCCAGAACCCTGCTGTGTGGGCACCTGGACACCGTGGGCACCGAGGGCATGGAGGTGGACCCGTTCGATCCGGTCATCCGGGACGGGCGCATCTTCGGGCGGGGCAGCTGCGACATGAAGTCGGGCGTGGCGGCGATCCTGGCTGTGGGCCGGGCGATTGCCCGGAAGCCCGATGGGTTCCCGGGCACGCTCATCATTGCGCTCACCAGCGACGAGGAGCATGCTTCCATTGGCCTCCTGGATCTTCTGGAGCATGGACTCACGGCCGACCGCGCCGTGGTGACCGAGCCCACGTCCCTGGCCCTGTGTCCGGCCAACCGGGGGTTCGTATGGGCGAACCTCACCTTCCGGGGCCGAGCGGCCCACGGGTCTCTCCCGGAGTTGGGGCGTGACGCCATCCGGAGCGCAGGTTACGTGCTGGCGGCCCTGGACGGCTACGAGGCCGAGATGCGCCGACGTGCGTCCCACCCCCTGCTCGGGGGTGGATCGATCCACGCCGGCACCATCCAGGGCGGCACCACGCCGTCGATCTATCCGGCGGAGTGCACACTCGTCCTGGAAGCCCGGACCCTTCCGGGGGAAGGTCCAGACCTCGTCACGGCCGCCGTCCGGAGGATGGTGGAGCGGGCGGGGGAGCGGGACCCGGACCAGGATGTGACGGTCCAGACGGGCCTCTCCCGGCCCGGGGCCGAGATCGCAGCGGACCATCCCCTGGTGCAGAGTCTCTCCCGAGCCTGTCGGGACGAAGGGCTGGAGCCCCGACTGGCGGGAATGTCCGCCTGGGTCGAATCGGCGTTCCTGATCGAAGCCGGGATCCCGGCCCTCTGCTTCGGTCCCGGGGCCCTGGAGGACGCCCATACCTCCACCGAATCGGTGTCCATCGAAGAGATCCGGCAAGCCACCCGGATCCTGGAACGGTGGGTCCGCTCCGCCGGATCGGCCGAATCAACGGGCCCTGCCGACGCAACGGGCCCTGCCGACGCAACGGGCTCTGCCGAATCAACGGGCTCTGCCGAATCCGTCGGATCAGTCGAGGCGTCCGAAGCGGACCCGGAGTTGCCGTCGAGGCAGGGCGATGGCTGAGCCCGGGGAGGTTGTCGGGTGATGGGTCGGCAGAAGGCGGAGGCGTCGCCGGCCGGACGAGGGGGCGAGTCCGCCGGAGGTGGGCCCGCCGACTGGATCCTCACGG
>PWLA01000344.1 GCA_003559555.1 Gemmatimonadota bacterium | reverse complement strand
GGGAGGCCCGCCGGTGGAGCCGCTCCCGTCCAGGTCCATCTCGTCCAGCTCCCGGGCCGCATCGGCCCGGCCCTCCAGTTCCTGGATTCGATCGGCCATCCGGTCCAGGTCCCGGAAGAGGTCGTCGGCCGCGCCCAGGCTCTCGCGAGCCGAGGTCCTGCCGGCCGAGGCCGTCAGGGAATCCCGTTGCAGACGCGCCTCCTCGAGCCGCTGGGTCATCTCCTCCACCTCCCGGCGCTGGACCTCGACTTCCCGTTCCAGCACCGAGGCCTTCTGGTCCAGGACGTCCTTTCGCTGCAGATGCCGCTGGGCGTAGGAGTGGGCGAGTTCGGCCGTCTCGGTGTCTCCGATGCGCCGAGCCAGCTCCTCCCGGCGGAGGCAGGTCCGGGCCTCGTTCTCCTCCCCTTCAGCCTTCTTCCGCGTTTCCTCCGCTTCCCCGGCCAGCCGGTTCAACTCGGCTCGAGCCTGGACCAGCTCACCTTCCATGGCCTTCAGGAGGCGATCAGCGGCTTCCGGAACCTGGTCCCGGTTCAGCTCGGTCCGGAAATTCTCCACGGCCTCGCGAAAGGCCTCTCGCAGGTTCTCGAACATGGGACTCCGGGTGTCGTCCGGGGACAAAAAACGAAGCGGCGGACTCGAATGCGAGTCCGCCGCTCAAAGTTACGCTGGATGGGATCGCTGTTCCACCCCGGGATCGATGTTCCACCCCGGTCCGGCTCTCAGTTCAGCGAATGCTCGATCCGCTGGGCGAAGGAGTTACGAGCGCGGTGGAGCCGGCTCTTGACCGTGCCGAGGTTCACGCCGGTGATCTCCGCGATCTCCTCGTAGCTCTTGCCCTCCAGCTCCCGGAGGCGGAACACCAGTCGATGATGTTCCGGAAGCTCCTCCACCGTATCCTCCACCAGGCGGCGGAGGAAGCGCTTCCGGTAGAGGTCGTCCGGGCGCATGGCCAGGTCCTCGAACTGCAGGGGACGGTGGTCCTCGTCCCAGTTGCTGGTGAGCTTCTGGAAAAGCACCAGCGGACTCCGTGATCGGTTCCGCAGCTCGTTCTTCGAAAGATTCGAAGCGATGGTGTAGACCCAGGTCGAGAACTTCTTGCTGGTGTCAAACCGGTGCAGGTGCCGCGTGACCCGTATGAAGGCCTCCTGAACCAGATCCTGCGCTCGATCCGAGTCGCCGGTCTTTCTGGTGATGAAGTGGACCAGCCGGTCCCGATATCGGTCGAAGAGCTCCTGGAACGCACCAGGGCGTCCGTCGAGGTGGGCGGTGACCAGTTCCTCGTCGCTCAACTCGGCGAGGGGAACGATCTCCGTGCCTTCGGAAAGCTCCTGCTCATCGTTGTTGGGTTGTACTGAAGTGCTCCTGGACATATGCCTGCTCATCCCTTGGTTCGAGTTGAGCCTCAGGCGATTGGGAGAGACACGAAAGGGCGCGTGCCGTTGAAGCCGGTGCGCCCTTGATCGCAACTTTCTCTTCCCGAGAGGGGAGTCGTCTCGAGATTCACTCTGCTCGCAGGAAAAGTAGCATGACTCCGTTCGAGCTTCAAGGGCTCGCCCCCGGTCCCCTCCCCGAGATCAATACTTTACGCCCTAAACATTGCTTTGAACGTCAGTTTGCGGCTTTGAACGTCAGTTTGCGCTCTGCTCCTCCCTGGCGGCGCCCCGTCGGGTCAGCCGACCGGTCGCTGCCGGATGGGAGCCAGAACCGGGCCCTGGGAGAACCCGGGAAACTGGGCGGCCTCCGGGTCCACCTCCAACTCCTGCGACTGGAGGGCCTCGTGTGCGGCCGCCTCCACCTCGTCGGTGACCTCCTCCTCCACCTGGACGAGGCGCGCTGTGTCGATCGCCCGGTTCTTGAGCCATGCCTCGTAGAGGCCCACCGGGTCCCGCCTGCCCCAGTGTTGGAAGAGCTCTTCGGGGAAGGTTCGCCGCGCTTCACGCTCGTCGTGGGTGGCATGCCCTCCCATGCGGAAGGTTCGGGCCACGATGAGGGCCGGGCCGTCTCCCCTGCGGCAGCGCTCCACCGCGAGGCGGGTCGCGGCCATCACGTCCAGGACATGGTTTCCGTCGGTGAGCCAGGTGGGGATTCCGTACATTTCTCCCCACCGATTCAAATCGCCGATGCCGTGCTGGTCGGCCCGGGTCCCCAGGGCCACCTGGTTGTCCTGCAATACGAAAACCACCGGAAGATCCTGGACCGCTGCGAAGTTCAGGCCCTCGTGGCACTCGCCGGTCTTGGTGGCGCCGTCCCCGATCCAGGTGAGGGCCACCCCGGACTCTTCCCGTTGGCGGAAGGCCAGCGCGATTCCCGCCATCACGGGCACATTGGCGCCCATGTGGCTGATGGGTTGGATGACCCCCACGGAGGGGTCGCCCACATGGAGGTCGCGTCCCCGGGTGGGGGAGTCGGGGGTGGCCAGGTAGCCTCGGAAGAGGTCAGCCAGCGACATGCCCATCATATGGCAGGCACCTGCGTTGCGGATCATGGGGCAGACGACATCCCGCCCCGGCTCCAGGGCCTGGACGTTGCCCACGGTGACCGCCTCCTCCCCCGTCCCCAGCCAGGCCTTGGAGATGATCCCCTGGCGCACCCAGCGCTTGAGACCGATATCCAGGAGCCGGGTGCGCAGAAGGTCACGATAGATCTCCAGCAGCCGGTCGGTGGAGAGCGAGTTGACGACCGCCGCACGATCGGGTCTGGACGAGAGGGTGCGCTCGTAGGCTTCCATGAGTTCCGGATCGGCGGACCAATCCAGGTATTCCGGCGGATCGAAGGCGGGATAGCGTCGCATGTGCGGAGAGGTCCGAGATGGGTGCGCAGAACCGGCGTGTCCGGTGTGCTGGAAAGTTGTGG
>PWLA01000353.1 GCA_003559555.1 Gemmatimonadota bacterium | reverse complement strand
CTGCCCTTCGTGAACATGTCCGACGAAGCGGCCAACGAGTTCTTCGCAGATGGCATCTCCGAAGAGCTGCTGAACCTGCTGGTGCGAGTGGATGACATCGGGGTGGCCTCCCGGACCTCCTCGTTCGCCTACAAGGGACGCGACGTAGGCACGGTGGCCATGGCCCGGGAGCTCAACGTCAACCACATCCTGGAAGGCAGCGTCCGCAAGGACGGCGAACGGGTGCGCATCACCGCCCAGTTGATCGATGCAGTGGAAGATCGCCACCTGTGGTCGGAGACTTACGATCGTCAGCTGACCGACATTTTTCAGGTTCAGGAGGAGATCGCCAACGCCATCGTGGCGGCACTGCGAGGCACGCTGGGGACCGGTCAGGCCGAACGGGCCGTGACCGTCCCGACCGCGACCGACAACCTGGATGCCTACACGGTCTATCTGGAGGCTCGCGAACGCTTCGTCACCCGCTCGGATCTGCTCGAAGCGGTGGAGCTGTTTGAGCGTGTAGTGGAGATGGACCCCACCTTCGCCCGTGGCTGGGAAGGACTGGCCGCCGTCAGCGCCGTGATGGAATCGTGGGACTTCGTGGATCGTGACTACAACGCCCTGGCCCTCCAGGCTGCGGACCGTGCACTGGCACTCGACTCGACGCTGTCCATGCCCTGGGCGGTCCGCTCCACGGTCCTCACCAAGTTGCACCCCGCCGACTTCGCCCAGTCAATGGAACTGGCCCAGCGAGCCATCGACGCGGACCCCAACAATGCCACCATACACCTGTGGCGCAGCATCTCGTGGGTCCAACTGGGGTTCTTCGGTCGAGCCCTCTCCGATCAGGACCGCTGCCTGGCCATCGACCCCGCGTATCAGAACTGTCTGCGCTGGAAGGCTATCACCCTGCAAGTGGCAGGCGAGACCGACCTTGCCCTGGACCTCCTCGAGCAGGAGGTCGCCGGGGCCTACCTGGGCTCCCGTGGTCTGATCTTCATCGAGCCGTTCCTGTACCGGGACAACCGGGTGGCGGCGCTCCTGCTCATGCAAGGTCTGGGTTGGCCCCGGGAGCTCCAGGAAGCGGTCATTCGAACACGTCTGGAGGGGGGCACGCCGCCTGACCCCCGAGTGCTCGTGGCACGAACCGCGCCGGACGACGGCCGCTCTCACACGCAACTGTATATGCTCCTGGGCGCTTACGACCTGGCTCTTGAGACGGAGTTCCCCCACAACCTGGTGGAGTTTTGGGATCCATCCCACGCCGGACTCCGCCAGACTCCGGCCTTCACCGAGTTCCTCAACCGGCTCGGGGTCCCGGCCTACTGGCACGAACACGGGTTCCCCCCGCAATGCCGTCCCCTTCGAGGGAATGACTTCGAGTGCGTCTCCTGAACCGACTCGAGCGGGCCAGGTAACGGTCGCGATCGGCCTCGGCGACGCCTGATTGATCAGCGGGCCGGACCTGAGGTCCACAGCCTCCACCAGCGCGGCGAAGGGGCCTATGGGGCGCCCGTGTCGTCTCCCCTCCAGGGCGGTGGCGGCTCCTCCACCGGCGCGGTCAGGTCGAAGTCCACTCGCCACGACCACTCGCCACGTCGTGTGGTCCCGTAACTGTAGCGCTCACCGGGGATGATCTCGATTCGCCACCCCCTCTGGTAGCCGGACTCCTCGGTGCGTTCCACCGAGAGGAAGTCCTGCCGGTTCTCGCTCCCGCCTTCCATAACCTCTCCACCATACCAGGTGCGATCGTCCGGCGAACCGTCAGGGCGCCGGTGATCGTGCCGTAACTCCAGCCGGTCCGACTCCCTCTGCAGGACCCACGTCCGGGATCGGTCCCAGCTCTCCGTCTCTTCGACTTCCACGTGAAAGGGGATCCGGATCTCATCGTCCGAGCATTCCCGGAAGTGCACGATCAGCTCCTCCGTTCCGGTGAGCATGTCGTCACCCGGGGGCTCGAGGGCCAGTGCTCCGGAATAGGCTCGCCCGCACTGGCTTCGGAGATTCTCCCAGAAGGTCTCCACGTCCGACATCTCCACGGAGGTCACCTCGGCGGCCCCGGACTCGGGCGGATCCGCCTCCGAAACGTCGGAGCAGGCCACCGCCGCCACCATCGCCATCACCACCGCCCCGGGAACCCGGGTCGAAAAAAACGTATTGGTCATAATTGAGACCCCTGTACCTGCAGTCTGAGATCGAAGGTGCCCACAACATGCAGAATTTGACATGTGTGAGCCAGAACCGCATGATGCAGGTTCAGGCTGAATGTGGCCCCGCGTCCTATTCGCGGACCAGGCCGAATGCTGGATCTTCGCTTCGCATCGGTCGGCTCTCACCCCAAGCGCGAGGTGTTTCATGGATCCTTTTCCAAGTTCGAATCGAAGAAATCGCTGGCTGGCCCTCGTCGGGGCGGCCACCCTTCTGCTCTTCGTTGGAGCGCCGTTGACGGCCCAGGAGCAGGGAACGATCACCGGCCAGATCGTCGACGCCTCCAACCAGCGACCTCTGGCAGGCGCACAGGTCAGCATCCCGGGCACCGGAATCGGGGCACTGGCAAGGGCCGAGGGTCGCTACACCCTTCCGAATGTCCCCGCCGGCGAGGTGGAGGTTGTAGCCCAGACACTGGGCTACGGAGAACAGCGGCAGACGGTGACGGTGTCGGCCGGCGAGACGGTGACCCTGGACTTCGAGCTCCGGGTTGCGGCCCTGGCCCTGGACGAGATGGTGG
Source organism: Gemmatimonadota bacterium (assembly GCA_003559555.1). GTDB lineage: Bacteria > Gemmatimonadota > Gemmatimonadetes > Longimicrobiales > Gaopeijiaceae > PWLA01. The sequence goes on along the minus strand of PWLA01000353.1, from coordinate 168 downwards.
TGACCGGGGTCGGCGAAGCCACCCGGCGACGGGAACTGGCTACTTCGGTTTCGGTGATTACGGCCGAGGATATCGCCACGGCCCCGGTCCAGACATTGGACCAGCTCCTCCAGGGAAGGGTGGCCGGCGCACAGGTCAGCAACGTATCGGCACAGCCCGGCACCGCCT
>PWLA01000154.1 GCA_003559555.1 Gemmatimonadota bacterium | reverse complement strand
GAACGCCTTGCGCGACTACGGGGTCAGCCGCTCGGTTGGGGCCGCAGGGGCCCCACTCGGTCGTTGGTTCGCCTCGACGTAGCGCAAGGCTATGCCTTCGACGAACCGCCCGACCCGCCTCTGGCGGGTGCCCGTAGGGCCCCTGGGGCTCCCAACGGTGGCGCCCTGCCCTTCTTCAACGGCCTTTCTGGACCGTGGGACGAAGGTCAGGGCACGCGCCGCCGACTCCCTACCGTTGGCGTGCGTCCGTCAGAGTCCCTCCAACAGCGAGGGGCACCTGGGGCATCGACGGCGGTACCCGGCGAACCAATGCCGGGTCCCTGCGATCCGACTCGCTCCCCTTCCCGATGCGCCTGCCAGAACCCTTTCAACCCACCTGGACCTCGATCCGGGCGGCCGCCTCCAGCGCCCGGGCCCGGGCCTCTTCCACCGAATCCCCGGTGGCCAGAGTGACCCCCATTCTCTGGAAGGGACGGGCGGTGGGCTGTCCGAAGAGCCGCACCTGCACCGATTCGATCGTCTCGGCCCGTTCCACCCCGTCGTAGCCCTCCACCGGCCCCTCGTCCTGTGCCAGGATCACTGCCGAGGCCGAGGGCCCCGTGCACTGGAGCGCCGGAAGGGGGTGGCCCAGGAGGGCCTGGATGTGGAGCTCGAACTGCGAGGTCTGGTGCGAGATCAGGGTCACCAGGCCGGTGTCGTGGGGTCGGGCCGACACCTCCGAGAAGACCAGCTCATCGTCAGAGACGAAGAACTCCACGCCGAAGACACCCGCCCCCCCAAGACGAGTCGTGACCCTCTGGGCGACCTGGCGGGCCTCCCGGAGGTGCTCATCGCCCAGGGTCTGGGGGGTCCAGGACTCCCGATATGCCCCTCGCTCCTGTCGATGCCCGATGGGCTCCAGGAAGTGGACGGCTCCGTTCCCCTCCTGGATGGTCAGCAGGGTGATCTCGGTGTGGAAGTCGATGAATTCCTCCACCAGGACCCGCTCATCTCCAGGTGCCGAGTCCTCCTGGGCGAAGGCCCAGGCCTGGTCCACCCGGGCCAGCCCCTGCACCACCGACTGTCCGGCCCCAGACCAGGAGCGAAGAGACTTCACCACGCACGGGAACCCCAGGTCGTCGCATGCCTCCCTGAGCTGCTCCGGCGAGTCGGCCAGCGCGTATCGGGGCGTCCGGATGCCCAGATCGTCGGCCACCAGACGGCGGATGGTCTCCCGGGTGGCGGTGAGGCGGGCGGCCTCGGCCGTGGGCACCACCGCGAAGCCCTTCCCCTCCAGACGCTCCAGGAGTTCGGTATCAACAGCATCCATCTCGGGTATGATGAAATCCGGTGCCAGGGAATGGATCAAGTCCTCCAGCTCCGGACCCCGGAGGGACGAAAGGACGTGAGCGGCCTGGGCCACCTGCATGGCCGGCGCCCCTTCGTAGCGGTCCACTGCCGTCACCCGGATGCCCAGCCCCCGGGCGGCCAGCGCCATTTCCCGACCCAGCTCGCCGGCACCCAACAGGAGCAGGGTCCGGTCGGCGGGGTCGGATGGCGGGTTCGAGGGCATGGCAGGTGAAATCCTGGGCTGGAGACGTGAACGTGGGTGCAGCGGGATGGCGGGAGTCGATGGAGAGCAGCTTCATTCCAGTGCGGTCCGCTCTCTCCCCTGCCGACAAGCTTATGGCCCGGGCGGGCGAAACGCCACGCCCGGTTTTCCCGCCGGTCGCAACGATCTAACTTTTCCCAGACTTGAACCAGGCACCTGCCACGGGTGGACCCCCGGGCCCACGGAGCGCCATGAACGCCGAGACCACCACCATCCTCCCCGTCGACGAGCTCCGACAGCGGCTGGCGCCCATGTCCCTGGAGTTGGACGTCCCGCTGGCACCCCTCACCACCTTCCGGATCGGGGGGCCGGCCGACGCCATGGTCCGGGCTCGAACGCCGGAGCAGCTCAGCCTGGCCATTCACACGGCCCGCTCCATGGGCCTTCCCCACTTCCTCCTGGGACGGGGCGCGAACATCCTGGTGGGAGATCGGGGCTACCGGGGACTGGTCATCCGGAACGAGGTGCAGGGGGTGGAGTTCCTGGACGATGGGCGGAGCGTCCGAGCCGGGGCCGGCATCGAAGTCTTCCCCGACCTCATCGTAGCGACGGTGGCCCGGGGCCTGGGGGGTCTCCAACACTTCGTGGGGATCCCCTCCACAGTGGGAGGCGCCCTGTGGCAGAACCTCCACTTCCTGGCGCCGGCACCGGCCCGCGAACGGACGATCTTCATCGAGGAGGTCTTCACCGAGGCAGAACTCCTCACCCAGGAGGGAGAGCACCGGACCGTGGGCGTGGACTACTTTCAGTTCGGGTACGACGACTCCATCCTCCACCACCGGGACGATGTGGTCCTCACCGCCACTTTCCGGCTCCAGCCCACGCCCGTGGACGAGCTGCGCCGCATCATGCGAGAGAACCTGGCGTGGCGCGAGGAGCGCCATCCCGACCTCTGGCTCTACCCCTCCGCCGGGTCCATCTTCCAGAAGATCGAGGGGGTCGGTGCCGGGCGGCTCATCGACGAATGCGGCCTGAAGGGAATGGTCCACGGCAACGCCGGCATCTTCCACCGCCACGCCAACATCGTGGTGAACCTGGGTGGGGCCCGGGCCGAGGAGGTCCGCTACCTCATCGACCTGGCCCGGGAGACGGTGCTCCGGGAGACGGGCTACGAGCTGGAGACGGAAATCGGCTTCATCGGGGAGTTCTGACGGCCTCCTCCTCGGCGACCAACCGTTGCAGGACCTCCCCATCGATGCGGTGGCCGCCTGGATGCCGGAGCTCCCGCCACCGGATTCCCCATTCGGCCAGGAGCGCTTCCTCCCGAGCCTCCTCGTCCGCCTGCCGGAGGTCATCGTCTTCGCCTCGGACCAGAATCAGCTCCAGGGCGGCCAACCGCTCCCGGCCCCCTTCCGGCAGATCGCCGGGGAGCCCGGCGCCCCACAGGACGAGGCGGTGGCACCGCACGCTGCCCAGCACGGCCCAGCGGGCCGCCGTATGCGCCCCCTGGGAGAACCCCAACACCGTCCGATGTCCGGAGGGCGGCGCACCTGCGCTCCCTGGAAGGCTCCGGGCCAGGCGGTCGAGGTAGCGGACGTAGTCGGCGATCTCCGCCTCCCGGTCCTCCCGGGTCATCCAACTGGCCCCCACTGGATCGGCCTGGCCGTGGGGTCGATCGCCAGGGGCCAGATAGAAGCGGGAGAGCGCCTCCGGGGCCACGATTCTACGCCGGGCTTCCGCCACCCCGGCGAAGCGCCGGGCGAAGCGGCGGGCCAGTTGCCGGTAGCCGTGGAGAACGAACCAGGTGGAGGAGGGCGTCGTCCCCTCTTCTCCTCCCAGCACGGCCACGCGGGCGGTTCGAAGGACCTCCAGGCTCATCTCCCGGATCCCCGCCTTCCCGGTCCGATCCCCCTCCCCCTCGCTCACGGCCAACCTCCTGGCAACGTTCCCCCGGTGAGCCCGAGCCAGGTGGCCACCGTCCACCCCAGCGCGGCCAGGTGAAGAAGGAGGAAGGCCACCAGGCCGGCCCGGGGCAGGCTCGCTTCCTCCAACCGGAGATTCCAGATCACCAGGCCGATGGGGATCACCAGGAGCCACCCCATCCGGGGCAGGAGGTGTTCGGCCAGGAGGGGGAAGGTGTCAACGATCTCCGCCGCCTCCTGCAGGCCCCCCCGAGCCCGAACCAGGATCCGGGTCAGGAGCGGTACGATGACCATCACGTGGGGAAAGATGAGGAGCGAGTTCACGAAGAAGAGCCCGCCGCGCCGGGTTTCGATCCACCGCTCCTCCGGCGGACCGGTCGAGGCCGCACTGGTGGCGGACCGGGACAATGGGGACGGAGGAGACGAGGAAGACATGGTGATTACGCCGGACTTGAGCGGGTGGAGGTCGACCCCAGGCGGGCATGGGCCATGAACGATGGCCGAGCGCACCGGCTTCGTCCAGTCCCCTTCAACTCCCGCCGCCGGGATCCGATCAGTTCGCTCAGGTCCCCATCCGAGCCGCCACCTCGTCGGTGAGGGGCTTGCGGCCGCGAAATCCGCCATCCACCTCGTGCCACGCCTCCAACTCGGGTTCTCCCCTCTGCCAGCAGAGGTAGACCACCCGGTCATCCAGCAACGTCGGAAAATCCACCAATCCGTGCTCCATTCCCCCGGCGGGGAAACGGACGCCCAGAGAGAGGACCCGCTCCTCCAGCGTCCCCTCGATCCGCTGGATGGCGCGCCGAACCGCCGCCCGCTGGGCGAGAAACTCCTCCCGGTCCGGATTCTCCGGGTCCTGAATGGCCGGGCCCCACAGTGCGTCCAGGATCTTGATCTGGTCCACCCGACGATCCAGCTCCTGCCGTTGCTGATCCAGGAGCTGGAAGGCCATCTCCAGCCTGGGGATCAGGGCGTTGGCCTCATCTACCGTGAAAAGTCGCTGGTGCTCCATGGGTTCCGCCGGCATCAGGGTGAGGTGGGCACCAACGCCCCCTCCTGACCCCGCAACCCCAGGAGGGTGGCCCGATCCTGGGCGCCGGCCCCGTGGATGGCGTTGAAGAAAAGGCGGTAGGTCCCGGTGGGCTGGGCGCGGAACTGGGGACGGAATCCGATGAGCACCGCCTCCCCTTCACCCACCCGAACCCGTACCACCGCCGGGACGCCGGCCAGGTGCTCCTGGGCGCCCAGCTCCCAGCCGCTCATGAGGAGATCAGCGTCGGCGTAGCGCCCCACCACGTCGACCCGCTCCCCGTCCAGGACCTCCCATCCCCGGGAGTTCTGAAAAAAGGAGGCCGTTTCGTCGGGGGTTCCGAAGCCGATGGGGTGGGTGTTGTCGAAAACCGTGCGAATCAGCGAGCCCGGCACGAAGAAGTCGCCCCGGTCAAGCCCGGAGGTGGCGTTGGCCACCGGGAGCTCCAGCGCCTCGATGGCGAAGTCCCCGGCGGCGTCGAAGGTGACCAGAGTGCCCCCGCCCTCCACCCAGCCCCGCAGGTTCTCGGCTCCCTCCTCGCCCACCCCACCCACGAAGGGATCGGGCATGCTCCCGGCCTGGCGGCCGTTCAGGATGGATCCCGCCCCCTGGTCGGTGAAGACGATGACGTCGTAGTCGGCCAGGTCACCGGCCTGGAAGTCGGCGTTTCGGAGGGTATCGGGGCGGAAGTCGTGCTCGTGAAAAAGGTACCGGGTCCAACCCTCATCCATGTTGCCGGTCCAGGGCATGTACATTCCCAGCCGGGGCGCGTCAAGCGCCACCAATTGGCCGGGAGGCGCGGTGTCGAGGCCCACCACGGCGAGCCCCAGCTCCCGGGCCACCTCCTCCACCCGGGCCCGGGTCCCGTCCCCGGCTTCCACGATGAAGGCGCCGGGGGCGAATTCGTGCTCACCTACCTGGAATGCTTCTCCGGCCAGGTGCACGCGTTCTCCTGCGGCCTGCAGGCGGTTGACCGCCGTCCGAGAGGCGTTTCGCTGGGCCGAGAGCACGTAGCCGAAGGATCCGTCGCCGGCGATGCGGCTCTCGGGCACCGGTACCATCCCCTCCACCTCCCGGGCGTCCACCTGGAAGGGATCTTCCACCCGGACCACGTTCACCGCCATCTGCATGGGAAGGGTCCAGCCGGCGAGTCCGCCGTAGGGGGGCTCAGGCGGGCCGCCGGGGTAGAGCTCGCGCTGGGGATGCTCCTGGGGCTCCATGAGGTCCATGAGGTGGGCCCGGAACGCCTGACCCGCATATGCCACGTAGGTCCCCGCAGGATAGCTCTGGCCGTCGGCCTGGAAGGTCTCGGTGGCCCGGTGGATCTCCACTCCACCGCGTCGGAGCACGTTCAGCATCTCCACGGCCTCGCCCCGGTCCCACTGGTCCTCGGGGGGAATCAGGTAGGCGAAGGGGCCGCCTTCCGAGCCGTCCCGGATCTGGTGCGATCCCATGCGATAGATGTTGAAGAGCCAGTCCTCCCGGAGCCTGGAGCCGATGTCCAGGGTGCCCATGGAGGCCACGAAGTGGTACTCCACCGCATCGGCCAGCCGGGCCCAGCCCCCCTCCCAGGGATTGGCGTAGAAGATGGACGGCTCGGTCATGGAAACCTCGCGGCTCCCGGCCCGGATGGACTCGGGCAGATCGTCAGGCTCGTGGTAGCGGGGTGAGGCATACCGGTGGGCCACCTCGGAGAGGATCCCCACCTGGTTGTGAAAATAGGGTGCGGTGCGCATTCCACCGTTCCACCACATGGTGAATGTGACACCTGAGATGACACCGGGCATCTCCTTTTCTTCAAACCGCTTGGCCATATGCTCACCCACCATGTTCACGCCTCGGACCACCAGCGGGGGAATGTGGGGGTTGAGGGGGTCGGCGAAGGGAGGGATGAAGATGCGCGTGGGGAACGGGGAGTGCTGATGGTGGTTGAAGATGATCTGGGGGTACCACTCGTGCCAGAGTTGCCGTGCCACCGCCTGGGACTCGGCCTGCCGGAGCATGAACCAGTCCCGATTGATGTCGTGGCCCACGTACTCGTGCCACACCTCCGGGGGAGCGGTGAACTCGTGGTCGGTGCGGGCCACTCCCCGGTACCAGTCCACCACGATCTCGTGCCCATCGGGGTTCATCTGGGGCATGAGGAGGAGGATCACGTCGTCGCGGATCCGGCGGACCTCCTCGGACTCGTCGGTGGCCATGTGATGAGCCAGAAGGGGTGCGTGCTGGGCGTGGGCCACCTCGGCGGAGTGGAGACCGTTGTCGATCCAGACGATGGCCTTGCCTTCCCGGGCCAGCTCCCGGGCCTCGTCGTCGGAGAGGCCTCGAGCCCGGGCCAGTCTCGCCGAGATCTCCTTCCAGCGATCCAGCTGAGCCAGGTTCTCCTCCGACGAGATGTAGAGGAGATACATGGGCTCACCCCGCACCGAGCGACCGATCTCCTCCTTCACGACCCTGGGACTGGCCTCGGCCAGGGCCTCGTAGTAGGTGTAAAGCTGCGACAGGTCGGCCAGATTATAGTCGGATCCCAGCTCGAACCCGACGACCTCGTCGGGATGGGGGATCTCCTGGGCTGCCAGCGCCGCCGAGAACGAACCGCGCTCCAGATCGGTACCAGGACCGGGAAGGAAGAAGAGGAGGACAGCCAGCAGTCCAACGGACCGAACGGAAGACATTGCGCGCATGACGGATTCCAGAGAAGAGTGTGGAGGGGGCTCGGGTCAGAATACCCACCGGGGCCCCGTCAGGTCAACGGAGCCCCCCCGGTGAGCCCTCGCCCCCACCCCCATCAGCCGGACGGCGGCGATTCGAGCCTGGATCCCTCGCTCCGGATCCGGGTGACCCGCCCGGAGGACATCCCGGGCGTCATCCGCCTCTCCCACCGGGTCTCCGGACCGGAGGGCGCGTGGCTGACGCCGGAGCTGCGGTCCCACCAACGGGTGTTTCCCGAGGGCCAGTTGGTGGCGGTAGGGCGGGAATCCCGTCGCATCGTGGGACTGGCCGTGTCACTGGTCATCCCTTCCGGGGCCTTCCCCCTCGAAGCGAGCTGGGCCCGGATCACGGCCCGGGGCCACCTCACGACCCACGACCTGGACGAGGGGGATACGCTCTACGGCGCTGGCATCGCCGTCCATCCGGAGGTTCGAGGCTTGGGCGTGGGGCGCGCCCTCTACGGGGCCCGGGAGGCCCTCGTCCGTCGCCTCGGCCTGCTTCGAATCCGGGCCGGCGCCCGGATCTCCGGCTACCACCGGGTGGCCCACCGGCTCAGCCCGCAGGCATATGTGCAGGAAGTGGTGTCCGGCGACCGCCGGGACCCCACCCTCTCCTTCCAGCTCCACATGGGGTTTCGGGTGTTGGGGGTCGCCCGGGACTACCTTCCCAAGGACCGGGAGAGTCTGGGCCACGCTGCGGTGGTGGAGTGGACGCCGAAGGAGTGACTCAGGGGGAGTCGTCGGCCCCCTCGACCCGGGCCACCGCGGGTGGCTCCACCGGTGCCGGCGCCCAGTCGTAGAAGCCGAACATCATCTCTTCGAAGCTCTGCTCACCGTATCCCACCGCCACGGTGGGATCGGGGTTTGCCGGGTTGTTGGCACTGTTGTCATACCAGGCCCTTCCCCGGAGCACGTCTCCTGGCTGGATCCGGATCGGCTCGGCGGGCCGGTACCACAGTTGCCAGTTGAAGTCGTAGTTGGGCACCTCCAGAAGCACCTCCTCCGAGCCGTCACCACGCACCAGTTCGTACCGGAACGCCTTTCCCCTGAGGTGCATGTGGGGAAGGAGCATGTGGATCTCGCCCGGCCGGGAGAAGGTCTGCTCGGCCACCACTTCGTGGGCCTCGGCGTGAGGTGGGATCTGGAAGTCCGTGGTGCCCACCGCCGAGGTCTGCATTTCCCGGTCCGGAGGGTCATCGGCCAGGAGGAAGCCCATGCGGGTCCGGTCCACCGCCTCACGGCCGTTGGGGGTGTAGTGAAGCTCGAACATGAGCCAGGAGCCCGCCGGGAGCCGTTTGGCGGTGCCCTCCGGATACACCGTGGCTCCCACCCCCGGAGCCCAACCGGCAAAGAAGGGCCCCCGACGCTCGTCGTCAGGACCCTGCAGGTAGGCGATGATGTGGTGCGTCTGCTCCATGGCCGTGGGGCGCGGCTCCATGGCGGTGACCCAGACGTCCTCCTCGAAGTCGGTTTTCACGAAAACGTAGCGGTAGTCCAGCACGCCCTCTGCCGGAATTTCCTGGGGCTCAGGAATCTGGAAGACCACGTCGGGCTCCCGCTCCAGGTCCCATCCGTCCACGTACTGCAGCGCTCGGGCAGCGGTGGACGGATCTCCCTCCGGCCCTCCGGCGTCGATCCAGGCCAGCAGATCCTCCCGGTCCACCTCCGAGAGGGCCCGTTCGTTGGCCCACTGACCGTATTCGGGGCTGGCGAACCAGGGGGGCATCCGACCCTCCTCCACAGCCCAGCGGACCATCTGGCGGAAGCCGTGGGCTTCCTGGTAGCGGTCCAGGCGGAAGGGCGCCACCCCCCCTTCCCTGTGACACGCCACGCAGTTTTCCTGCAGGATGCGGCTGACCCGGTTGTGGAAGGTCACCTCCCGGGTCGGTACCGCCGACTCGTCGACGTCCAGGTAGCAGCCGGACGCCTCGGCCGAGGGGGTGGGTACCGATCGGTTCGCCAGAACGGCGTCCAGCGCCTCCACCAGGTATTGGCTGCGAACCCGGGGATTGGAGAAGTCGATCCCGAACTGATCGTCCACCGGGCCCCGATACCGAAGGGTCAGCGCATTGTCGATGACGAAGAGTTCGGAAGACACCCGGGCGTTCAGCAGGCGTCCGATCTCGCCGTCAGGGTCCGCAACGTAGGGCCCCTTGAAGCCGTAAACCTCCCGGTCCTCGGCGATCTTCTCGGGCGTGTCCTGGCTGCTCACGCTGAGGTAGAGAAAGGCCACACCCCGCTCCCCGTAGGAGCGCTCCAGCTCGGCCAGCCGGTGACCGTAGCGGCGAGACACCGGACACTCCGTCGTGCGAAGTGCCACCACCACCGCCTCGTGCTCCGCCAGGAGCCCGGAAAGGTCTCCCTGGACCCCGTCCATGTCACGGTATGAGAAGTCGTGAACCAGTTCACCGCTTCGGAACCCGAAGGCACTCCCCTGGGCCGAAGCTCGGGCGTCGTCGCCGACAAGGAGGTAGGCCGATCCCCCGACGAGGGTAGCCAGGATGAACGCCAGAAGAAGAGAGCCGCGGGCGGAGCCCCCGGCCGATTGACCGGTGGAGGGACGATGCATGGGAGTCTCGGGGTGCGAACGTGAGCGGCGACCGCACAGCGTCGGCAATATGCACAGCCAAGCCACGAAGGCGCAAGAGTTATCCCATGGCTCCGCCCGGGGGCGCCGCCGGTTCCCTGCGAACCTCTGCGCCGCGCCCCGGGAGGATCATCCTCCACCGCGATACACCCTGCGTGAAGCTACGGCGTCAGCACCGACGTGATCACGTGGATGATTCCGTTGGCAGCCCCCACGTTCGCGGTGAGGATGTTTGCACCGTCGATCAGGAGCCCCTCGCGCGTCACGGAGAGGTCCAGCGACCCTCCCTGGGCTGTCTCAAGACTGCTCAGCTCCCGCAGCTCCGCCTCCGTGTATTCGCCGGGGACCACATGGTAGAGGAGGATGTCGGCCAGGGCATCGGGATCCTCCATGAGCTCTTCCAGGACGCCGTCGGGCAGTCCGGCAAAGGCGCCGTCAGTGGGGGCGAAGACCGTGAACGGGCCCTCCTCCTCCAGCGTCTGGGTGAGTCCGGCCGCCTCCACCGCTCTGAGCAGGTCGCTGAACTGACCTGCCGCCCGGGCCACATCCACGATGGAGTTCTGCTGGGCGGGCTCAGCGTCAGCCGGAGGGGCCGCGTCCGGGTCTCCGCACGCCGAGAGTAGCAGGACGAGGCCGGAAGCCAGCGCCACGGCGGCAGAAGCGCCGCGGCGAGTCATCGATGAACGAGGTCGGAACACAAGATCCACTGGCGGAGAAGGCATGGCAACATCCTTGTCTGATGGGCATGAACGGCGAGCGGAGTGTCGTCGGACCCGCACCTCATCGTAGTGACTCCCATGTCCATCCTCAGTCGGGAACCCTCCGCGCCAATCCGTAGGGGAATCCCCCACAGGGCCGCCCACGCATCTCAACCAGGTGTGCTCGCGGGCTCTCCGCCCCAGGCGAACCAGATGACGATCATGAGGAGGACCAGGAGCCCACCCCATAGAAGCGATGCCGTCCACACGGCGCCGGTCCGGCGCTCCTCCTCCCACCAGGTGTTGGGTCGCACGCCCTGCGCCAGAAACGCCACGGTCGCCGCCAGGTTGACGCAGACCACATTCCCTACGACCAGCACCAATGCCCCGATGCCCGGCTGCCAGTGACCGTCGCCCAACAGGAGTCCGGCGTTTGCCAGCGGAGGCAGGAGGGCCACCGCCACCATGACCCCCACGAGCCCGGTTCCGACCCCCCGGGTCAGGGAGATGGCCCCGGCCGCTCCCGCCGCCAGCGCCAGTGCCAGGTGTTCGTAGGTGAGCCGAGTTCGGCCCACGATCTCGCTCCCTGCAGGATCCACCGAGAGGGCCACCCCGGCGGCCAGCGCCACCGCGAACGCCACTGCCGCGCCGTAGACCGAGGCCAGAAGTGCGTCGCGCCCCAATCTCAGGTCGCCCAGTGTGGTCCCAAACGCCACCCCCAGGTTGGGACCGATGAGGGGGGCGATGACCATGGCCCCGATGATCACCGCGCCGTCACCCAGGAGGAGTCCGGCGCTGGCCACCACCGACGAGAGGGCCACCATGGTCAGGTAGTACCCGCTGGCCTGGGACGAATCGGCCAGGTCGGCGTAGAGCTCCTCCCGGTTGATCCGCGAGGGCACCCACTTCTCCTCGTCCTCCACCTCACCGGTGCGGAGTGATGACGGAAGACCCGGACGCCGGGATGCGTCCTCGCCG
>PWLA01000321.1 GCA_003559555.1 Gemmatimonadota bacterium | reverse complement strand
CTGGGGGTCTCCACTGCCACCGTGGAGCGGGACTGGGTGGTGGCCAGCGCCTGGCTCCGGCGGGAGCTCTCCCGGGGGGAAGAGGAGGACGCACTTCCGCAGTGAACTGATCCGGGCCCCAGGCACCTGCCCTGGGCAAGATACTTGCTTTTTACATGTATATGCTTGTATATGGCAAGTATCCAATCCGCCCCGTCCCACCCTGGCAGAGGCACGTCCATGCCCAACGCCCCCGACCCGGACCTCCTCCGCCGCCAGGCCGAGGCCGCCCTCGCCTTCACCCAGTTCTACCGGCGACGCCTCAGGCTGCTGGAAAACCTCCCGGCCGAGACCTCCTTCTCCCCCTCCGAAGCTCGGATCCTGCTGGCGGTGGCAGGCGAAGAGGGGCTCACCGGCAGCGACCTGGCCCGTGAGCTGGACCTGGATGAGAGCCATGTGAGCCGGGTCCTGGCGGCCCTCGAGGGTGAGGGCCTCCTCCGGCGCAACCGTTCGGAGGAGGACCGTCGCCGGCGCCTCCTCCACCTCACCGCAGCCGGCGAGGAATCTGTGGAGGAGCTGGCTCACGCCCTTCGAGCCCAGGCGGCGACACTGCTATCGCCTCTCGAACCGGACCGGCGCAGGACGTTGGTGGACGGCATGGCCTCGATCTCACGGGCCCTGGGCGAACCTGAGGAGCGGCCGATGTCCTATCTGGTGCGCCTTCACCGCCCCGGAGACCTGGGCTGGATCGTCCACCGCCACGGCGTTCTCTACCACCAGGAGTATGGCTGGGACGAGCGTTTCGAGGGCCTGGTCGCCGGGATCGTCTCCCGGTTCGCCGCGGGGTTCGATCCCGAGCGGGAACGGTGCTGGATCGCCGAACGGGACGGGGAGCGGGTGGGCTCGGTCATGCTCGTCCGGGACCGGCGGCGACCCGGGGTGGCCCGACTCCGGCTCCTCCTGGTGGAGCCTGGTGCCCGCGGGCTGGGAATCGGGGGGAAGCTCGTGCGGGAATGCACCCGCTTCGCCAGGCATGCCGGCTACCGGGCCATCACCCTCTGGACCGACAGCCTGCTGCACGCGGCCCGGAAGCTCTACCAGCGGGAGGGCTACCGTCGGATCCGCTCCAAGCCGCACCACAGCTACGGGGCCAACCTGGTGGCCGAGGACTGGGAGCTGGAGCTTTAGGAGTCTGTCGCTTCCTGCAAAGCCCCGTCCAGGTCGCGAATCAGGTCCTCCGCGTTTTCGATCCCCACGGAGTAGCGGATGAGCGACTCCGGGATCCCCGCTCGGGCGCGCCCTTCCGGCGTGAGCTCCACATGGCTCGTCACGCTCGGAGGCCCCACCAGGGTGGCGACCGATCCCAGGCTGGCTGCCCGGTGCGCCAACCGAAGCCCGCCCAGAAACCTCCCGATCCGGTCGTGGAGACGGCCCTCGTCAGGTGGCCCTTCGTCCCGGAGTGAGAACGCCAGCACCCCACCGAACCCGCTCATCTGCTCGCGGGCCACATCGTGGCCCGGGTGTGAGGGAAGCCCGGGATAGAAGACATCTCCCACGGCCGGATGGCCCACGAGGAACTCCGCCACCCGCTGCGCGTTCCGGTTGTGCCGCTCCATCCGGAGCTCGAGGGTCGCCAGACCGCGGCTCAACAGGAAGGCGGAGTTCGGATCCAGTGAGGCGCCGTTGATCTCGCGGTAGCGAAAGATCCGCTCCACCAGGGAACGAGCGCCGAGCACGGCCCCACCCATGGCGTCGGAATGTCCACCCAGGAACTTGGTGGCACTGTACAGGACCAGGTCAGCGCCCAGCTCCAGGGGCCGCTGGTTGATCGGGGTCGCGAAGGTGTTGTCCACCATCACCAGGGCGCCGGCTTCCTTTGCGGATCGGGCCAGCCTGGCGACGTCCAGGATCTTGAGGGTGGGGTTCGTGGGGGTTTCCAGGTACACGGCCGTGCATCCCCGGCCGATCTCCCGCTCCATCGCCTCGTGGTCTTCGGTGGCGCACAACGTCACCTCCACCCCCCACTCGGGCAGGAACTCGGTGAGGATCCGGTTCGTGCCTCCGTAGGTGTCCCGAATGCTCACGACCCGGTCACCGGGCGAAAGCAGGGCAAAGAAGGTGTTGCTGATGGCAGCCATGCCGGTGGCGAAGCTCGTGGCGGCCTCCGTCCCTTCCAGCGCTTGCATCGTGCGCTCGAAGACCTGGACCGTCGGGTTCGTGTTTCGGGAGTAGATGTGCCCGGGCCGAGTTCCCTCGGCAACCTGCCGCCACTCGTCCAGATCCTCGTAGGCGAAGGTCACCCCGTGGAAGACCGGCATGACGGTCGCGCCTTCCGGTGCGGAGGCCGCCTTCCCTCCCCATACCCCTCTCGTGGAGAGGCCCTGCTTCGGACTTGGCTGCATCATGTGGTCGTCTCCTGATCGGGTCTGTCAATGGGAGGATTGTGAGGGCTACGTCGGGCACCGGCTGGTCGGGTCAGCCCTCTTCCCCCAGCTGTTCCTTGAGCCGGTGGATCTCCTGGTCGCTCCATCCCGGGGGATCGGTGACGGCGATCCAGGCGTCGATATAGTGCTCGGCGGCGAAGACGTGACCGTATCCCGCCGGGGACCCGTCGGCGATGGCCAGATCCCCCAGGAGCTGCAGGGCGGTCACCAGCGGGTACCATCGCACCTTCTCGGAGACGTCGGGGGCCCGGGGCTCGTCCAACCAGGCCGGACTCCGATAGAAGATCTCGGGATCGAAGAAGGTGATGGGATCGCTGGCGTACTGGAGATAGACCATCCGGAGGGGGCCCCACGGAGTCTCCGGTGGGTGAGAGAACTCCCACTGGTTCATGAAGCGAACCACGGAGCCGTCCCGGAACCGGGGAAGCCAGGCGGGCGATTCCTCCGTACGCTGCCGCGTGATGTCCCT
>PWLA01000249.1 GCA_003559555.1 Gemmatimonadota bacterium | reverse complement strand
GTCGCCGTGGGACGGATCCCGGGGCCGCTCCAGGTGCACCTCCGGGTCCTCGACCCCCATCTCCCGGAGGACCCCCTCCAGGAGCGATCGGATCTGGTCGTGGGCCATGGCCCCCTCAGTCTCCCTTCGAAGCGTCGGTGCCGGACCCCTTTCCGGAACCGGACTCCTTCCCGGAACCGGACTCCTTTCCGGAGCCGGACTCCTTTCCGGAGCCGGCCGAGGAGGAGGAATCCTTTGCACCGGAGCCCCCCTTCTTCCCGTTGGCCGCCTCGCGCTCGGCCTTCTGGGCCTTGCGGTACGAGTCGGAGCGGTAGTCGGTGATGTAGAACCCCTCACCCTTGAAGAGGAAGCCTCCGCCACCGGAAAGGAGCCGCTCGGCCTCCTTCCCGCACTCGGGGCACGGGGCCACGGGGTCGTCGCTCATTCGCTGGAATTTCTCGAACTCGTGCCCCTGGGGGCACCGGTACTCGTATGTGGGCATATCGTCTCTCGTGTCCGTACAGGGGACGGGCGCGGCTGGGCGCATACACGGGCAGTTCCGGAGTCCCTCCTCCACCGGATGCCCTGTCCAGCCGGTAAATCTAACGCATCGCCCTCTCCGGTGAACCGGGGGCGGAGTGGGCCGGGAGCGGGGCCCTCATCCCCGGGGCCGGTACGTGCCCCACTCCTCCCGGAGGGCGTCGGAGATCTCCCCCAGGGTGGCCCGGGCCTTCACCGCCCGGATGATGAGGGGCATGAGGTTCTCCCCCCCGGCGGCCGCGCCCCGGAGTGCTGAAAGCGCCCCCTCCACCGGCGCCCCTTCCCGCCCCTCCCGGAACCGCTGCACCTGCGTCTGCTGCTCCTCCTCCAGCCCGGAGTAGTCGGTCCGGTCCATCCCGGCAGCCGCCTGGTCCTTGGCCTGAAAGCGGTTTACCCCCACCACCGTTCGCTCTCCGGACTCCACCTCCATCTGGACCTGGTAGGCGGCCCGGTGGATCTCGTCCTGCATGTAGGCCACGGCCTCGGCCGCGCCCCCCCGCTCCTGGATCTCGGCCAGGTAGCGCCGGGCCTCCTCCTCGATCCGGTTCGTGAGGTCCTCCACGAAGTAGCTGCCCGCCAGCGGGTCCACCGTCCGGGCCGCTCCCGACTCGTAGGCCAGGATCTGCTGGGTGCGAAGGGCGATCTCGGCCGCCTCCTCGGAGGGTAGCGACAACGCCTCGTCGTACCCGTTGGTGTGGAGCGACTGCGTGCCTCCCAGCACCGCCGAGAGGGCCTGGGTGGTGACCCGAACCACGTTGTTGCGGGGCTGCTGGGCGGTGAGGGTCGAGCCCCCGGTCTGGGTGTGGAACCGGAGCCGGCAGGCCCGGTCCGAGGCGTCCCAGCGCTCCCGCATGAGCCGGGCCCAGAGGCGCCGGGCCGCCCGGAACTTGGCGATCTCCTCGAAGAAGTCGTTGTGGGCGGCAAAGAAGAAGGAGAGCCGGGGCGCGAAGGCCTCCACCTCGATCCCCGCATCCACCGCCCGCCGCACGTACTCCAGCCCGTTGGCAAAGGTGAAGGCCACCTCCTGGGGCGCCGTGGCCCCGGCCTCCCGGATGTGGTATCCCGAAATGGAGATCGTATTCCAGCGGGGCACCTCGTCGGCGCAGAAGGCCATGGTGTCGGAAATCAGCCGAAGCGAGGGATCCACCGGGTAGATGTACGTCCCCCGGGCAATGTACTCCTTCAGGATGTCGTTCTGGATCGTCCCGGCCAGCTCCGCCCGATCGGCCCCCTTCTCCTCGGCCACCGCAATATAGAGGGCCAGGAGGATGGCCGCCGTGGAGTTGATGGTCATGGAGGTGCTGACCTCCGCCAGGTCGATCCCGTCGAAGAGAGTCCGCATGTCGTCGATGGAGTCGATGGCCACTCCGGCACGTCCCACCTCGCCGGCGGCCATGGGGTGGTCCGAATCGTACCCCATCTGGGTGGGCAGGTCGAAGGCCACCGACAGGCCCGTCTGACCCCGCTCCAGCAGGTAGTGGTAGCGCCGGTTCGTCTCCTCGGCCGTCCCGAACCCGGCGTACTGCCGCATGGTCCAGAGCCGACCCCGGTACATGTTGGGATACACGCCCCGGGTGAAGGGGAAGGCTCCCGGCTCGCCCAGGTCCCGATCCGGGTCCAGCGCCACCTCCCGGGCCCGGTAGACCTCCCGGACCGGGAGTCCCGAGTCGGTGCGGCCGGCGGGATCCAGCTCCTCGGACCCCTGCCGGCGGGAGTCGGCCCGCTCCCCGGACGGTCTCTTAGGCATCGTCCCCTCGCTGCTCATATCGCTGTTCGTATCGCTGCTCGTGCTCACGTCCCTTCCCCCTCCTCGGCATCGGGCTCCGACGAGCCCGTCCCGGCGCCCGGCTCCAGGGGCTCGAACTCCACCAGGATCTGGTCCTTGTCCACCGCCATCCCTTCCTCCACCGCGATGGACCGGACCCGGGCCGGCGCCGGGGCCCGGAGTTCGTTCTCCATCTTCATGGCCTCCACGATGACCACCCCGTCGCCGACCTCCACCTCGTCGCCCTCAGCCACCTCGATCCGGACCACCATACCGGGCATGGGCGCCCGGAGCGGCGCCGGGCCGGAGCTCACACCTGCCGCCTGGCGCGCCTTCCGAATCGCCTCCTGACCGGGGTCAAGAACCAGCGCCTGGTACTGTGTTCCCTCCACATCCAGGCGCCAGTCCCCCTTCCCTTCCCTCCGGGGGCGGATCCGCAGCGACCGCCCCTGGGCCGAGGCGCTCCGCATGGGGGTGCCGTTGCCGGGGGCGATGGCCACGTCCACCTCCTCGCCGTCCACCAGGCAGCGGCCGTTCTCCACCTTCACCTTCATCCGCTCGCCGTCGATGTGCACATAGAACTCCATGGCTTCCTCAGCTCCCGGGCTCGTGTTCGGGGAAGGCACCCGGGGCGCCCTCCCG
>PWLA01000039.1 GCA_003559555.1 Gemmatimonadota bacterium | reverse complement strand
GAGCGAGATCATGGGCGGAGGGGGGTGGAGAGACGTGCGCCTCGAACGTTCGGACCTCCAAGCTACTCGGGCCGACGAAGCTCCGTCCAGCTCCTCACACCATGGGAGACGATGAACGCCAGGGCGGTCGAGGGGGAACGGGGAAGGGTGACCTCTCCCCCACGCGCCATCGAAAGGATCCGGCCCGACCTGGGATCGCGGACCACGAGCAGGGGGGGCTGATCTGCATCGCAGCGGATCTGGAGGCCGCCACGGGCCGTCTGCTCACTCGACACCGCTTCCGACAACGGTGTGGCGGGACCGCCCCCACTTCCCTGGCAGACTGGGTGGCCAGGACCGAAGCCCCCCGCCGCAGCCGGACCTCCCGCAGGCTGGCACGGTCGAAGGACCCGACCGGCCGTGCGAAGGCGAAGCTCCGGGTTCCGTCTTCTTCGCCGTTCTCAATGCCCTCGGCCCTCAAAGGCGTGGGAGAAGAGCACCCGGCCATCCGCTCCGGAAGTCGCAAGCCACCACCCGCTCGGGAAGTCGCAAGCCCACCAGCCGCTCCGGAAGTCGCAAGCCATCACCCGCTCCGGAAGTCGCAAGCCATCACCCGCTCCGGAAGTCGCTACCCCACCGACGGGTGCGCTTCCGCTCCGATCGGTCTGCTTCCGTTCCGATCGGTCTATGGAAGAGACCCGGCATCGCCGGAGAGAGCGATTCCAGCCCCCGCGGGATCCGGATCGGGGAACGCCGCTCACATTACATTCTCGTGCCCGGATCCGACTTCATCCAGGGGTCCGGATCGCAGCCGGGCACTTCATCAGACCCACGGGATCAGGCCCGAGTTCCCGGTTCAACACGGCACGTCCGGGGGAGAACCACAGGCGGACTGAATGTCGACATGGTTGCCGGACCACGAAACGAAATCGAGATTGAACCCGCAAACCGGGACGAATGCCGATCGCGTCCGGCCTGGCGGAGGACGGGATCGACTTTGAGCCCGCTCAGCGGGACGAATGTCGATCCCGTCGTCCGGTACTGCAACTAACTCGAGATTGAGTTCGGGGTGAAGCCGTTCTCATGTGAAAATCGGCGGCGGTTCGTCGTCCGCCCTCACTCGTCCTGGCACGCCATGCGATGGTAAGCGACCCATGAAACCGTTCCTGCGATGGGGCCTCCGGGGCCTGGTGGCCCTCCTCCTGCTGGTGGCCGCCGGAGCCGCGTGGAAGTGGCCCGACGTCCAGCGTCTGCTGACGGTCAACGCGCTCTTCGACGAGGACCGGATCGTCGCCAACTTCAGCGGGATGGACGAGCTCTTCTTCCACGCGGAGATCCCCCTGGGCGCCGCGTCCGCTTCCCAGCTGCCCGTGGACCTTCGTCCCATCCCCGATGTCTCGGAGTGGGTCGAGGAGCGATGGGTCACCGGGATCGTCGTCCTGAAGGACGGCACCGTGGTGCATGAAGATTATTTCCTGGGCACCCTCCCCGAGGATCGCCGGATCAGTTGGTCGGTGGCCAAGTCCTTCCTCTCGGCTCTTTTCGGGATCCTCCTCGAGGAAGGCGCCATCAGCGACATCGACGCGCCGGTGACCCGTTACGTGCCGGAGCTGGCGGGCTCCGGGTACGACGGGGTCTCCATCCGCCAGGTGCTCCAGATGTCCAGCGGCGTCCGTTTCAACGAGGATTACTTCGACTTCAACTCGGACATCAACCGGATGGGCCGGGTCCTCGCGCTGGGGGGATCCATGGACGCGTTCGCGAAGGGGATCACCGAGCGGGAGCGGCCTCCGGGTGAGCGGTGGCAGTACGTGTCCATCGACACCCACGTCCTGGGGATGGTCATCCGGGGCGCTACCGGGCGCAGCGCGGTGGAGCTGATGGGAGAGCGGCTGCTCGGCCCCCTCGGCATCGAGAGCCAGGCCTACTACCTGACCGACGGGTACGGCGTGGCCTTCGTCCTGGGGGGCCTGAACATGACCACCCGGGACTACGCCCGCTTCGGCCAGCTCTTCCTGCAGGACGGCCAGTGGGAGGACCGGGGGATCGTGCCCGCAGAGTGGGTCCGGGAGTCCACTGCGCCCTCGGCCAACACCACCGGCCTGAACATCCAGTACGGGTACCAGTGGTGGGTTCCCGCTGACGCCCGTCCCGGCGAGTTCTTCGCCCGGGGGATCTATGGGCAGTACGTCTACGTCGACCGCCAGTCCGGCGTGGTGATCGCCGTGAACTCGGCCGACCGGGGTTTCGGGGCCATCCACGTCTTCCAGGAGAACCTGGAGGTCTTCCGACGGATCGCCGCCGCACTGAGCTGACGTTCCGGTGGGAAGGCGCCCGGAAGGCGCCTGGTAGAGAGGCGGCCCGCGCGGCTCAGCGGTGGAGGACGGGCAAGTAGGCCTCCCAGGGCCCCACGGCGTCGCGGTACCGTCTCGCCATCACCCGAGCGATCTGGGCCAGGTGCCCCAGGTCGTGGGCCACCCACGTCGCCAGGAGCTGCTCGAGGGTGACCGCGCCCAGTTCCGGGTGCTGGCCCGTGAGCTGCAATTGGTCCCGCGTCAGCCTCAGGGCCTTCAGCTCCTTCAGATTCCTCTCCCGAAGATGTGCGAAGCGTTCCAGGAGCTCGTCGAGCGTCTTTCCCCGGTTCACGCGCAGATGCCGAAATCGGTCGAATGGCTCGAACTGGCGGTCGGGATCCTGATCCAGGATGATCCGCGCCCGGACCATCCAGTCTCTCTCTTCGCCATCGATGAGGTGGCCCACGACATCGAAGGGGCTCCAGGTATCCGGGCCCTCATTGTGTCGTGTCCACGCTTCGGAAAGATCGGCCAGCTGCCAGTGCAGGACGCTGGGCGTCCGCTCCAGGACCTGGAGTGCCTCTGCCAGATCAAAGTTCACGGTTCACTCCGGGTTGTAGCGTTCAAATGCGGGATGTTTCGGCCCGATGAATGTCTGTTCGCACCCGT
>PWLA01000277.1 GCA_003559555.1 Gemmatimonadota bacterium | reverse complement strand
CGGCTCCACCGGAGTTTTGACACAGGTAGGGGATGAAGCCCTTCGCGCACCGATGCGCGATGGATTCCTCAACCGAAAGCCGCTGCCCAGGCGGCGACAACGGAGGTCACAATGTCACGCACGTACCAAGTAATGGCGCTCACACTGGTCTCGGCCCTCCTGGCAGGCTGTTCTGCGGGTGACGTTACCGGGCCCGCCCACATGCCCGGCGACCAGACGCCGGAGGTCAGCGCTCAGGCGGCCGCAATGGCGGCATCACCACACATGCCGGCCGCCGGAACCTTCAACCAGACGGCCGTGCTGGGTCTCGAGGTTCGGCAGGCCGGTCCGAACACGATCCTGGAGCAGACGTCTCAGGGTGTGGCCGGCGGTACCCTGACGGGAGACCTGCAGGACGAACTGAGGGTGGTGATCCACCCCAACGGGAGCTTCAACGCGCACTTCACGGTGACCTGCGTATGCACCGTGGAAGGAAAAGAAGGCGTGGTGGAGCTCGTGGCCAACAACACCGGCGAGATCGTCGGTCCGGTGGGTGCCTACGAGGGTCGCGCCGTGATCACTGGCGGAACCGGCGAGCTCTCGGGCCTCCGAGGCGTTCTCCAGTTCGAGGGGGCCGTTGACCTCACGACCGGTCTCAGCACGCTCACCTACGCAGGCACGATCCACTTTGCCCCATGAACCAGGGAGATCGTGGTGTGCGAGCCGGTTGCACCCCCCCGGAGCGATGCACGAGGAGATCCTCATGAAAGCTGCCATTCTGTGCCTGGCCCTGTCCCTGGCGCCAACCCTCCTGGCCGCTCAGCAACGTCTGCCCATCCTCGACATGCATCTCCACGCAGTCGCGGCCGATCACCACGGCCCCCCACCCCAGGGCAAGTGCGCTCACATGGTGATTCCGGCCTGGGATCCGATCCGGCCCTTCGGTGAGCTGTTCGGCGATCTCGCAAGAGAACCTCCCTGCCCGGATCCCATGTGGTCGCCCATGACGGATGACGAGTTGATGAACCAGACCATCGACGTGATGGAGCGACTGAACATGGTGGGGGTGCTGAGTGGGGAGGAGCCGGACCGCATCGCCCGGTGGATGGCGGCCGCCCCGGGCCGGTTCATCCCCGGGCTCGTCCTCCAGTTCGGCGCTGACGGCGCCGACTTCTCCACTGATTCGCTGCGCAGCCTGCACGCGGAGGGCCGACTCGACGTGCTGGGGGAAGTCATCAGCCAGTACGCAGGAATCGCCCCGGATGACGAACGAATGGATCCGTACTGGGCGCTGGCCGAAGAGCTGGACATCCCGGTCGGCATCCACGTCGGCCCCGGACCGCCGGGAGCCGTCTACCTCGGGGCGACGGGCTACCGCGCACGGCTCCACAGCCCGCTCACCATGGAGGAGGTGCTCGTTCGGCACCCTCGGCTCCGCGTGTACCTCGCGCATGCGGGCTATCCGATGCTTGACGACCTGCTCGCCGTGCTCTACACACACCCGCAGGTCTACGTGGACGTGGGCATCATCGTCTACCAGCAGCCGCGCCCGGAATTCTACCGTTACCTTCGGACCATCGTGGAGGCAGGCTTCGGGGACCGCGTCATGTTCGGATCGGACCAGATGGTCTGGCCCGGAGCGGTCGAGCGGGCGGTGGCCGTGATCGAGGAGGCTCCCTTCCTGAGTTTAGAGCAGAAGCGCGACATCCTCTACAACAATGCGGCGCGCTTCCTCAGACTGGCTGAGGAGGAGATCGCCGAGCACCACGGTGGGTGACCTCAACAGAAGCGCGGCAACGCGAGAACGTCATCCCTCTGTTCTGAACCCCCATGGCTGCGCCTGCCCCGCGTCCCAACGGGCGGCTGGGCCCAAGAGGCGCCGTCAGGCGGCCCGGAGCCGGCCACACCCCAGTTGGGATCTCTGTTGGGATCTCTGCGTGCCGGCGGTCATCTCGTCCCCCTACCCTCAAGTTCTCGCAGGTGCTTGGACCAGATCCGGAGGAACACGAATCCCAATTCGTGCTCTTCCAGACTGTAGAGGACGTGGCCACTTGTTTCGAACACTCGCTCGTCCAGCTCCCCTGTTGCTACGATCGACCCATCAGTCGGGTCAACAACCTCGATCCGGGTAGACCACCCCGAGTCCGACTCCGCGGACCAGCCGGATACAAAGACCCACAGGCGGTCGCGAGGGTCGATGGTGAGCGCAAGTGGCCGAGGCGGCCGATTCAAGCGGGGGAGGCTCAGGTACTCATCCAGTTGCGTAGGCTCGAGCCAGGTGCCGACACGGCGCAGGACCCTCAGGGGACGCTCCCCGCATGGCTCCCAGAGCTGCAGTTCATAGCTTCCGTGACGATTGGTCCAGATGTGGTCCCGGGAGTCGACAGCAAGAGCGCATCTCTCCCTCAGCAACCGCTCGCGTTCTCGTTCCTCCTGGGTTCCTGGAGCCTGCGGTTCAGGGGACGGGGCTGCAACCCTCGGTTCATCTGCGTCGGTCCCAAAAGAGCATACGCGCTCCCCTTCAGGTGAATAGACGTGGAGAGGCGGGACGAGACGTCCGTCCTCAGAACGCTCCACATAGTTCATGAGAAAGCGGCCATCCGAGAGGCGCAGTATTCGCCGTTGACGTGGGATCGTTCCCTCCGGTCGAAACGTCCGGACGAGCTCTCCTGATGAGTCGAACAGGTGAATCCGTTGTCCCAGTTGTCGGTGGAAGTGGACGACAACCACCGAATCCCCCCGGTCGAGGGCAACCCCCATCATGTTATCACTCAACTCGCCCGGTCCGTCGCCCCAGCGGCCGACTCTCGCCTCCAATTCCCCGCGAGCACTCAGAACCGCTACCCCTTCTTGAAGCCCAGGGCGGAGGTCGACCAGTCGGAAGGTTCCGTCGCTCGCCACATCGATCATAGGGTGGACAAAGGGCAGAGGAGTCTCGGGGTCTCCCAAGGTCTTCTCCGACACAAGCGCGG
>PWLA01000209.1 GCA_003559555.1 Gemmatimonadota bacterium | reverse complement strand
TGGACCGGACCAACGAGGTGGCCCGGGCCGTGGAGCAGGTCCTCCTGGACGACCCGGACGTGGCCGCCGTCTTCGGACACGTGGGGCGGGACGTGCGCCAGTTCGCCTCCTCGGAGGACCCCTCGGGGCTCCACACGGCCCAGTTCCAGGTGCGGCTGGTGGACGGGGCTCCCACGCCTCCGGTGCTGGAGCGGGTCCGGGGCCCGGTGAACCGGGCGGCCTCCGAGGCGACGGTGACCATCCAGACGGGACAGGCCACCGCCCTGGGACAGCTCCTGGGGGGATCCGACGCCGACATCGCCGTCCGGGTGCGGGGTCAGGACCTGGACCTGGCCATGGATTACGCCGACGACCTGGTGGCACGGCTGGCGTCGGCCGACCGGATCACGAACCTCCGGGTGGGAACCGAGCGGGGTCATCCCCAGTTCGCCGTGGAGATCCTCCGAGAGGAGGCGGCACGCTACGGTCTTCGCTCCCGGGACGTGGCCGACGCGGTGGAGCACGGCATGCGGGGCATGCTGGCCACCGAGTTCATCACCTTCGACCGGAAGGTACCGGTCATGGTGCGCCTCCCCGACGAGCTCCGCTATGACCGGAACACCCTGGAGCGGCTCCAGACGGGAGGGGTGCCGCTGCGGAACCTGATCCGGGTCGAGGAAACGCTGGGGCCGGCGGAGGTCCGGCGGGAGGACCAGGGCCGGGTGGTCACCGTGCTGGCCGATGTGGGCTCCGGTGGGCTCGACGGGGCCATCCAGCAGGTGGAATCGGTGCTGGCCGCCGGCGTGGTGCCGTCGGACCTGCGGGTGGAGGTGGGGGGGGAGAACGAGGAGATGCGCCGGTCGTTCAGGGATCTGGCCTTCGCCTTCGGCCTGGCGCTGATTCTGGTGTACATGATCCTGGCGGCGCAATTCGAGTCGTTCGTGCACCCGGTGACGATCCTGGCGGCGGTGCCCCTGGCGGTCATCGGGGCGGTCCTGGGTCTCCTGGTGGCCGGCGAGGGGCTGAACACCATGTCCCTCATTGGAATGGTGATCCTGGTGGGGATCGTGGTGAACGACTCCATCGTGAAGGTGGACTTCATCGTGCAGGCCCGGGAGCGGGGCGGCGCCCTCCGGGAATCCATCGTTCAAGCCGGCCTGATCCGCCTGCGTCCCATCGTCATGACCACGGTCACCACCGTGCTGGGCCTCACGCCCATGGCCATGGGGATCGGTCGAGGAGCGGATCTTCGGGCCCCGCTGGCCATCGCCGTCATCGGGGGTCTGCTGGTGGCCACCCTGCTGACTCTCATCGTGGTGCCGGTGCTCTTCTCGGTCTTCGAGGAGTTCCGTACCGCCCTGGCCGGCCGTCGCGAGACGGCGGTGGCGCCGGAGGGGTGGGAGGGACGCCGTTCGGGGATGGCGCCGGGATTGGCCGGTGGCGGGGCGTCGGGAGTCTCCAGCCGGGAGCCGCCCCCATGATCCGACTCTCCATTCGCCGGCCGGTGGCGGTGGCCATGGTCTACATCTCGGTGGGGCTCCTGGGCGTGGCCGCGTGGCAGAACCTGCCCCTGGAGCTCCTGCCTGACGCCAGCTTCCCTCAGCTCACCGTGAGCCTGAATTGGCCGGGGGCGTCGCCGGAGACGGTGGAGGCCCACGCCACCTCGCCGGTGGAGGCCACCATCCAGCAGATCAGGGGCGTGGAGCGCATCACCTCCACCACCCAGGAGGGACAGGCCAGCATCCGGGTGGAGTTCAATCGCGACGTGGACATGGACTTCGTGCGCCTGGAGCTCTCGGAGCGGATGACGGCGCTGGAGGAGGAGCTGCCCCAGGGCGTACGGCCTCCCACGGTGACGCCCTACGTGCCCCGGGAGTTCGAGCAGGAGGCGAGTCGGCCCTTCCTGGAGTACACCTTCACCGGACCCTTCCTCCTGGAGGCCCTGCGGCTGCACCTGGACCAGGAGGTGGTGCCGGAGCTCCTCCAGCTCGACGGGGTCAGCGACGTGACGGTGGCCGGAGGGCGGCGGCGGCTCCTGGAGATC
The DNA here is from genome assembly GCA_003559555.1 of Gemmatimonadota bacterium. Classification (GTDB taxonomy): domain Bacteria; phylum Gemmatimonadota; class Gemmatimonadetes; order Longimicrobiales; family Gaopeijiaceae; genus PWLA01. The sequence goes on along the minus strand of PWLA01000209.1, from coordinate 929 downwards.
GAGCTGGATCCGGACCGGGTGTCGTCGCTGGGGCTTCAGCCGGCCTCCGTCATCCAGGCGCTCCAGGACCTGGACATGGTCCGGGAGGCCGGCAGCGTGCGGTCGGGCGAACGGGAGTGGGCGGTGACGATCCGCACCCGTCCCGGTGACGCCCAGGAAATCCGGCAGGCCATCCTGCCGGGAGACTGGGGCTATCCGGTGCGCGTGGACGACGTGGCGGTGATCCGCGACACCTTCGAGGACCCCACCTCACACTTCCGGATCAACCGGTCGCCGGCGGTGAGCTTCCGGATCATCAACGAGCGCGGGGCCAACCTGGTGCGTCTCTCCCAGCGGGTCCGGGAGCGGGTGGACGAGCTCCAGGCGCTGAATCCGCCGGGCTCGGAGATGATCCTCAACTTTGACCAGAGCGAGGAGATCCAGACGCAGCTCACCGATCTGCGGAACCGGGCCGCCGCTGCCGCGGTGGTCATCTTCCTGGTCCTGTTGGCCTTTCTGCGATCGTTCCGGAGCGCCGGGATCGTCTTCGCCACCATTGCCTTCTCCATCCTCATTGCCCTGAACCTCATCTACTTCGGGGGGCTGTCGCTGAACCTGCTCACCCTCATGGGGTTGGCGCTGGGGTTCGGGCTCATCGTAGACAACTCCATCGTGGTGCTGGAGAACATCTACCGGCGATGGCAGCAGGGATCGCCGCCCGTTGAGGCGGCGGAGGAGGGGGCCCGGGAGGTGGTGCTTCCCATTCTGGCCTCCACCGCCACCACCTGCATCGTGTTCGTGCCCTTCCTGTACCTGCAGGGGGAGCTCAGGATCTACTACCTGCCCCTGGCGGTGGTGGTGGGACTCACCCTGTTGGCCTCCCTCTTCGTGGCCTTCAGTTTCATTCCGGCGCTGGCCGCCCGTCTTCTGGATTCCCACGGACCTCGCGG
>PWLA01000250.1 GCA_003559555.1 Gemmatimonadota bacterium | reverse complement strand
GAAAAGCTCTTGAGCTTTCGTGGGCAGGGGCAAGAGCAGGACGCACGAGACTACAGCCCCCCACCATAGCTTCTTGCGGCGTCGTCCTTCACTCCCCTTTGAGTACACCAGCCGTGTTCTCCTTCGCTTCTCGGAACGATGTCTGGGGTGCTGTTCAAGCATCACCCTTCCTCCGCTTCGAGCTTCGCGACCGGTCCTTGGCAAGTCCTGCACCCCACGAGGCGAATGGCGCGGGTGTCGAAGCGTGACAGGAAGAGGCGGAGCATAAACCCATGCGGCCGTTCGAGGCACATGGCTTGCCCAGCCGGAGGTCCAGGGTGGGCACGGCCGGGACAGCGCTGGAGCGCCCTACAGCTTGTGGGTCACGACCCGAGTCTGGGTGAACTGGCGGTGGCCGTCCTTTCCCTTGTGGAAGCCGAAGCCACTCTCACGGGCGCCGATCCAGGGAGTGCCCACGGCACCCCCCGGGGGACGGTTCACTCCCACCATCCCCGCCTTCAGACGTCGTGCCACGGCACCCGCCTTTTCCTCGTCGCCGCCGTAGACAACGGCTCCCAGGCCGAAGCGGGTGTCGTTGGCCCGCTCCACGGCTTCGTCCTCGGACGACACCCGGGTCACGCAGGCCACCGGGCCGAAGGTCTCCCTGGTGGCGATGTCCATGTCGTCGGTCACGTCGGCGAGGACCGTGGGGGTGACAAAGTTGTCCCGATGCCCGTCGCCCCCAGCCACCACTCGTGCGCCCGCCTCCACCGCCGCCTGTAGCTGGGCCAGGACGTGATCCCGCTGGCGGGCGTTCACCATGGGGCCCACGTCCGGGTCCTCCTGGCCGCTGCCCAGCTTCATGGCCGACGCCACCCGGCCCAGGGCCTCCTCGAACTCCTTGGCGATGTCGTCCATGACGAAAATGCGCTCCGTGGCCACGCACACCTGGCCGGCGTTCCGGAAGGAATTCCATGCGGCGAACTTCGCTGCGGCCTCCACGTCGGCGTCGGCCAGGACGACCAGGGGGTCCTTCCCTCCCAGCTCGAGGACCACGCGCTTGAGATCCCCGCTGGCCTCCCGGAGGATGTGCTTGCCCACCTCCCTCGATCCCGTGAACGCGATCATGTCCACGTCGGAGCGAACCAGGGACTTCCCCTGGGCATCGGCGCCGTGAACCACCAGGAGCACATCGTCGGGGAGCACCTGGTTCAGGGCATCGGCATAGGCCTGGCCCGAGAGGGGAGTCTCCTCCGAGGGCTTGAAGACCACGGTGTTCCCGGCCATGAGGGCGGGCAGGACCATCCACGACGGCATGGCCATGGGGAAGTTCCACGGTGTGATGGCGGCGCATACGCCCAGGGGATCCCGGTAGACGGTGGAGCGGAGCCGACCGTCCTCCACCACCTCCGGCTCCAGGGCGTCGATCATCTCCTGGAGCTCGTGGTCCATGCGGCTCAGGGACTTCGCCTCGCCGGTGGCTTCCTTGAGGGGCTTCCCCATCTCGGCGCTCATGAGACGGCCGTGCTCTTCGGCCCGCTCGGCGAAGATTTCGGCGGCTTGCCTGAGCACGTTGGCCCGGCCCTGGGCTCCCAGGGCCTCCCACCCGGGCTGTGCGGATCGGGCCCGGGCCACGAAGCTCGGAATCTGGTCGACCGGGGTGATGGGCACCTCGCCGACCAGGTCACCGGTGGCAGGGTTGTGAGACTTCAGGAGTTCCATGGGTCGGCCGCCTGATCTGTGGGGAGTCGCGGGGGCGCGGCTTGGGGCATGGGGCGCCACGAAGGGTGAGTAGCGCGAATGTATCCTTCGCCCCCGATGTCGGGCAAACGGGAGCTGCTTCGCTTGCCCTCCCAAGACACCCCGCCATAGCTTGCCTTCCCATCAACGCTCTCAGCTCAAGAGGTCCCATGGCCAGCTCCTCGCCCTCGTTCGGTCCCCTCGTCAGCCCCGGCGAGCTCGCCGCCGCCCTGGAGGGCGAGGGTCCGCCCGTCGTGATCGACGCGTCCTGGGCGCTGCGCTACGAAGGTCCGAAGAGCCCGGCCGCCGGCTACGCGAGCGGGCACCTCCCCGGCGCACGCTTCTTCGACTTCCGCCGAGTCACTGATCCCGACAGCCCGCTCCACGACACCGTGTGCTCCCCCGAGGCGTTCCAAGCCTACGTCCGCAAGCTGGGGATCACCGACGAGCATCTCGTCTTCTACAGCCAGGGGCGCTTCTCGGGCGCGGCGCGGGCCCTCTGGCTGTTCCGCATGTTCGGTCACGAGCGGGTCTCGGTTCTCGACGGCGGGCTCTCGGTCTGGAAGGCCCACGGCCGGCCGCTGACCGCCGCGGTCCCCGAGGTCGAGCCCGGCGCCTTCGAGGCCCGACCAAACCCCGCGCTCCTTCGGAACGTGGTCCAGGTCGAGCGGGCCCTGGAAGACGGGGTGCAGCTCGTCGACGCCCGTCCGCCGGCGATCCACGCCGGCGAGAAGGACTTCTTCGTTGCCTACGATCTCGACTCGCCCGCCCGCGGCAAGCCGGGCCGGATCGAGGGCTCGAGGAACCTGCCCTCGGCCGCGGTGATCCGGGACGACGGGCGGCTCCTGCCCCTCGACGAGCTGCGGCGGGTGGTCGAAGCGGCCGGGATCGACCCCGCCGCGCCCACGGTCGCCTCCTGCAGCCTCGGCGTGGGCGCCAGCGCCGCTGCGTTCGCCCTGTCGCTGCTGGGGAACCGGGACGTGGCCGTCTTCGACGGCTCATGGGAGGCCTGGGCTACCCGCGACTGAGGGTTATACGCTCGCTCTGCCCAGGGCCTCTCCCCTGGGTTGTGCGGATCGAGATCGGGCCGCCTGTGTCCGGGGCGTGACGAGCCGGAGGGTTGGGCGTTCCTGCTCCGGTCACATCGTGCCGTACGTCGGCTTTCCGTCGGATTCATACGTCACGAGGAGCGCACCGCTTTCGAACGCACGCGACTCGATGAGCTTGAATCGCGTGGGGT
>PWLA01000013.1 GCA_003559555.1 Gemmatimonadota bacterium | reverse complement strand
TCGGAGAAGGCGTACTCGAGCCACCCCTCCTTGATGAAGTGGGTGTTGAAGGTGGGGTAGAAGCGGTACTCGAACTGGATCCCCACCCCGGCGGTGTGAGCCTGCACGTTGATCCGCCAGGTGTCCCAGGTGAACTGGGTGTTGTTGGGATTGTAGTCGCTCTCGTAGAACTCGCTCAGGAGATTGAAGCGGACCGCCCCCCCTACGTGAAGGAAGTCCTCGGTCTCCTGCGCGGAGGACTCGTGGGCCGTTGCAGCCACCTCGTCGGCGGTGTCGGCCTGGACCGGAGACTGCTCTGCAGGAGATTGGGCCGCCGCGGGGAGAGCCAGAAGGGCGGCCAGGAGAGGAAGTAGGGCCAGCGAGAGTTGGTGGTTGGGGGGCTTCGGGATCCGGGATGTTCGTCCGACACTCTCAGCGGTCGCCAGCCTCGACGTCTGGTCAAGATCGTCCACCATATGCCTCCAACGCTCAAGGTTCCGTTGGTCGCTCGCGGCACGGGGATCCCCGATGCCGTCCCAAGGTTCCACGGGTGTCCCCCGAAGCGCAAGTTGCACGCCCGCTTGATCTTCCCGCCTCAGCTGTCAGCTCCCGATCCGATATCCGACCGGCGGCTCCTTTCCCAGGAGGTGGCGCACGAAGTAGTCCCAGGTGATCCGGAGGTTGTAGGGCTCTCCGGAGTAGCCATGGCCCCGGTTCGGAAAGACCATTACATCGAAGTCCCGGTTCGCTGCGATGAGGGCATCGATGAGCAGGAGCGTGGTGTTGGGGTGGACGTTGGAGTCCATGGTCCCGTAGGTGAGCAGAAGCCTGCCCACCAGATTCTCGGCAAAGAGGTGGTTCGCCTGGTTCTCGTAGTTGTCCCCGTCCTCGGTCTCCTCGAGGAGGCCCTGCCACTTTTCGCCCCAGTAGTAGGTGTAGCCCCGGTTGTCGTGGTTGCCTGCACCGGCCACCCCCACGTGGAAGAAGTCCGGGTGGTGGAGGAGAGCGGCGGCGGTGGCGAATCCGCCGCCGGAGTGGCCGAAGATCCCCACGCGATCCAGGTCGATCCACTGGTACCGGCGGGCCAGTTCCCGCATGGCCGCCTTCTGGTCCGGGAGGCCGTTATCGGCCATGTCGCCGTAGTACTCGGTGTGGAAGCCCTTTGAGCGCATGGCATTGCCCATCCCGTCCACCAGGACGACCACGAAACCCAGCTCCGCCAGGGCGTGGGCCTGCCCCCGGCGGCTCACCGAGAAGGAGCGGGTGCCCACGCTCCCGGCCTGGGGGCCCGGGTAGATGGCGTTGATGATGGGGTAGCGCCTCTCCGGGTCGAAGTCCGACGGGCGGATGAGCAACCCGAAGATCTGGGTCACGCCGTCCCTGCCCCGGGTGGAGAAGGGCTCCGGTGGCTGCCAGCCCAGCGCCTCGAGCTCCGACATGTCGGCCACTTCGAGTGTCGCCACCACCTCCCCGTCGCTGGTCCGCCGCAACACGGTCTCCGGAGGGAGGCTCACCGTGGAACGGGTGTTCACTAAGAACCGCCCGTCAGGGGAGAGGGAGACGCTGTGGTCGGCGTCCTCCGGCGTCAGGAGCCGGAGGCCCGAGCCGTCGAGCGCCACCCGGTAGAGGTGTGTGAAATACGGATCCCGCTCGGGCTCCCGGCCCACCCCGGTAAAGAGGAGGGTCCCCGCAGCTTCGTCCACCTCCAGGACATCCAGCACGTTCCAGTTCCCACCGGTGACCCGGCCCAGGAGCTCGCCGGACTGGAGGTCGTAGCGAAAGAGATGGCCCCAGCCGTCCCGCTGGGAGAACCAGAGAACCTCTCCCCGGTCGTGCAGCACCCGCCAGTTGGGGGTGCCTCGCCCTCCAGCATGGCTCTCGAAGAAGACGGGGTGGCTCTCCTCGAGGACCGTGCGCACCTGGCCCGTCCCGGGGTCGGCGACTCGGAGGGTCACGGTCCGGTAATCCCGGGAGGTAGAGACGAAGGCCAACGTCTCGCCGTCGGCGCTCCATTCCACGTCGGCCCAGCCGGCGCCCCGTCCCAGTCCGCAGCACGAGGACGTCCGTTGGTGGTCCGGCGGGGTGTCCAGCTCCACCACGCTCCTCTCCTCCACATCCACCACCACCCGCTCCAGCATGGGCACGACGGTGTCACCGGGGAGGGCGTAGGGCCACGACTCCACCTGCGGCCTGGGCTCAGCCGTGCGCAGCAGGTGCATCTCCTCCACGCCCCGCTCGTCCAGGCGGTAGGTGGCGATCCGGCGCGAATCCGGCGACCACAGGAGAATGGGCTGGTTGCTGGTGCGCCAGCCCTGGGAGTCGGTGGCGTATCCGTAGCGCTCTTCCCCATCGGTGGTGAGCTGCACCGAGCTCCCCTCCTCCCGATCGAAGACCCAGAGGTCGTGGTCCCTGCGGAAGGCCACGTAGCGGCCGTCGGGAGAGCTGACGCCGGACGGTCCGGTCTCGGGCCGCTCCCGCTCGACGCACTCGTACCCGGTCCGGTCACACCGCCAGAGCCGGCCATCGACCACCACCTCCACGGCCCGTCCATCGTCCACGTCGTCAAACGAAGAGAAGGGGAGTTGCAGGGCCTCGTACGATTCGTCGGTGGCCCGGGAGAGCCCGGCCGAGAGGCGCTCGTGGTCGAAGGCCCGCTCCCGGCTTCCCTGTTCCGCGTGCACCCTGATGAACTCGTGGCCGCCGGGGATCCGAACCCGATAGACGAAGTGCTCCCCGTCTCGCCAGTCAGGGGATACCGACGCCCTGAAGAGCCGGGTGTTCAGGTTCCCCGAAAGAAAGGCCTCGGCCCGCTCGTAGTCGGCGGCCGTGAGGGAGCCGGCGGCCGTCTCGGCGACGGGAGCCTGGGTCTGGACAGGAGCCGGAAGGACAAAGAGGAACAGGGCGAGAACCACGAAAGGAAGCTGCTTCATTTGCGGTACGGTAGTGGGTGACAGGCGCCGGAAAACTGGCCCTCCCATGATGCGGCGCGAGTCCGCGCCCTGCAACCTTTCGCGAGACAACGGGGTGTTCCAGCCATGACCAGGCGTGAGTTGGATGTGATCGTGGTTGGAGGCGGCCTCGCCGGGCTTGCCTGTGCCCGGGAAGTGACTGATGGCAGGCGGCGGGTCCTTCTCCTGGAAGGCTCGGACCGGGTGGGGGGACGGGTCCGAACCGACCGGGTGGACGGCTTCCTCCTGGACCGGGGGTTCCAGGTGCTGCTGGAGGCGTATCCAGAGTGCGGTCGGCTCCTGGATTACTCTGCCCTGGACCTGCGCGCCTTCTACCCGGGGGCCATGATCCGCGTCGGAAACCGATTCCACCGGGTGACCGACCCTCGCCAGCAACCACTGGAGGCGGCTCTTGCAGTGACGAACCCAGTGGGCTCTCTGGCCGACAAGCTCCGGATCCTCCGGCTGGTGGGCCAACTCCGACGCACCCAACTGGAGCAGATTCTCACGGGACCGATCCGAAGCGCGGCCCGGGACCTGGAGGAGGCAGGGTTCTCCGCCGGGATCATCCGGCGGTTCTTCCGCCCATTCTTCGGGGGCATCCTCCTGGATCCGGAGCTGGAGGTTCCGGCCCGGCTCTTCCGATTCTACCTCCGGATGTTCGCCAGCGGCCCGGTCTCCGTGCCCAACGCCGGGATGGAGGAGATCCCGCGCCAGTTGGCCTCCACCCTTCCCCCGCAGGCCGTCCGAACCGATTCGCCCGTGGCTCGGCTCACCGACGGGGGCGTCCAACTGGTGTCGGGCCAGGTTCTGGAAGCGCCGGTGGTGGTAGTGGCCACCGAGGCATCGGAGGCCGCCCGCCTTCTGGGGGACACCCTCCCCGATCCCGGCGCTCGGGGCACCACCACCCTCTACTTTTCAGGCGATCGCCACGGAGATGGCGGACCTCCTTCTCCGGACGGCGGAATCCTGATCCTCAACGGCAACGATCAGGGCCCGGTGAACCACCTGGCCTTCATGGACCGGGTCGCCGAGGGCTATGCGCCGGAAGGGCGTTCCCTCATTGCCGTGAACGTGGTGGGCACGCCCACGTCCCACGTGGACGACGGCGCTGACGGGCTCGTCTCCCATGTTCGTAGGCAGATGAGCGAATGGTTCGGGCCGCCGGCGAGCCGATGGGCGCACCTTGCGACGTACCGCATCCCGGAGGCCCATCCGCTCCAGACTCCGGATTCGTTCGATCCACCTCTCCGGCCCGCACGGCTGGCTCCGGGCCTCCTGGTGGCCGGGGACCATCGGGGCAACGCCTCGTTGAACGGGGCCCTGGAGTCCGGTCGGGCCGCAGGCGCTCAGGCAGTGGAAGAGCTCAGCGCTTGAGCCGCCGGGGATGCCCCCTCCAGGGCCACCCTTCCGGGCTCGTCCCAGTCCCACTGATCGGGAAGCCCCACATCGTACGCGATGCAACCGTACGTGGTCTCGGCCGACAGAAAGACCCCCGGCACGCCTGCGCCCGGGTGCGTTCCCGCGCCCACCAGGTAGAGCCCCTGCACGTCGGAGCTCCGGTTGTGGGGGCGAAACCACGCGGTCTGGGTGAACTTCGGCACGATGGCGAATGCGTTGCCATGGAGTGAGTTGAGGTCGTCCCGGAAGTGGGTGGGATCCATGATGTGCAGGACCTCCAGGTTCTCCCTCAGGCCCTCGAGCCCCCACGCCTCCAGAAAGTCGATGACCTTGTCGGCGAAGGATTCCCGGATCTCGTCCCAGTCGATTCCGGAGCGAAGGTTCGCCACCGGCACCAGCACGTACATGCTCTCGCAGCCCTCCGGGGCCATGCCCGGGTCGCTCCGGGTGGGCACGTGGAGGTACATGGAGAAATCGTCGGGCAGGAGCTTTTTTTCGAAGATGTCCTCCAGCAGCTCCTTGTACCGCTCGGTGAGGATAAGGGTGTGGTGCTCCAGCGCGGGGTACTGCCGACGGGTGCCCAGGTAGAGCAGGAAGCAGGACATGGAGTAGTCGATCTTCTCAACCTTCCGATCGGTCCACCGGCTCCGGTGCGAAGGGTCGATGAGGTCGCGGTAGGTGTGCCCGGGGTCCCCGTTCGAGACCACCAGGTCGGCCTCGAACCTCCGTCCCCCGGCTTCTACGTGCGTCACCGCCCGGTCCCTCACCCCGATGCGGGTCACCTCGTGGTCGGTGAGGATGCGACCGCCCAGTTCCTGAAAGACCTGACCCAGCGCTTTCACCACCGAGTACATGCCGCCCCGACTGAACCAGACCCCTCCCTGGCGCTCCAGGTACGGGATCATGAGATAGACCGACGGTGTGTGAAAGGGATTGCCACCCACGAAGAGAGGATGAAAGGAGTAGATGAAGCGGTGCCGGAAATCCTGAAAGTACCGGTTCACGAAGCTGGTCACCGGACGGTAGGCATTCAGACTGATCATCCGGGGAAGGAACCCGATCATCGTCTTCAGGTCGCCGAAGGAGGTAGAGCCCAGACGGTCGCCGATGACGGCGTCGTAGATGGGACGAACCTGGGCCATGAAGGCGTCGAATCGCTCGGCGTCTCCTTCGTTGAAGGTCCGCATCTGGGCCTTCATTCGCTCCGGGTCTCCCACGTAGTCCAGGTGGGTACCGTCGTGAAAGTAGATCCGGTAGTACGGATCCAGGGGCATGAGCTCCACGTAGTCCGCCAGCCGCCGCCCCGCCGCCTGAAAGACCGAGTCCACGATGTGGGGAGCGGTAATGAGCGACGGGCCCATGTCGAAGACGTACCCCCGGTCCTCGAGCCGGTAGGCTCGTCCTCCGATGGCCTCCCGCTTCTCGAGAAGAGTAACCTGCACCCCGGCGGCTTGCAGTCGGATGGCCAGGGCCAGCCCGCCAAACCCGCTCCCGATGACCACGGCCCGTTCAGGTCTGCTCACGTTCGGTCCTCCTGGTAGCTCCTGCGGGCACCGCGGAGCTCCCAGAGTCCCCGTCCCCCCAGGATGATTTTTCTGGACAACGATGTCACGGCGCGTTGTCGCAGGCTGTCGTAGCCGTTTCGCCGGATCTCACCATGGATCCCCCGGTAGACCCGGGCCGCCACCGCCACGGGCCGCTGGAAGAAGGTGGGGAGAGCGGGGATGGCCGCCGTGGCCCGGTCGTACTCCGCCTCGGCCACGCCCATGAGCGCCTCCATGGCCGCAGGGTATCCCCTGGGGAGAGGCCCCCCCTGGCTCGCCGCCCACTCCAGCCGTCCTCGGTCCACCCCGTGTTCCTCGAGCACGTTCAGAGGCAGATAAAGCCTGCCCCGCCTCAGGTCCTCACCCACGTCCCGGAGGATGTTGGTGAGCTGCATGGCGTGGCCCAGCGCCTCGGCTCGCTGCAGAACCCATGGGTCCCGAACCCCGAAGAGTTCGGTGAGCCAGAGGCCCACCACCGAGGCCACGTGATAGGAATAGGTCCGCAGGGCATCCAGATCGGGGTAGAGGGCAGGCCGTAGATCCATGGCCACTCCGTCCACCAGGGCGTGGGCGTACCGAGGCGAAATGCCGCGGCGACGCGTCTCGCCCATCACCTCGTCCAGGAGGGGGATCCCCGTGGCCCCACCGTCATGGGCCTCCTGGATCAACCCTCGCCATGCCTCCAGTCGGGCCTCCACCTGGCACGGCGGGAGGCCCGGGGTCCGGTCCACCAGGTCGTCGGTGAATCGGCAAAAGGTGTAGACCCCGGTCACGATCCGGCCCTGATCGGAGGGAAAGAGTCGGGCGGAGAAGTGGAAGGACCTGGAGTGGTGGGCAAAATACTCAGTCCACTTTTCGGCCTCGCCCAGCTCCTGAGCCTCCTCCCGCACGACCCGGCGGGCCTTCTTCTGGCCGACCCGGGATGCCTCTTCCCGGTCCAGGGTCGAAGCGGCCAGTCGGCCCCACTCGTCCAGCAGTCCCGGGACCTCCCGGTCCACCGGATGCAGCTCCGCCCAGGCGGCCTGTGCGCTCGAGATCTCTCCGATCAGCTCCCCAAAGGCTCGGCGCATGGGCGAGGGCCCGGAACCCGTCCCGCCGAAGAGATGTCGAGTCAGCTCCCGGTCGGGCAGATCGAAGCCCTGGACGCCGGCGTGCTCCAGAGGCCAGGTCCACTTGCCCTGCCGGTAGTCCTGCCGGGGAGCCTTCCCCAGTTCGGCATCGGGACAGAGGTCCAGGAAGTCATCCACCATCTGGTAGAGGCAACCGATGCGGACTCCCAGGTCGAAGGCACGCTGGAGGCGCCCGTCCCGGTCGGGAGTCCTCCCTCGAGGCCCCTCCCGGCCCATGGAAACACAGATCGGGAGGGCGACGGCCGCCCCGAATAGCTCCCCGGACTTGGCCGACACGATCTCCACGTACTCCCGCCGATGAAGCTCTCGCCCCATGGCGCGTCCCTGGGCCTTTTCGCCGGCCACCGTCCGCTCAACCGCCCGCGTGAAGCAGTCCATGAAGGACGGGGAGCCGACGGCCTGCGCCACCCGATAGGCCGAGGTCAGGAGGTGGTCACCTCCGACGAGCGCGGCGGCCAGGCCGTGTCGCGCCACGCCGGAAGGCCGTCCCCGCCGGGTCTCGGCGTCGTCCAGGATGTCGTCGTGCAGGAGCGATGCCTCGTGGACCATCTGGATGGCCAGCATCCCGGACGCCAGTTCCGGTGAGCTCCGCAAGTCTTCCGGCGCTGCCGACCAGGCCAGCCGGGGCCGGAGCATCTTCCCCTGAAGTTCGGGCCGGGGCACGCCCAGTCCCTCGGCGTGGCGGCCGGCCGCCATCTCCATGACCGCCTCCATCGACGGTTGCGCAGACGCCTCCGTGGACGGCCGGGGGGCCGGGAGCCCGCTCATGGTCCCTCCCCTGAGAGCGTCGGGGACGACTCCTGACGACGACCGGGAACAGGACTGACCCGGGCAGACCACAGAACGTGAACGGCCCAGGCGCCGGCATATGCCGCCAGCGTCACTGCCACCGCCATCCAGAGGCCCTCCAGCACCAGCATCCCGAAGGGCATCAGGAGGGTGATCCCATAGTATCCGGCCAGCCATTTCACCGGGAGTTTCGGGGCCCACCGCGGGCCTCCCAGGGCCTCCACGGCTCCCATGATCACCACGCCGGTGCCCATCCAACCCGCCAGGTTGATCCAGGGCATTCCGTAATAGGGCCCAGTGTCCGCCCAACGCCAGTAGTAGGGGCTCTGGTAGCTCATGGCCGGATCCAGCGCCAGGTCCCAGAGGGTCAAGACCAGAGCGGCAAAGAGGAGCCGGCCCCACCGTTGGCCGGGAGCGGGGAAGGTGACCCGGGCCAGCACGTATGAGGGAACGGCCATGAGGAACCAGCTCAGGGGAATGACCCAGGGCACCCGATCCCCGAACTTGCTCCCCAGCAACGCCGTGTACTCGTAGTTCCCGAAGGGGACGCCGTACCCCGTGCCGAGGTACTCGCTGGCCAGGGCGATCCCGTACACGGCCACCAGGGCGGGCAGCCACCTGATCCCGGCGTACCGGAACAGAAAGACAAGGAGGACCACCGCCCCCAGGACGATGTGCACCTGGGCGAAGAACTGAAACGAGATCCGCCAGAAGGCCAGGAGCGCGTCCACCGAGGGGAGGAGCTCGGGCCGGAGCCCGAAGAGGCCGTATCCCACCAGGGCCATCACGGTAAACCCCCCGAAGACCATGAGACCCGCACCCTCCGGCGTCCGGAGCCCCTCGAACCGCGACATCAGCTCGCCCGGTCCCCGACGGAGGCCGGCACCCGGCCTTCATCCCATCGACTCCGGTTCTCCTGCACCCACCGACCCAACTCGGAGATGGACGCAAAGGCGCGAGCTCGCCGAAAGGGGAGTTCGGGCCCCGGCTCCCAGTCCCCGTCGGTCCCACTTCCGCCGAACACCAGATCGTACGGGGAGTCCGTTACATAGAACTCACCCAGGACCCTCAACGCCCGGCGCAGCTGGGCCACACCACCCGGCGACGAGATGGACACACAGACCAGTCCGGCACCACGTTCCCGTTGCAGCGCGGCAAAGTCCTCCGCCGGAGTGTTGGCCCCAGGGTAGAAGACCCGCCAACCTTCCCGCTCCAGGAGGACCCGCATGCACATGGAGGCAACCTGATTCCCGTTCCCCTCCGCGGCCCCCACGATAGCCACGGGACGGCCTTCGGCCGGGGCGAAGTCTGCGGGCCTGAGGTGGATCAACGCCTCAAGAACCGCCTGGCTCGCCATGTGTTCCTCGCCGGTCCTGAGCCGGCCTTCGGCCCACGCTCGTCCCACATCCTCCATGAACCCCCGAATGCCCTGGTCACAGAGGAGCTCGAAGGGGAGTTCAGCGTGGGAACCCATCTCCCGGAAGAGCGCGGTCACCCGACCGGGATACCCCCGAAGCAGCCAGCCCATGGCCAACGACCTCACCTTCTGGAAGTCGTGGGCCTGGACCGCATTCCGGACGGCCAGCCAGACGTGGGACTCGAAGGGCTCGAAGGAGTCCAGGAAGGTTTCGATGCCGCGTTCGGCGGCAAACTCCAGAGCGCCCCGGAGATAGATCCGCCGGTGCCCACCCTCGGTCTTCCTGGCGGCGAGCCCCTCCCCATCACACCAGCGCTTCACCGTCGAGGGATGAACCCGGTAGAGGTCCGCCACTTCCGAGGTGGTGAGAAAGAGTTCGGAGTTGAAGCCCTGCATGGTCCGTCCCGGGCTGAGCGCTGGTGGGGTCGGGGAGATCCGACCGTCTCACCAATTATGCACGCTCGGCGCGATTTTGTCAAGCGATGCTATACATCTCCTGTACACCCTGCCCTTCCGGGTCTTCCAGGACCGGTCAGCCTGCCACCGTCTCCGACCCGTCCCGCAGGATCCCGCTGATGAAGGGAAGAAGCTGCTTCTTCCGGCTCACCACCCCGGTCAGCCGGTAGACCTCGCCCTGCTCCACCGCCGGATAGGTGATGGCATCCACGATCCGCTCCTCCCCCCGGACCAGCAAGAGGGAATCCTGTTCCTTGATGTCGGTGACCATGAGGGCCGCCAGCGCCAGGTCCTCGTCCGACCGGCTCCGCTCCAGCGCCTCCATCAGGTCGTCAGATCGGTCCCAGAACTCGCCGAAGCCCACCTCTTCGACCTGCGAGATGGCGAAGCGGAATTCGCCTTCCTGGTAAACCTTCCGGTCCATGGCGATGACCTCGTCCGGCGCCTTTTGTCCCACCACCGAACCCCACGAAAAGATGACGTCGGCCAGCTCGCTCCCGGTGGTCCCGGCGAGTTCCTCGAGCCACGACAGAATCTCGTGGTCCAGGGGGGTGGCGGTGGGGCTTCGGAGGTTCAGGGTATCAGACACCAATCCCCCCATCATGACTCCGGCCATGTCGCCCGACGGCGTGAGGCCGGCCTGCCGGTAGAGGTCCGCCACAATGGTGCAGGTGGAGCCCACGGGACGGTTGATGAAAAGAATCGGATCCTGCGTCCGCAGGTCTCCCAATCGGTGATGGTCCACCACCTCTACGATGTTCACCTGCTCGGCGCCGGACACCGCCTGGCTGAGCTCGTTGTGGTCCACCAGGATGAGTCGGGTGCGGCTTGGACGGAGGAGGTCACGTCGGGTGAAGACGCCCAGAAGGCGCTCATCGTCGTTGGTCACCATGAAAACCGCCGGGCCCATGGTCGAGGTCTTCCGGCGGACATCGGCCACCGTCTCCTGGGGCCTGAACTCCACGCTCTCCAGCGACATGACCTCGCCCACCCGGGTGGCGGCCCGGATCGCCCACGCGGTGGTGGCGGAGTCATAGGGGCTCACGATGAGACTCACGCCCTCTTCCCGGGCCCGCTCCACCACTTCGTCAGCCACCGCCAACCCTCCAGTGATCACCAGAAGGCGGATTCCGAGCTGGATGGAGCGCTGCTGGATGTCCCAGCGGTCACCCACCACGATGACACTTCGATCCGGGTCCATGTATTCCCGGTCGGTGAATCGGTCGAACGAGCGGATGTCCATGGCTCCCACCCGGACCTGGAGCTCCTCCACCCGGTCCCCCTCCACGAGGTGCAGCACTTCCGCCTTCAGCGCCCTCACGATGGAGCTGAGCGAGGTATCCACCCGCCGCATCTCCTGGGCCTTGCCCAGGCGAGGCACGAAGTAGCGTCCCAACTGGAAGATGGAGACCTGTCCCTGGAGCCGCCCGTCCTCCCTCACCACCGGCACCACCTGGATGTCATGGCGCTCGATGAGCTCCAGCGCCTCGGCGCAGGTGGCGTGGGAGGGCACGGTTACCAGATCCCCGCTCATGGCCTCCCTCAACCGGGGCGTCACATCGCCGATGAAGGGAGGGAGTCCCACTCCGAAATGATCCAGGACCGCATCGATCCTGGCGTTGGAGTTGCCGCAGCGGGCGGCCTGGAACGTCCCCTCATCGGTCTTGTCCTTGAAGTCCGCGTAGGCAATTGCGGAGCAGATGGCGTCGGCGTCGGGGTTCCGGTGACCAAAGATGAGAGTGGGATCGGACATGGTGCCGTGGGGCCGAATGGGCGAGGTGGGCAGAACGTGCGGGTACGCTCTCCGGACGGTGCGGTTCCCGGGCCCCGGAGGCAAGGAGACCATGGACTGGCGTCGGCAGGGCCCGGAGGCCACCTTTCCCATGTTCCCAACCGGTACCGTCGGAGCCGGCAAAGGGCCACCCCACACCGGAGGTGCCCCTTCCGCCGGGCGGCGAGACCGATGATCGAATTCTTCTGGAGCTGACCCACCATGGCATCGTACCGTACCCGATCCGCCGGCGCCGCCGGCCGCCTTCTG
>PWLA01000084.1 GCA_003559555.1 Gemmatimonadota bacterium | reverse complement strand
GGGGGCAAGGACGCCACGCTGGCCCTCCACCGGGCCCGGAGCCAGGGGCTCGAGGTGCGCTGGGCCCTGAACGTCTTCGAGGGCAACACCGGGATGGTCCGCTTCCACGGCACTCCCCGGCCGGTGCTCGAGGCCCACGTCCGGGCCCTGGCGCTGGAGCCCCGCTTCGACCACACCCACCCCCGGGGGTTCGAAGAGGTGATGGACGGCCTCCTGGCCGGACTCCGGGAGGAGGGCGCCCGGGGAGTCGTCTTCGGCAACCTGCACCTGGCCGACATCCGGGCCTGGTACGAGGAGCGGGTCCGGGGGGCCGGGCTGGAGCACCGGGAGCCCCTCTGGGGGGAGGACCCGGAAGCCGTGGCCCGGAACGTGGTCCGAGAGGGCTTCACCGCCCGGGTCATCTCGGTGAACCTGGAGCTGGGCGATCCGGCGTGGTTGGGCCGGCCGCTGGACGACGCGCTGGTGGACGAGTTCGTGGCCGCCGGAATCGATCCCTGCGGAGAGCACGGCGAGTACCACACCCTGGTCACCGACGGCCCCGGCTTCGCCCGCCCGGTGGAGGTCCAGGTGCAGGGGCAGGAAGTGCGGGAGGGACACCGGTATCTGGTGCTGGGGCGTTGATCCACCACCCGAGTCACCCGAGCGCCTCGACAGGAGCCGGCCGCCGCACCATATTCACGGGGGCCGCTAGTGTCCTGACTCAGAGATTCGCTGGCATTCGTGAGCCGCTGCATCCACTCTGGCTGCGTTGCACCTCGCTCGGAATAGCGCTGCTATTCCTCGTCGGTGCGCCTTCCCAGAGCGGCGCATCGGCCCCCTCGGTGCTTCAACGAATCTCTGATTCAGGACACTCGAGGCGGCCTGGATTCTCGACTGTCGACCTCAACGCAACGGAGTACGGAATGCTGCCCGGCGGATACACCTTCGTTCACGCCGTCTTCTGGTTCGTGGTCCTCCTGGTGGCGGTGGGGACCAACCTGATCCCGATCCTCCTGACCATGGGGCTCGGGATCCTCTTCCTGGAGGGCACGGGAAAGGCCTGAGAACCGCCTGACCCGGAACCCGGTTCAAAGAGTCGGTTACTACCTGTGAGCGTGATGCGGGCCCCGAATCGGCCCGTGTCGCCCCTCCTCGCTGCAGCTTAAGGAACCGACTTCACGATGAGCCTTCTCGGAATCCTCGGCATGGTGGCCGCCTTCGGCCTCGGGATCTACCTGGGACTTCCCCGGCGCCAGCAGCTCTCCATCGACGAGATCCAACAGAAGCTGGGCGAGGACGGCGAGCATGCCAAAGCGACCCGGCACATGACCTTCTTCAACCTCCTGCAGCGGAAGGTGGAGAAGGGCTCCGAGCGTCGACGCCGTCGGAGCTCCAGCCGCCGGCCCTTCCAGTCGTACTGACCCGGCCGTACTGAAGGCTCAGCCCACCACGGCGTTGATTCCCACCAGCGCCAGCCCGATCACCGCCCCCAGCACGTAACCCAGCCGCACGATGAGCTTCAGCTCCCGCTGGGTGACCCGCCGGACCAGCTCCTCCATCCGGTCCACCGGATAGCCCTTCACCTTCTCCTCCACCCGTCGTCCCACGTCCAGCGTCTGGACCACATGGGGCACCTGGGCCTGCAGCCACGACCAGAGCGGGTCGGAGACGGTGCCCTGCAGCCGTTTCCGGGCGCCGGCGGGCAGCCAGTCGCCAGGTCGGCCCAGCGGCCGGTCCAGGAGGCTGTCCAGTCCCCGACGGAGGGCGTCTCGGTAGACCTCCCGGGCCGCCTCGCTCCGGGCGCCCTGGGTCACCCAACCGGCGATCCGGTCCTCGGGCACCGACCGGAGCAGGTCCCCCCAGGTGCCCTGGGCCGCCCGTCCCGCCCCCTGTCGCAGCTTCTCGGCCACGTATCCCCGGGTGGCCGGATCCCGGGCCACCTCCAGGATCCACTCGGCCACCGCCTCCCGAGCCCGTACCACGCCGGCATCGTCGGGGTGGCCCATGACGTCGGTGACCGGTCGGCGGAGAAGCTCCCTGGCGCCGTCGTTGACCCGCCGGGCGATGGCCTCCTGTACCGCCGCATCCCGGAGCATCTGGGAAAGCTGCTCGGCGCCCTCCTCCTCCAGTGTGGTGACGATCCGGTCCACCGTCTCGTCGGTCACCACCAGTCGGGCCACGATCCGCTGGTGGAAGCGGAGGTCCCGCAAGAACCGCTTGAAGAGGTCCCGGAGGGCCACCTCGAGCCGGTGCCGGGCATCCGGGTCCTCCAGGATGCCCCCCAGGCGCCGGGCCGCCACCGGGAGGAAGCGGGAGAGGGCCTGCTCCAGGGCGTCGGACAGGCCGCCGGGGAGCACCTCCTCGCAGGTGCGGTCCTCCCGGAGCACGCTCCGGATGGTCCGATCCAGGTAGTCGTTCACTGCCGCCCTGAAGCTCTCCCGCTCCACCGCCTCGGCAAGCCAGCCGTCCACCGCCGAAACCAGCGACTCCTCCCGTTCCGGGGTGAGGAGCTCTCCCACAGGACGTTCGGCCAGCCGGCTCATGATCTCGCCGGTGCGCCGGGCCACCGAGTCCTGGAACTCGGGGGAGTCCAGCCACCGGTCCAGCCGTCCGGAGAGGTGATCCGCCATACCGTCCAGGATTTCCTCCAGCTCCCCCAGCGCCTCGGTGGGGAGGAGCTCTCGGACGGTCCCCCGTTCCTGCTCCAGGAGAGCTTCGAAGAAGCCCCCCAGCCGGGCGTCGAAGGCGGCCCGGAACTCCTGGTTGGAGAAGATCCGGGTGAGGTCGTCCTCGGTGAGGAGCCGGTTGCCCACCGTCCGTCCCACCGCCGCTGCCAGCCGATCCTGGTTCTTGGGGATGGCGCCGTGGAGGAAGGGGAGCCGGAAGGGCCCCACCTTCACTGGCTTGTAGGGGTGGAAGAGCATCCACACCGCCACGGTGTTGGTGACGCCGCCGGCCAGCGAGCCGAAAGCCACCGTCAGGAGGGCCCGGAGGAGCTCAGGGGTCATGGCTGTCGGTGCCTGGCCACGCCGGTCACTGGAATGGTGTCCCCGTCCAGGACCAGCTCCCCCTGAAGCCGGAACAACCCGTGGACCGGGAGGAGTGGTCCCTCGCCCTCCCCCACCGCCAGGTGAGAGTTCATGGTCTCAAGGTAGCCCGCCAGCCGCGGGGACGGCTCCTCGGCCTCGGGGTCGGCGTCGGGGTCATGGTCGTTCACCTGAACGAGCCACCGGACCGGCACGTCCCGGCGCGCCGGCTCGTAGGCCCGGAGCTCGTCCCACCGCACCTGGACGCCGGGCCACGTCTCATCTCCGGCCTCGGTCCGGATCCATCCCCGGAAGAGGTGCACGCCGTCGGTGGCCTCATCGGGCTGCTGGACCAGAACGGCCTGGAGCCGGTCTCCGCCGTGGACGAAGATCCAGTCGCCGTCCGGCGGGGTGAGGGAACCCAGGGGGAGCGCCAGATCCGCCACGAAGCCGTCCAGGACGCCGGCAGGAAGGACGGCCGAGCCCCGGTGGATCCGGATGGCCTCCCGGGGCGGACGGGTCCACTCCGAGAGGAGGGTGCCCGGCCTCACCTCCAGCTCTCCCGCCTCGCCCCGGAGGATCAGGGTCTCCAGGGCATCGCCCGGACCCACCACGATCCGGACCCTCGGGCCCGGCAGAATGCGCCAGGTCGGTCCCAGCGACCCGTCCCCGGCCTCGGCGGTGTCGGCCTCCATGGCCAGCGACTCCCAGCCGTCGACCTCGCCGAGCCATACCCCTCGTTCCCGCAGCTCAGCCGTCTCGGCGGTGAGGCTGCGGAAGGTCCACGGGATGACCACTGTCGAGTCGGCTCCGCCGGCGTCGAGCTCCGACACGAAGACCAGGGAGCGCTCGTAGACCCATTCGCCTTCCAGCGTTGGAGACGGCTGGGGATCGGCGGCCTCCGCACCGGGCTCCTGGGGCACGGGGTCGGGGTCCGGTGCCCCTTCGCACCCCATGGCAATGAGAGTGATCACGAGGGCAGCAGCCAGAGAAACGGCGCCGGGAAGCGCCGGGGCCGATCGTCGTATCTGATGTGGGTTCGTGGCCATGGAGCGGGGTGTCCAGGGGGACTCGTCGGATGTCCAGGTTCGCCCGTGAATCTGGCAGAAGGTAGTGCACGACTTGCCGGGGTGGGAGGCCAAACCTAACTTCGACGCGATTTTCCCCCTCACTACACAGCCGCTCCTCGGGACAACGGACCGGATCACCCACGCATGCAGCTTTATACCAAAATCCTCCTCGGGCTCATCCTGGGCGCCGTCATCGGGTTCATCGCCAACGTCTTTGGCCTGACCTGGCTCCAGACCTTTCTCATCGCCCTGGAGCCCTTGGGCGATGCCTTCATCCGGGCCATCACCATGATCGTGATTCCCCTGGTGGTGGCCTCGCTCATGGTAGGGACCGCCTCGCTGGGGGACCTGGCCAAGTTGGGCCGCATCGGTGGAAAGACCATCGCCTTCTACATGTGCACCACGGCGGTGGCGGTGACCATCGGGCTCATCGTCTCCAACGTCCTGAAGCCGGGCTCCCGGATCGACGACTCCACCCGCGACGCCCTGGCGGCCCAGTTCGAGGGTGAGGCCGAGGGGGCGGTGACTCTGGCCGAGGAAGCGCCCTCGGTGGTGGATACCCTTCTCTCCATCATCCCCCGCAACCCGGTGCAGGCCGCGGCGGACCTGGAACTGCTCCCCCTCATCTTCTTCACCATCGTCTTCGCGGCGGCGGTGAGCGTCATCGCCCCCAAGCGGCGCGAAGCCGTCATCACCTTCTTCGAGGGGGTGAACGACGCCAGCATGGTGGTCATCGACTGGATCATGAAGACCGCTCCCTACGCCGTCTTCGCCCTCATCGCAGCGGTGGTGGCCCAGTTCGGGGTGGACCTTCTCCAGAGCCTCCTGGTCTATTCGCTGGTGGTGGTGGGAGGGCTCGTGATCCACCTCTTCTTCACCTACGGGCTGGCCGTGCGGTTCCTGGCCAAGCTGCCCTTCCTGGAGTTCCTGAAGCGGATCTCCAACGCGCCGCTGGTGGCGTTCTCCACCTCGTCGTCCAACGCCACTCTTCCGGTGACCATGGAGACGGCCGAAGAGAAGATCGGGATCTCCAAGCCGGTCTCGTCGTTCGTGCTCCCCCTGGGCGCCACCATCAACATGGACGGCACGGCGCTCTATCAGGCGGTGGCCGTCATGTTCATCGCCCAGATCTACGGCATCGACATCGGGGTGACCGAGCAGCTCGTGGTCGTCTTGACGGCCACCCTGGCCTCCATCGGGGCCGCAGGGGTGCCCAGCGCCGGGATCATCACCCTCATCATCGTGCTGAACGCCGTGGGACTGGGCGCGCAGGTTCAGGCCGGGATCGCCCTGATCCTGGGGGTGGACCGGATCCTGGACATGATCCGGACCTCGGTGAACGTGACGGGTGACCTGACGGCCGCCTCGGTGGTGGCTCGCAGCGAAGGCGAGGACCTCACCTTTCCTCCCCGGCGGCGGGAGTCGGAGATCGCGGCGTAGCGGTGGGCCATCCCGCGGCCTCGAGCTCCTGGTCGAGGCTGCGGAAGAAGCGGTGGAGGCGCCGGGCGTTGGTGCCCAGGTCGGCACGGCCGACCCGGGAGCGGGACTCCCCCTGCACCCGGGTCTGGCCGTCGGCGTCCAGGGTCACCGTGAGGCGGACGTCGTCCACGAATCGGAGGAGTGGCGTGGTGCTCTCGGCCTCCAGCACTCCCGCCTGCTCGTCGGCCCGGACCCGTCGCCACCCCCGGAGTCCGTCCGGGCCGCTCCCGTCGGCCAGCACCCGGACCCGATCCCAGACCACCTGGAAGGGGATGGCGTAGCGGCGACCCCGGAGTCGCCGGTCCCGGTGCTCGGGGTGGGTTCGGGCCACGTTCGAGGTGAGGGCCCTCCAGAGACGTGTCCGGAGGGGGAGCATCAGTCGGGGTGCAGCCGGTAGGTGATGGTGACCGATGCGGTGACGGTCTGGAGTCCCGCCTCCACCGGCGTGGTCGGGGCCTCCATGGCCATCTCCATGCGGGCCATGTCCATCATGGGACGGGGCCTGGGGCGCTCGGCTCCCCCCTGTACACTGGACGGCTCACCCAGCCGCATTCCCAGCGCCCGGGCCATGACCTCCGCCTCGCTTCGGGCCCGGTTCACCGCTCGCTCCAGCGCCTCCAATCGGTGGGGTTCGGCGTCCTGGATCTCGAAGCTGAGCCCGGCCACCCGATTCGCTCCTGCGTCCAGCGCCGTGTCCACCAGCCGGCCTACCGCGTCCACGTCGTCCACGATGGCTTGCAGGGTGTTGCGGGCCGTGTAGCCGGCGATCTCCCGGAGCCGCTCGTCGCCCACGGTCCGGTAGCGGGGCTGGAGCTGGTAACCCATGCTCTCGATTCGGAGGGGCTCGATGCCGGTCCCCCGAAGGGCCGAGACCACCTGGTCCATGAGGCGGGCATTGGCCTCTCCCGCCGCTCCGGCGGTCTCGGCCTCGGTTTCCACGGCGAAGGAGATCCGGGCCCGATCCGGCGACACTTCCACCTCGCCGCTGCCGCTGACCTGCAGGGTGCTCTCCTGGGCGGCCAGGGGTGCGGTGGTGGGGGCTGTGGGCCATATCAGGAGCAGGCTGACGGCCAGAGCCAGGGCGATCCGGCCGGGGTGGTGGAGATGCGGGGACATGGGGAGGCTCCAGGGGTTGGTGGGAGGCTTGGCGGGACGCATGGGGCACGCGTCGTGACGGAGTAGTAGCGGGAAGCCCTCCTCTGGGTTCCCGGCAGTTGTACCGCGAGGCCCCGACGGGTATCATCGAACCGTCATCGGCCTGAACACGGCCTCCACGCTCACCCGACTCCCAACCCCTGGACAGCCCTCATGAAAGCCATCATTCCCCTGGCCGGGCGCGGCACGCGACTTCGTCCTCATACGCTCACCACCCCGAAGCCCCTGGTCCGGGTGGCCGGAAAGCCGGTGATGAGCTACATCCTGGATGACTTTCCGGCGCTGGGCATCGACGAGGTGGTCTTCATCGTCGGATACCTCCGGGACGAGGTGAAGCGCTACATTTCTGAGAGCTATCCCGACCTCACCGCTCACTTCGTGGTTCAGGAGGTCCAGGACGGCACCGCCGGCGCCATCAAGCTGGCTGAGCCCTACGTGGACGGCGATGTCCTCATCGTCTTTGTAGATACCCTCTTCGATGCCGACCTCACCCTGCCGTCCAAGCTGGCGTCGGAGTGGTCCGGGGTCATCTGGGCCAAGGAGGTGGAGGACTACCAGCGCTTCGGCGTTATCGTCACCGACGAGGACGGCGGGATGACCCGGATCGTGGAGAAGCCTTCGGAGCCCATCTCCCGGCTCGCCAACATCGGGCTCTACTACATTCGCGACTCGCCCCTCCTCTTCGAGGGGATCAACGATGTCCTCTCCTCCGGCGACCCCGGTCCCGGCGGGGAGTTCTACCTGACCGACGCCTTCCAGTACATGGTGGACAAGGGGGCCCGGATCCGGACCGCGCCTGTGGAGGGGTGGTACGATTGCGGCAAGGTGGAGACGGTCCTGGAAACCAACGGGCACCTCGTGGAGACCGGGCGTGGCGGGATCGATCCGGCCGCCCGGCTGGGAGACGACGTGCAGGTGGAGGGGGCGAACCGGGTGGAGCCCGACGTGCGGGTCTCGGGCTCGACGGTGGGGCCGCACGTTACCCTGGAACGGGGCGCGGTGGTGGAGAACTCCAGCCTCCGAAACTGCATCGTGGGGGCCGAGGCGCAGATCCGCAACGCCCACCTCCGCGACTCCATCGTGGGAAGCCGGGCGGTGGTGGACGGGGTCCGGGGGCGGGCGAACGTGGCGGAGTACGCCGAGATCGTGACCTCTGACGAGGGGTAGAAATGGAACGAACCGACGAGACTTCCCTCATCCACGACTGGAACGAGGCGGGGGAGGAAGGCTCGGAGCTCACTCTGGTGGAGCTCGACGACGAGACCCTCCGGGACGGGCTCCAGAGCCCCTCGGTGAAGGATCCGCCCATCGAGACCAAGCTCCGGATCCTCCACCTGATGGACCAGCTCGGGATCGATTCAGCCGATATCGGCCTCCCCGGGGCCGGCCCCCGGGCGGTGGCCGACGTCCGGGCGCTGGCCCGGGAGATCGTGGACCAGCGGCTGGCCATCCGGCCCAACTGCGCCGCCCGGACTGTGGTGCAGGACGTAGAACCCATCGCCCGGATCTCCCAGGAGGTGGGGGTGGCCATCGAGGCGTGCACCTTCATCGGGAGCTCCCCTATCCGGCAGTACGCCGAGGACTGGACATTGGAACGGATGCTGCGGACCTCGGAGAAGGCGGTCACCTTCGCCGTTTCCGAGGGTCTGCCCGTCATGTTCGTGACGGAAGACACCACCCGGGCCCGCCCGGAGGTCCTGGAGGCCCTCTACGGTCGGGCCATTGAGTGGGGTGCTCGCCGGATCTGCCTGGCCGACACCGTGGGTCACGCCACGCCCCGGGGCGTTCGGGCGCTCATTCGCTTCGTGAAGGAGGAAATCGTGGCGCCCTCCGGCGAGGACGTGAAGGTGGACTGGCACGGGCACCGGGATCGGGGGCTGGGGCTGGCCAACGCCCTGGCAGCCATTCAGGCCGGTGCGGACCGGATCCACGGAACGGCCCTGGGCATCGGCGAACGAGTGGGGAACGTGGAGATGGACCTCCTCCTGGTGAACCTGAAGCTCCTGGGCGTCCGGGACGCGGATCTGGCTCCGCTGGGTGAATACTGCCGGGAGGTTTCCCGGGCCACCGGGGTGGAGATCCCACCGGGCTACCCGGTCTTCGGACGCGACGCCTTCCGAACGGGGACCGGGGTGCACGCCGCCGCCATCATCAAGGCCGAGGCCAAAGGCGATGCCTGGCTGGCGGACCGGATCTACTCGGGGGTCCCCGCGGCCATGGTCGGCCGCCACCAGGAGATCGAGATCGGGCCCATGTCCGGTCTCTCCAACGTCCGCTACTGGCTGCGGGTTCGGGGGTATGACCACGAAGACGAGGCGCTCTGCCGCCGGATCTTCGACTACTGCAAGACCCAGGATCACACCCTGAGTGATGCCGAGATCGAAGCCCTCGTTCAGGAGGCCGATTGCCCCTGAGGCGCTACAGGTTCTACCATCGAGGGGTCGGTCGCCCTGAGGGCGGCCGTCCGCATTTCCAGAGACTCGAACCGGTCAGGTCTTCATGACAGCTTCGAAGGGTCGTCCGTCCAACGGAGGCTGGAACGACGAGGAAGGATATCCGGAGGGAGAGAACGTCGCGCCACCCCGGCCCCCGGGGGCGGGAGCTGCCGTGGAAGAGCTCCTGGACGAGGTGGAGGCCAACCCGGAGCCCCGCCCCGTTCTGGCCAAGGGTGAGCTGAAGGGGACCGCGGCGTTGGTCACCGGAGCGTCCACGGGGATCGGCCGGGCCGTGGCCATCGCCCTGGCCCGGGCCGGGGCCGATATCGCCTTCAACTACCTGGACGAAGGGGAGAGCTCCCACCGGGAGGCCGAGGTGACGGCCCACAGGTTGGGAGAGTGTGGCGTTCAGGTCTTCCGGCAGGCGGTGGATTGCCGGGATTCCGGCGAGGTGAACCACTTCGTGGAACGGGCCACCAAGCGCCTGAAGGGTCTGCACATCCTGGTGAACAACGCCGGGATCGGGAAGGATCGGGCCCTCTGGCACATGACGGACCGGGAGTGGCGCGATGTGCTGGAGACGAACCTCACCGGCGCTTTCAACTTTCTGCGGGCGGTGGCGCCGGGCTTCAGGGCGCAGGAGTACGGGAAGATCGTGAACATCTCGTCGGTTCACGGGCTGCGCAGCGAGTTCGGTCTGGCCAACTATTCGGCCTCCAAGGGGGGGCTTCTGGCCCTGACCCGGAGCGCAGCCGTGGAGCTGGGCCCCTCCAACGTGAACGTGAATGCCGTGGCACCAGGCTACATCCGGACCACCCAGCTCACCGAGCGGGTGCCGTCGGAGATCCTGGACCGGGCCCGGGAACGGAGCTCGCTGGGCCGCCTCGGAGATCCGCAGGACGTGGCCGGCGCCGTGGTTTTTCTCTGCTCGGAGGCGGCACGCCACATTACCGGAATCGTACTCCCGGTGGACGGGGGATATCTCCTGTGAGGACCCTGACGGCGGGGCTCGCGGCGGGCCTGGTGCTCCTCCTGGCAGGAGCATTCGGCGGATGCGCCGAGCAGGGACCCGAACCGGCCCCGGATCAGCGGGAGACGGAGACGCCGAGCCTCCTCGACGTGGACCTTGAGCTCACCTTCCACCGGAACGAGGAGCCGGTGCAGGTGAGCCGGCCGGTGTCCGTGCCCCTGGAACCGGGTCAGGTGGAGCTGGCGCCGGAGGTTCACCTCGAGCAGGCCCTCACCGCCCTCGTGCATGGCCCCACGCCTGCCGAGGCGGAGATGGGGCTCACCTCCTTCTTCTCCCAGGAAACCGGTGACATTCTTCGGCGTGCAGTGGTGGAGAACGGGCGCGCGGTGGTGGACTTCCACGACTTCCGGACCCTGATTCCCGGTGCCTCGTCGTCGGCCGGGAGTCTGGCCTTCCTGAACCAGCTCAACGGAACGGTCTTCGCAGCGGTTCCGGTGGACGAGGTGGAATACCGGCTGGAGGGCAGCTGCGAGGAGTTCTGGGCCTTCCTGCAGCGGGAGTGCACCGTGGTTCCCCGTCCGCAGCGGAGTTGAGTCTGCGAACCGCCATCCGCGGAAGGAACGCATGAGCTCGCGCCCGGTACTGGATCCATCCGCACAAGCCGGCACTTCATCCAGGACACATCAATGGCGAACCGAACGGTTCATTTCGATACCAATCTGGGCTCCTTCCAGGTGGAACTCTTCGAGGCGCGGGCCCCGAAGACCACGGCCAATTTCGTCGAGCTGACGGAGAAGGGCTACTACGACGGACTCGTCTTCCACCGGATCATCGAAGACTTCATGATCCAGGGCGGGTGTCCCGAGGGGACGGGCACAGGCGGCCCGGGCTACAAGATCGACGACGAGTTTCATGCCGAGCTGCGCCACGACGCCCCCGGTGTCCTCTCCATGGCCAACGCCGGCCCCAACACCGGCGGCTCCCAGTTCTTCATCACCCTGGCCGCCACCCCGTGGCTCGACGACAAGCACGCGGTCTTCGGCAAGGTGGTGGAGGGCATGGATGTGGTGGAGAAGATCGGCGGGGTGGCAACCGACCAACGGGACCGGCCCCGGGATCCGGTCACCATGGAAACCGTCCGGATCCAGGACGGAGACTGAGACCGTGAGCGATTCCGACGGACCGCCCCGAAGGGTGGAACGAACCGACGAGGAGTGGCGGGAGCGACTCACCCCGGAACAGTATCGGGTCGCCCGTGAAGGGGGCACCGAGCGGGCCTTCACCGGGGCGCACTGGAAAACCGACACGCCGGGGCGCTACCGTTGCGTCTGCTGTGGCACCGCCCTTTTCTCGTCGGAGGACAAGTACCACTCCCGGACGGGATGGCCGTCCTTTTCCGACGTGCTGGATGACCGGGTCGTGGCCACCCGGGAGGATCGATCCTTCGCCATGCGTCGGACCGAGGTCCTGTGTTCCGTCTGCGACGCCCACCTGGGACACGTGTTCCCCGACGGCCCGCCTCCCACGGGCCTCCGCTACTGCCTCAATTCGGCAGCGCTGGAGCTGGATCCGACCCAGGTGCCGGCGGAGAGCGGAGCCGGTGGAGATGCCGGCGACGAGGGGCACGGGGGGAACGGCCCGGCG
>PWLA01000035.1 GCA_003559555.1 Gemmatimonadota bacterium | reverse complement strand
CGGAGCGACCCCCATGACCGATGCCGCCGGGCGCTCCGGGACCGATCCCCGGGCGACCCCCATGGTGCTGGTCTTTGCCAAGGCCCCCCGTCCCGGAGAGGTGAAGACTCGCCTGGCTGCCGACCTGGGTCCGGAGGAGGCTGCCCGGATCTACCGTCAGATGGGCAGGCAGGTGGTGGATCAGCTCCGGGACGGCCCCTTCCGCCTCCGGGTGTGCCACACGCCTGCCGACGCCGAGGCCGAGATGCGGGCGTGGCTCGGAGAGGAGGGGCTGGAGTACCGCCCGCAATCCTCCGGCGACCTGGGCCGGCGGATGGACCGGGCCTCACAGGAGGCGCTCCGGGCGACCGAGCGGGTCTGCATCGTGGGCACCGACGCACCGGATGTGGACGCGCCCCTGGTTCGGGACGCCCTGGCTCACCTGGAGGATCACGACGTGGTCTTCGGTCCCGCCCGGGACGGTGGCTACTACCTGGTGGCACTGAGGCGGCCCGCGCCAACCCTCTTCCAGGGGATTCCCTGGAGTACCGACCGGGTGCTGGAGGAAAGTCTCGCGGCCGCCGCCCGCTCAAACCTGAGCGTCTCCACCCTTCCCATGCTCTCCGACGTGGACCGGGTCGAGGACCTGCCCCCGGCGTTTCGGGCAACCTGACGGCTCACCCGGAAAACCCTTCCGCTCCGGATCGTACCCTTTTCCTCCCTGAGGGGCCGGAAACGCCGGAGCCACCCTGCTTTCCCCCCCGCCGCGAGTCCCCCCTCGAGGGTGGGTCCATCCGGGGTTTCGGCGCGCCAGACCGGGATGATCTCGGTTTCGGCCATCCTGGTGCGGGCCCTCCCGGTACGAAAGATGATGTGGAGGGGGACCCGGTCCCGACCTGCGGGGCCACTGACGTTGAACCGAGATGACGACGAACATCCTCCCCACGACAGAGGAGATACAGATGATCAAGTCCCCTTCACTCCACTCCACAGAGCGCCGATGGTCCCAGCGGGCCCGCGTCTGTTTCAGCGGGAATCGCATGGTCCTCGCCCTCGTCCTCCTGGCCGGTGTCCTCCTCCTCCAGGCCGACGATGCCCAGGCCCAGATTCCCATCTCCGCCGAGGCTCGGGCCGGGGTGACCTTCCCCACCGGTGACCTCTCCGACGCCGGGGCGGAAGCGGGGCTGTCCCTGGGGGCGGAGCTCATGCTCACCCCACACCGCAACCTCACGGTCTACGGCGGAATCCAGCGGCACGGCTTTTCGTGCGACTCGGACTGCGACCTGGGCAGCAGCGTTCGGAGCTCCGGCGTGAATGCCGGGCTCAAGTACATCTTCCCCAGCCCGCCGGACGCGCTGATCTGGGGCCGGGGAGGCATCGTGGCCTACCGCCTCTCGAGCAGTGAGATCTCCGGGAGCCGAAACATCGGCTTCGAGCTGGGCGCCGGTATCGACATGCCGGTGGGGGACCGGCTCTACCTGGTGCCCCACGTGGGGTTCGTCTCCCACGACGCCGGAGGGGAAGGCCAGGCCAACTGGATCAACTTCGGACTCGGGGGTCACTACCACATACGATGATGGCACGAGCTTGCGAGGGGAACGCGGTTCGATCCGAATGACGACCGCCCCCGCCCATGGGATCAGCGGCCGTGTCCGGCGCTTCCGGGCACGGCCGCTTCTTCGTGCCACCCAGCAGCTTGCAACACGGAGAGTCCCCCGCCATGTTCTCCTCATCGGTGAATTTGCAGCAACCGGTCCGTCCGGCACCGGTGCACTGAGACTCACCCACTGGCATTCACCCCTGGAGACAGCCCGGCCATGTCAGAGTTGGATGGTGACCCCCACGCTCGCGCCCGCCTCGACTCGGTGGAGGTAAAACGGGCTCGCGACGGAACCTGCAGGGTGGAGGTGAAGCTTACCGATCCCTCGGGCACTCCCCAGGTGGGGGAGACCCGCTGCCACGACACCCCACCAGCGCTGACCCGGGCCGGAGTCCAGGCCACCATCCAGGCCCTGGAGTCGCTGGGCGACGCCCGGATCAAGCTCAAGCTCACCGGAGTGAAGTCACTTCGGGCCTTCGATTCCCGCGTGGTCATCGTGGCCATTCGAGCCCGGGTCGACCAGCGGCGGGAGAACCTCCTGGGAGCGGTGGAGGCCCCTTCGGGAGACCTCTGCCGAGGTGGCGTCATCGCCACCCTCAACGCCGTGAACCGCCTCCTGGCCCGGGAGCTGGATCCAGGCCTGCAGACCCGCGCCAACGACTGACCCCGTTCTCCAGACTCCGGCAGCCGACCCACCCCTCCGGTCACTCCGCCCCCCGTTTTCACTTTCATGATCGAACTCTTCGCCGGACCCTGGGGCCCGTTTCTCATCTTCGGGCTTCGGGTGATCGATGTCACCCTGGCCACCCTCCGCATGCTCCTCACGATGCGGGGCCAACGGGTGGTGGTCCCCTTCATCGGCTTCTTCGAGGCACTGATCTGGGTCCTGGCCATCGGTACCGCGATCCAGAACCTGCAGTCGCCCTGGCACGTGCTGGGTTACGCCGGCGGATTCGCTGCCGGCACGGTGGTCGGGATCTGGGTAGAGGAGAAGCTGGCCATGGGGCTGGCCACCATCCGGGTCATCTCCCGGGCCGAGGGCCAGGAGATCGCCGCCGCCCTCCGGGAGGAGGGCTTCGGGGTCACTGAGTTCGACGGCTACGGCCGCCAGGGAAAGGTGGAGCTCCTCATGACCCTCGTGAGACGCCGCCAGATCGGGCGGGTGCTGACGATCGCCGAAGCACTGGACGACGACGCCTTCATCTCGGTGGATGAGCCCCGAACGATCCGGCGCGGCTGGATGTTCCCGACCCGGAGGAAGTGAGGGCAGGTCAGCCCACCACCGCCTCGAACGCTTCGATGGCCGCCTCGACGCCCACGTCGTCCACCTCCAGGTGGAGCACTGCGCGGACGCGGGTGGCGCCGAAGGGGACCAGCAACACACCCAGGTCCGCCAGGGCCTGGAGGACCTGGTCCACGCCCCGGCCCGTCTCCGCCACATCGACCATCACCACATTGCTCTCGGGCGGGGTCACCCGGATGCCCTCCAATGCCCCGACCCCCTCGGCAAGCTGAGCCGCCCGGCGGTGATCGTCGGCCAGGCGTTCCAGGTTGTGCTCCAGGGCATGGAGCCCGCCGGCGGCCACGATCCCGGCCTGCCGCATCTGGCCCCCCAGCCTGCGGCGAATCCGCCAGGCCCGCTCCACTACCGCCTCGGGCCCGGCCAGCAGCGACCCCACCGGCGCACCCAGACCCTTTGAGAGACTCACCATGACCGTGTCCACCGGGGCCGCCAGTTCCGCCGGAGCCGTCCCCAGCGCCACCGCCGCGTTCCAGAGCCGGGCCCCGTCCAGGTGGACCCGCAGTCCATGCTCCCGGCCCACCTGGCCCAGCTCCGCCGTCCGGTCCGGGCCCATGACCCGCCCTCCCGAGTCCAGATGGGTGTTCTCCAACGCCAGGACGGCACACACCGGGTGGTAGGCAGAAGGGGGTCGGAGTGCGGCTCGGAGCTCCTCGGGGGTTAGGATCCCCCCGGCGGCGGGAATCCCCCGAAGCGCGAGCCCCCCGTGGGCCGCCAGCGAGCCCTCCTCGTAGTGGATCAGGTGAGCCCGGGCCTCGGCCACCACCTCCTGTCCGGAGTCGGCCTGGGCCATGATGGCGCACTGATTGGCCATGATCCCCGAGGGACAGAAGAGGGCCCGCTCCTTACCCAGCAGCTCCGCGACCCGCGCCTCCAGGGCCCGCACGGTGGGGTCCTCCCCGAAGCAGTCGTCACCCACCTCGGCGGTGGCCATGGCCTGGCGCATGGCCGGGGACGGCCGGGTGAAGGTGTCGCTCCGGAGATCGATCACGGGTCGAGCCGATCCTCCACCCGCTTCAGCCGGCGGGCGATGGAGGCGGCCCAGCCGAAGACCAGAAGCCAGGCAAGGGCGTAGGCGGCAAAAACGTGCCAGAAGTGTCGCATCTGGCGGGGAGCATCCCCGGTCTGAAGGGCTTCCGTTCCGGGAGCGAGTCCCAGTCCCAGCGCCACGAGGGCCAGAATCATAAGGACGACGCGGATCATGATGTCACGGCTCCTTGCTCGGCGGAGAGGGGATCCCCCATGTCCACGGATGTCCGTTCGGCGCGGGCTTCCAGACGGGCCGTACCGTACCGGAGAATGAAGAGGGAGAGGAAGACCAGGGTCCAGGCCCCCAGCGCGGTAAAGACCGTGGTGGCCATGTCCGGGTGGAGCTGAGGGCCGTCGGTGCGGGCCACCACCGGCTGGGGGTGCAGCGACCGGAACCAGAGCACGCTCATGTGGATCAGCGGGATATTGAGCGCTCCCACGATTCCCACCACCGCGGCGAACTTCCGCCCCCGATCCCGATTCTGGGTGGAGTTCCGCACCAGAAAGTACCCCAGGTAGATGAACCAGAGGAGGAGGGTGAGGGTGAGCCGGGGCTCCCAGGTCCACCAGGTCCCCCAGGCCAGCCGGGCCCAGAGGGGACCCGAGACGAGGACGATGGTAGTGAAGACCATCCCCCCCTCGGCGGCGGCCAGGGCGGCGTGGTCCAGCTTCTCTTCTCCCAGCCAGAGGTACACCGCGCTGCAGAGGGCTACGATGCCGAAGGCGAGGAAGGCGACCCAGGCCCCCGGCAGGTGAATGTAGAAGATCCGCTGGACGATCCCCATGCTGGCTTCGGTGGGAACCCAGAAGAAGACCTGCCAGTGGAACACGATGGTGAGCGCCACACCCACAGCACCCAGGGACAGACCCCACCATCGCACCGCCCGAAGCGTCATGTGGCTGCTCGCCTCCCGTCGTGTGGCTTCTGCCTTCACCTGGAATCGGCCCCGCCGCTTCTCCACCTCATCAATCCTCCACGATGAACCGGAAGAGGACCACCCCGGCGGTGAGCGCCACCAGCGTGAAGGCCGTCAGCACCCTCAAACTGTAGGCTGACTCGCCCGGGGGGAACCCCGCCAGGAGGTGGGCGGTGGAGGCGCTTCCGAAGGTGACCAGAGGCACCAGGAGGGGGAAGAGGAGGACCGGAAGGAGCGATCCTCCCATCCGGGACCCGGCAGTGATTCCGCTGAAGAGGGTGCCCAGCGCAACGAACCCCACCGTGCCCAGGGCCAGAACCGCCATTAAGGGCAGAGGGTTCGACGGCAGAGCCACCTGAAAGAAGAGGGCGAAGACCGCCACCGTCAGGAGCACCACGCCCCCCAGGAGAATCGAGTTGGAGAGGACCTTCCCCAGGTAGAGGGCGTCCCGGGGCACCGGGGCCACCAGGAGTCCCTCCATGGCCCCGTCCTCCTTCTCCAGCTCGAAGGTCCGGGCCAGGCCCATGAGCCCCGCCAGGACGATGGTGACCCAGATGAGCCCGGCGGCGATCTCACGGGGATGCACGATCCCCCGGTCCATGGCGTAGTTGAAGAGCACGGCCGCCAACACCACGAAGGCCCCCATCGCCGCCAACCGCTCCCAGGTTCTGAGCTCCACCCGGAGATCCTTCCACGCGATGGTCCAGACCTGCCGGAGGTATCCCCTCACGACCCGCCTCCTCGGTCGGTCCGCACCCCTTCCACCAGCTCCCGGTAGAAGCGCTCCTCCTGACCCGCCGGAAGCCGGGTCCGGGGCCCCAGGAAGGCGAAGCGCCCTCGAAGCTGGATGGCCACCCGGTCCGCCAGCGCCAGTCCCTCGGCCAGGTTGTGGGTCACCAGGACCACCGTGCGATGCCCGTCCCGGAGCCGGGCCAGCACCTCCCGGAGGAGGCTCGAGGCGTGGATGTCGAGGCCGGTGAAGGGCTCGTCCAGCAGCACCAGGGCCGGGTCGTGGAGAAGGGTCCGGGCCAGGGCCAGCCGCTGCCGCATGCCCCGGGAGAAGGTGCGCACCTCCCGGGAGGCGTGGGCGACAAGGCCCACCTCGTCCAGGCCGGCCTGGATTCGGCGGGTCAGCTCTCCGACGCCGTAGAGCCTGCCATAGAACTCCAGGTTCTCCCGGGCCGTGAGGGGCCCGTAGAGGAAGGTCCGGTGCGAGAGAACACCGATCTCGCGACGCCAGGCCGTCTCGGCCGGGTCCCGGGGGACGCCCCGAAAATGGATCGCCCCGGCGTCCGGTCGAAGAGACCCACCCACGAGGCCCAGGAGCGTGCTCTTGCCGGCGCCGTTGGGCCCCAGAATGGTGAGGACCTCCCCCAGCGCCAGGGAAAAGGAGACGTCTTCCACCGCCTGGACGGCGCCGAAGCTCCGGGAGAGCCCCCGAGCCTCCAGAAAGGGCGCGGAATCCAATGCGGGGGCGGGCTTCGATGCAGGACTGAGCTCCGATGCGGGAGTATGCTCCAATGCCGGGGCGGGCTTCCGCGCCGGTGTGGGCCCGCGCCCGGCCCCGGCTGCACCGGGGCCTTCTCCCCCTTCCTCCTCCGGATCCGTCGGCCGGGAGTCGCCCACTCCGGTCAAGACCGGGGGGGAGAGGTGTCGGTGGGAGCCTTCAGCGCCGCACCGCACGCCTGGCAGAACCGGTGCTCCCGGCTCCCGGGGGTGCCACACTCCCGGCACACCACCCCTTCCCGGAAGGTGCGTCGGAGGGCCGCCACCTCCGCCTCCAGGGCGTCAGAACCGGTGGCCTCCTGCGGCGTGTCATCGGGCTGATTGCGGGCAGCGCGCTTCCCCTCCCGGACAGCCCACTCCCGGGCCTCGGCGTCCAGCGCCTCCAGCGCCTCCGACGAGATCTCCCGTTTCATGGTTCGGTAGTCACGCTCGTCCAGCTTTCCGGCGTGATAGTCGTATTCCACGTCCCGGAGGGCCAGGAGCGCCATTCGCTTCCGGTGCTGGACCTCGGTTGGCTCCTGGTCGTCTCGCCCCATGGGGGCGTGGAGCCCGGCCACCACCGGATGCAGGACCCAGAAAACCACCGCCACACCCAGGGCGATCCCCACGGCGAACCCCATCAGGACACCCCTGCCGGTGTGCCGGCCGGTCGGTCGGAATCGGCAGCCGGATCGGACGGGCGCTCCGGGCCCGGCTCCGGTTCCCTCCCCTTCTTCCCCCGTTCCACCCCGGCCCCCGGTCGATGCCCGGGGATGGGCCCACCGGGCCAGAGGGCGATGAGGGTCCCCACCGCGATGATGAGCCCTCCGTACCAGATCCACGGCACCAGGGGGTTCACCATGACCTGGAAGGTGGCCCGCTGGTGCTCGGGCTCGGTGCCCATCCCCACCTGCTCGTCCAGCGAAGCCAGGATCACGTACAGGTCTTCGGTAAAGGTGGAGCGGATCCCCACCTCGGTCATGGGCTGGGGCGGCGCCTCGTACAGGCGGCGTTCGGTAGTGAGGGTTCCCAGGAAGACCCCGTCCCGCTCCACCCGCATGAGGGCGATCCACTGCCACATGTTCTGGCCCCGAGCGGTGCTCAGACCGTCGTAGGTGAGGGTGTACTGGTGACCGAAGGGCGAGGCGATGCTCACCGATTCCCCGGGGCTCAGCGCCTGTCGGACCTCGGTGTCATAGGCGGCCCCGGCGAAGCCCATGAACATGATCACCACCCCCACGTGCACGATGTAGCCGCCCCAGCGGCGCCGGTTGCGACGCACCAGGTGGAGGAAGGCGGTGGGGTGGCCCTCTCCCTCGATCCGGGCCCGGGCCCTTGTCCCCTTCCAGAACTCGATGACGATCACCGCCAGCACGAAGGTGCCGATGGCAAAGGTGAGCAGTGCGTAGGTGTGCCGCACGCCCAGGGCGAAGAGAAGCGCCCCGACCCCCGCACCCACGGCGGTGGGGAGCAGAAAGTTCTTCCTCAGATTCCGGGCACTGGCCCGTCGCCATGCGATCACGGGTCCGATCCCCATGAGGGCCAGCAGGATCAACCCAATGGGGATGTTCACCTGGTTGAAGAAGGGCGGCCCCACCGAGACCTTGGACCCGGTGAGCCCCTCGGTGAGAAGCGGAAACATGGTGCCCCAGAGCACCGCGAACCCTGCCCCCAGGAGAACCAGGTTGTTGAGCAGGAAGGCCGACTCCCGGGAGAGGAACGACTCGAACATCCGGTCGCTCTTCAGCAGGGGCAGCCGCCAGAGGATCAGGACCAGGCAGACGATGGTGGTCACCGCCATGAAGCCCAGGAAGGCGTAGGCGATGTCCAGACTCAGGGCAAAGGAGTGAACCGACTCGATGAGCCCGGAGCGGGTCAGAAAAGTGGCAAAGATGGTGAGGATGAAGGTGAGGCTCACCAGCGCCATGTTCCAGACCTTGAGCATCCCCCGGGATTCCTGGATCATCACAGAGTGGAGGAAGGCGGTGGCCACGATCCAGGGGAGCAGCGAGGC
This sequence comes from Gemmatimonadota bacterium, assembly GCA_003559555.1. GTDB lineage: Bacteria > Gemmatimonadota > Gemmatimonadetes > Longimicrobiales > Gaopeijiaceae > PWLA01. The sequence goes on along the minus strand of PWLA01000035.1, from coordinate 3,441 downwards.
GTTCTCCACCGGATCCCAGAACCAGTAGCCGCCCCACCCGAGTTCCTCGTACGCCCACCGCATTCCGAAGACGATCCCCAGCGTCAGAAAGAACCAGCTGGTGAGGACCCACTTGCGGGTGACCTGGAGCCAGCGGGCGTCCAGTCGGCCGGCCAGGAGGGCCGCCACGGCGAAAGCGAAGGGAACGGCGAAGGCGGTGAACCCCAGGTAGAGCGTCGGGGGATGGATCGTCATCCAGTAGTTCTGGAGCTGGGGGTTCAGTCCCCGGCCGTCCCGGGGGGTGAAGGCCAGCGTCTCGAAGGGCGGGGTGATGAAGAGGGTGATGATGATGAAGAAAGAGAGGATCACCAGGAGAACGCCCGACACATAGGGCATGAGCTCCCGGTTCCGCCTCCGATTCAGCCAGACCGCCAGCGACGAGAAGAATCCCAGGTTCAGGGCCCAGAAGAGGAGCGAGCCCCGCTGTCCAGCCCACAGCCCCGAGACCTTGAAGTAGGTCTCCAGATTCCGGCTGGAGTAGTTGGCCACGTACCAGTACTCGAAGCGGTCGCCCACAAAGGCGGCGATGATCCCGGCCGAGGCCACCGCCAGGAGGAGGAATACGGCATGGACGCTCCGCTCCGCCGAGAGGACCAGGTCGCCCCGGCCCCACTTCCCACCCAGGAACGCAAGAACGCCCCCCCAGATGGCGATCGGGAGGGCGACCCAGAGGGCGAACTCACCCAACTGGGGAATCACCCCGATCCCCCTCCGTAGTCGCCGTCGTCAACGTCGTACATCTCCTCAGGAAGGGCCTCGTACCGGCTCCCGCACTTGGTCAGCACCTCGGTGGCCTCGAAGACCCCGTCGCCCAGGTAGCGCCCCTCCATGACCACCTCCGCCTCGTCGTTGAAGGTGTCGGGGATGGGATGGCGGAAGTGCACGGTGATCCGGACCTGGGGATCGTCGGGATCCGCCACCTCGAAGGTGTGGAGGAGTTCGTCGCTGGAGGTCCGGTAGCTGCCGGGAACCACGTCGCCACTCACCTTCACACCCTGATCCGCCAGCGCAGGCGAAGCCTCCACCCGCTCGATGAGCTCCACCGGGGTCAGGTAGTAGACCATGGTGTCGGTGATGCCGGTCCAGACGAGCCAGGTGACCACGGCGGCCACGCCGACCAGACCTGCAAAGAACCGCTTGTCCCTGGTCATGCGGGACTCCGGAGAAGGGGCGAACGTCCGTTGGGGGATCCTGCCGCTGCACCCGGTAATCTACCGGCTCCGGAGCGGGGGTTCAATCGCGGCCCTGCCCCCCTTTCTTGAATCAGACGGCTCAACTCCCGTCTCCGGCGAACCCCCGGGCGGCCTTCACGGCTCGCTCCCATCCGGCCCGGAGCGCCGTCCGCTCGGGCTCGTCCATCCGGGGCTGAAAGACCCGGGGCTCTCCCTGGGCGGTGAGAAAGTCCTGGGCGCTGTCCCAGAGGCCCACCTGGAGTCCCGCCAGTCCCGCCGCCCCCAGGGCCGTGGTCTCCACCACCGCCGGCCGCCGCACCGGGAGGTCCAGCAGGTCGGACTGGAACTGCATGAGCCAGTCGTTGTCGGCAGCGCCGCCGTCCACCCGCAACTCCCTGGCATCCACCCCGGAGTCGGCCTCCTGGGCGCGCAATACCTCCAGGGTGCTGTACGCCATGGCCTCCAGTGCAGCCCGGACCAGGTGGGCGCTGGTGGTGCCCCGGGTCAAGCCGAAGATGGCACCCCGGACGTCCGGATCCCAGTGGGGAGCGCCCAGCCCCACGAACGCGGGGACGAAATAGACTCCGTCGTTGTCGCTGAGGGAGCGGGCCATCTGCTCCGAGTCCGGGGCGGTGGGCAGGAGCTCGAGCTGATCCCGGAGCCACTGTACCGCAGCGCCGGCAATGAAGATGGACCCCTCCAGGGCGAAGGCCGGCTTCCCGGCGGGATCGCACGCCACCGTGGTGAGGAGGCCGTGCTCCGAGGTCACCAGGTCGCCGCCGGTGTGGAGGAGGAGGAAGGCTCCGGTCCCGTAGGTGTTCTTGGCCAGTCCCTCCCGCCAGCACCCCTGGCCGAAGAGGGCTGCCTGCTGGTCGCCGGCCACCCCGGCGATGGGCGCTTCCACGCCCATGTATTCGCCCTTCGCCACCCCGAAATCGCCGGAGCTGTGCCGGATCTCGGGAAGAAGGCTCCCAGGGTCGGAGGGGAGCTCCAGGATCTGGGCCATCTCGGGGCTCCAGGTCCCGGTCCGGAGATCGTACAGAAGGGTCCGGGACGCATTGGTGGGATCGGTGGCGTGGACCTCCCCCCCGGTGAGCTGGTGGATGAGCCAACTGTCGATGGTCCCGCACGCCAGCTCCCCGGCCTCGGCCCGCTGCCGCAGCTCGGGCTCCTCCCTGAAGATCCAGGTCAGCTTGGTGCCCGAGAAGTAGGGATCCAGCACAAGCCCGGTCCGGTGGCGAACCTCCTCCTCGTGCCCCGCCTTCTTGAGCTCCCGGCAGATGTCTGCGGTGCGCCGGTCCTGCCACACGATGGCCCGGTGCACGGGCCGGCCGGTCTCCCGGTCCCAGAGCACCACCGTCTCCCGCTGGTTCGTGATCCCGATCCCCACAGCCTTGAACGGCTCCCGGTTCCGGGCCCGCTCCAGGGCATCCCGGGCCACCCGGATCGTCACGTCCCGGATCTCGTCGGCGTCGTGCTCCACCCACCCGGCCCGGGGAAAGTGCTGGGTGAACTCGGAGTACGCTCGCCCCAGGATCCGTCCGTCGTGGGCCACCACCAGGGCCGTGGAGCCGGTGGTGCCCTGGTCCAGGGAGAGGATGGCCGGGGTCGGAGAGGAAGGCATGGGGTGGCTCTCGGGTTCGAGGGCGACAGCTGGCGCTGCGAAACGTCCGGGGAAGAGGGGCCCCCTGCTCCCACCGGCTCCCTGCAATTCTGGGGAGATCGCCCCCGGAACGCCACTCCCGGCGTCCAGGGGACCGTTCGACCCGGACGAACCGGACCGGCCCATCCCCTGTACCCCTGGCCGGGATCTTCTGCCCTTGGCCGGGATCCTCTACCCCTGGCCGGGACCCTCTACCCTTGGCCGGGACCCTCTACCCTTGGCCGGGACCCTCTACCCCTGGCCGGGATCCTCCACCCCTGGCCGGGATCCTCTACCCTTGGCTGGGATCTTCTGCCCTTGGCCGGGATCCTCCACCCCTGGCCGGGACCCTCCACCCCTGGCCGGGACCCTCTACCCCTGGCCGGGATCTTCTCCCCTTGGCCGAGACCCTCTACCCCTGGCCGGGGAAAATGTAGAATTCTTCGTCGGCCCGATGGACCGGTTCGACATTTTCCCCGGAAAGCGGGGCAAATCAAGAACGGAATCGGGTCGCTGGGGGTTCCGTTCTACATTTTGCCCGGATTCCGGGGCAAATCAGGAACGGAATGTTGCGAGGGGCGTTCCGTT
>PWLA01000181.1 GCA_003559555.1 Gemmatimonadota bacterium | reverse complement strand
TCGTCGTAGCCCTCGTCGTCGGCCAGCAGGAGCCGGCCGTGAAGGCGGCGGGCCAGCTCGGCGAGCTCCTCACCCGTGAGGACCACCTCCTCGCCGTCACCGGTGACGGCTACCACGTCGCCCAGGCCGCGCCCACCGTCGGCTCGGGCGTCGCGCCACCCCCGGGGCGGGGCGGCCTCGAGAGCCGACATGGCGGGAAGGGGAACGGCAAGTCCTGCCATGGCCGCCAGGCTGGTGTGGACGAAGTGTCGGCGTTTCATGGGTACCTCCGGGGCTGGGGGAATGGGAAGGGCCTGGGTCGGGCCGCGAGGCATGGAGCCTCCGCACTCGAGGGACGGAACGTGCTCCAGCGACAACCTTTCAAAATCCTGCGGCCCGGGCCCGCGCCACAATCACATATTCATGCGATGCGGCCGGGGCCGGTGCCGCTCGGGTCTGCGGTCAGGCCCGTCCCCGCTTCAGGGCCGTCACGCTTCCCGGGTATCCATCCGATCGGAGTAACCGAGACCCTCCCCTGGTATTGTGGTGCGTTTCGTGCTACATTTAGGCTACATTACACACGCAAGGGGGTTTACCAATGGCCAAGTCAGCGACTGCTCGAGCTCGGGTGGAACCGGAAGTGAAGCGTGAGGCCGAGAAGATCCTCAGCGACTGCGGGCTGAGCGCTTCCCAGGCGATCAACCTGTTCTATCGCCAGGTGATTCTTGAGCGCGGAATGCCCTTCCAGATCAAGAGCTTCAACGAAGAAACGCGGCGAGTTCTGAAGAACAGCGAAAAGGGGATTGAGGTACAGCAATTTGAATCCGCCGATGCGCTGTTTGAGGATCTCGGGATTTGAGCGATCCGCGGCCACCGCTCCGCCCAGCACGCACAGCGCAGTTCACACCCGTCCCCCTCCCTGCAGGCCAAAATACAGCGTGATCACCGTCCCCTGACCGGGCTGGGATTGCAGCTCGAAGCGGGCACCGATCTCGTCGGCGCGGCGGCGCATCCAGCGGAGCCCGTGGCCCCCGGCCGCTCGGCCTTCCGGCAACCGGGCCTCGCCTGCCGCAGACCCTGCCGGCGCCGCGGTCCCCTTTCCGTCATCGCGCACCTGGAGGCGCCAGATGCCGGCGCGCAGGGGTTGGACGACCAGTGTCACCGTCCGGGCCTCGGCGTGGCGCACCGCGTTGTGGAGGGCTTCGAGCCCGATGCGGAGGACGTTGCGACGCACCGCCACGTCCGGCCGTCCGGGGGGCCAGGACTCAGGGAAGCGGGCAGTGAAGGTGATGCGGTCGCCGGCGCAGAGGCGCTCCCCGTGCTCGGCGAGCCGGCTTGCCAGCTCCTCCATCGTGGCCGTTCGGGGATCCAGCGACCAGACGATGTCGGAGAGAGCGTGGCCCAGCTCCTCGGCGACCGTGGCGATCTCCCGGGCCGTGGACCTCCGCTCGTCCTCGTCCAGTTGCCCGGCGGCCAGGAGCCCCGAGAGGATCCCCACGCTGGCCAACCCCGAGCCCACCTCGTCGTGCAGGTCCATGGCGATGTCGGTGCGCTGTCGCTCGAGCCCCAACAGGTAGGCGACCCGGGCCCGGTAGGCCGTCCACGCCATGGCCACACCCAGCACGCCGGTGAGGGCCAGGAACCAGGGCGTGCGGTACCAGGGCGCACGGACCCGGAAGGCGAACTGGACGGGCTCTGGGCTCCAGGTCGCGCCGTCCAGCGAGGCCCGGTACTCCGCCCGGTAGCTCCCCGGCTGCAGGTCCACCCACCTGAACCCGGGCTGTCCGCGCGACTCGCTCCAGGGGTCGTCGGGCCCCAGTCGCACATGGTGGAGGAGGCGCGACGGATCCCGGAAGGAGAGGGCGGCGAAGCGGGCCTCCAGCCGGTTCCGGTTGTGGGGCAGAACCAGGGTGCCGTCCACGGGGACCGTTTCGCCGTCCACCCCGGCTTCAACCAGCGCCACCGGCGGGCCGGGTGGTGAATCGAAGCGCGCACGTGCGGGCACTCGGATGACCCCTCGACTCGAGGCGAGCCAGACCGTGCCGTCCGGCTCCTCCACCAGGGAGCTGCCCCCCACCGCGGGAAGCCCGTGCCAGCGCGTGAGTCGCTCCAGCACCTCCCATCCGGCGCCGGAGACCGCGCCGTTGTCTGCGACGGCCCCGTTGTCTGCGACGGCCCCGTTGTCTGCCACCCCGCCACTTCCCGGAGGCGCGCCGCCCGCACCTCCTTCTACCACCCGCTCCAGGATCCCCGAGCCCACCACCCACACCCCACCTCGGGGGGACGGGACCAGGTCGAAGACGTTGCGGGTGGGGAGTCCCTCCATGGGAAGGGGCCGCCACGTATCGCCATTCCAGGCCACCACGCCCAGGGCATGCGAGGAGGCCCAGACGGCTCCGGTGGGCATCTCCACCATCCCGGTGAGGAAATCCAGGCCGGGCAACGTGTCGCAGCTCCACGCGTCGCCGTCGCCCCCCAGCACGGCCGCCGCCGACCCCCGACAGATCCGATCACCCATCCCGATCCAGATCCGGTCGGCCCGGTCGTGGAGCGCCGCCACCACGGCTTCCGGCTCGTCGGAGGGCGGCAGGGGCACCATGCGAGCCAGGCCGCCCTGGGAGTCCACATACCGCAGGTCGGTAGCCGTCCCCAGCCATACCCCTCCCCCGCCGGAGGCCACGCACCCCCTGAGCGAGCCTGGGTCCAGCCCTCCCGGCCCCGCACCCGCCGGCGTCCAGGCGACGCTCGTGGTATCGCGGAGGGTGCGGAGCTGGAGAGGGGCGCCCCCAGCGACCCAGGCCACGCCTCGCCCATCGGTGCAGATCCGGGAGCGGGAGTCCCATCCCGGCCGCCGCACGGTCCAGCGGACGGGAGCGGGGCCAACATGCTCCCGGATGTAGCTGGGACCCGACCAGGTCATGGCCCAGACCGCGTCCCCGGTGCGGGCCAGGAAGCGGGCATGGCGCGAGGCCAGGTTGTGACGCTCGGTCCAGATCCGGG
>PWLA01000185.1 GCA_003559555.1 Gemmatimonadota bacterium | reverse complement strand
TCTCCCCCTCGCTCCTCCTGGGCGCTCCGGGGCACCGTGAGGGTGAAGGCCACCCGCTCGCCATCCGGGCTCAGGGCCACGGCCGACACCGTCCGGAGTTCGGCGATGGTCTCGGCGTCGATCCCCTGGGCCTCGAGGGCCAGGGGAAGCACGGAAAGGTGGGTCGCAGCCGCCAGAACCCAAAGGCTCAGGCCCAGGAGGACCGAGCGGAGCCCGACGGCGGAGAGGGTGTCGAGGGGACGGGCGGAAGGGCGCATGGGGACCTCCGGTGGTTCGGGTGTTCGACAGCGGTAGATTCACCGTTGGGCAACGGCAGGTGATACCGCCGCATCAGATCGGAGGTCCGGCAGCCGTTGGCGCGATCACCAACGCGAACGGCGGACCCCGGGGATCCCTCCCCGGAGCCCGCCGATCAGACTGCTGAGACCCGTCAGGATCCCCTATCGTTTCTCAGGTCAGTTCTGAGGCGGCATCAGCACGCTGTTGATGGTGTGGATCATGCCGTTGGCGGCATCGGTGTCGGCGTCGGTCACCTGGGCGTCATCGACCTGAACACCGGTGTCATCGGCCTGCACCTGCATGGGCATGCCGAAGGCCGTCTCCACCTGGTCCATCCCCGCCAGCTCGGCGGATGTCACCTGGCCGGGAATGATGTGGTAGGCCAGGATGCCCTGAAGCTGCTCGGGATCCTGCATGAGCTGCTCCATGGTGCCGTCCGGAAGCGCCTCGAAGGCCGCATCGGTGGGGGCGAAGAGGGTGAATGGCCCATCGATGCTCAGCGGCTGGGTCAGCCCGGTGGCCTCCAGTGCGCTCAGGAGGGTGTTGAACTCACCGGCCTCCTGGAGCACCGCGATCATGTTGTTCTCGTCCACGGGCGGTGGCTCCTGGGCCTCGACGAACCCGGGCAGGGCGAAAGCGAGCACGAGTGCTGCGACTGCGAGCGTCCTGGGACGCATCTGAGATCCTCCACTTCTTGAATGGGTGCTCCCAGGCATGGGAGCGTAACTGGCTACATCGTCGCTGCTTGCCACCCTTCCTACAGGCAACTCCCAAGAAAGTTCGGGTCGCCGTAGGCCGTAAAGTAATTGAAAGAAGTGACTTACGCCCCTTGTTCGGTCCGATCCATCCCCGAAACGAGACGGTCTCCCCCCGTCGGTCACCTGACGTTCATGGGCCGCAGCTCGACTTGCGGGCTGGCCGGGTCGAGGAGATCTTTTCGGGTGTGAAACGCATCCCCATCGGGGGTGCCACCTCCAACCCGGGGCTTCCACGCCGTGACCACGACACCATCCCATCCGTCCGTCGGATTCCTGCTTCGACTCCACATGGCCATACTCCTGGCAGCCCTCCTGGGGGCGGCCTGTGCGCCGGCGGCGCCGCCGCCGGCGGAGCCGACACCGGTTCCCGCCGACGAGGCTGCAGCGCTGGCGGCGGTGGCCGAGGGGACCATCACCACCGAGCGACTCCGTGACCATGTTGGATGGCTTGCCTCGGACGAGATGCGAGGCCGCGACACGCCCAGCCCCGAGCTGGAGCAGGCCGCCGAGTACCTGGCGGAAGAGCTGGCCGCCATGGGGCTCGAGGGCGCCGGTGACCAGGGGACCTTCATCCAGCGCTGGACCTTCGAGCACACCCCGCTGGATCGGGATCGGAGCCGGGCCTTCGTGCAGATCAACGGCGATCGCCGCGAGTGGACCTACGGCCATGAGTACTTTGCCCTTCCCGGCCCGCCCGGCCCCGCCGAGGGCACCCCCGTCTACGCCTCCGACCCGGCCTCGGCCATGGAAGGGCTCCCGGCACAGACCCGGGGCGCGCCCCTGGTGGTGGGTCTCCCTGACGGACTGGGCCCCGACTTCGGGATGGCGATCCAGGCGGCCATGCAGGCCGGCGCGTCGGGGGTGATTCTCCTGATGGACGAAGAAACGGACGCCTCGGCCACCTTCCAGCTCGCCGGCGCCCTGGAGGCAGGGGCCGCCGCCCAGATGCCCCTGCCCATCATCGGGTTGGCGTACGAGGTGGGCCAGGAGTTTCTGGAGTCGGTGGGGGTGGAGCCCCGCGGGGGACGGGACCCTCCGGCCCCGTCCCACGTGCTGGAGAACGTGACCCTCTCCTTCCAGTCCGTCTTCGGGCACGAGGCCGCGGAGGTCCCCAACGTGGTGGCCCGGCTCCCCGGCTCCGATCCCGAGCTCGCAAACGAATACGTGGTCCTCACCGCCCACTTCGACCATGTGGGGGTCGGTCCCCCTGATGAGCGGGGCGACTCCATCTACAGCGGGGCCGACGACAACGCCTCGGGGACTGCGGCGGTGCTGGAGGCCGCCCGGGCCTTCTCGGAGCTCCCCGACGCCCCGGCCCGCTCGATCCTCTTCCTCTGGGTGAGCGGTGAGGAGAAGGGCCTGCTGGGCTCGGCTCATTACGCCGAGAGTCCCACCGTGCCCCAGGACGCCATGGTGGCCAATCTGAACCTGGACATGGTGTCACGTAATCACCCGGACACCGTGTACGCCATCGGCGAGGAATACAGCACCATCGGCGAGCTGGTCCGCCAGGTGGCCCGGGACCATCCGGAGCTGGGCTTGACGGTGGCGCCTGATCCGGAGCCCGAGGAGCAGGCCTTCCTCCGGAGCGATCACTTCAGCTTCGTGGAGAAGGGGATCCCGGCCCTCATGCTCACCACCTGGCTCCACGACGATTATCACCTGCCCTCGGACACCCCCGACCGCATCGACCCGGACAAGGCCGCCCGTGTGGCTCGCCTCGCCTTCCTTCTGGCGCATCGACTGGCGTCCGAGGTGGAGCCGCCCGCCTGGACCGAAGCCGGCGAGCGGCTCCTCCAGGACCTGGAGCAGCCGGGGCCCCCATAGAAGGCCGTTGAAGAAGGGCAGGGCGCCACCGTTGGGAGCCCCAGGGGCCCCACGGGCACCCGCCAGAGGCGGGTCGGGCGGTTCGTCGAAGGCATAGCCTTGCGCTACGTCGAGGCGA
>PWLA01000206.1 GCA_003559555.1 Gemmatimonadota bacterium | reverse complement strand
GGCCCCCTCCGACGACGCCTTCGACCTCCTGATCCGGGGCGGCAACGTCGTGGACGGAACCGGAAATCCCTGGTTCCGGGCCGACGTGGGGGTCCGGGAGGGCCGGATCGCGGCGGTGGGCGACCTGAGCGCCGCCTCGGCGGCCCGGGAGGTGGACGCCCGGGGGCTCGTCGTGGCCCCGGGGTTCATCGACATCCACTCCCACGCCACCATGACCGGCGACGACGCCTGGCGGCGGGCGGCTCCCAGCCTGGTGGCCCAGGGGATCACCACGGTGGTCGTCAACCAGGACGGCCGCTCGCCCTGGCCCATCCGGGAGCAGATCGAGACTCTCCGGGAGGTGGGCCACGGGCCCAACGCCGTGGTCCTGGTGGGCCACGGTGAGGTGCGCCGGCGGGCCATGGAAGGTGACGTGGCCCGGACCATGACGGGCGCCGAGCTGGACCGGCTTCGGGCCCTGGTGCGCGAGGGCATGGAGGACGGCGCCTGGGGGTTCTCCGCCGCCCTGGAGTACAACCCGGGTCGATACGCCGACACCGACGAGCTGGTGGCGGTGGCCCGGGAGGTGGGCCCCTGGAACGGGATCTTCGTGTCGCACCAGCGGAGCGAGGGCTCGGACCCCATGTGGTACTGGCCCAGCCAGGACGAGCCGGGACCGCCGGACCTCATCGAGTCGGTGCTGGAGACCATCGAGGTCGCCGAGCGAAGCGGGGTGCCCTCGGTGGCTTCGCACCTGAAGGCGAAGGGATCCCACTACTGGGGCACCAGCTACACGGTGGTTCGCCTCATCGAGGAGGCCCGGGCCCGGGGCGTGCCCATCTACGGCGACCAGTACTACTACGAGACCACCGGAAGCGACGGAAACACCCGGCTGATCCCAGCCTGGGCCGTCTCCCGGGGCGAGGAGCTGGCGGCGGCGGCCGCCGAGGCCGACGACGGGGCGGAAGGCGCAGCGGACCCGGAGCCCGCCGACGCCATCGAGGCCCTCCTGGCCGACCCGGATCTGGCCGCCGACCTCCGGGGCGACATCGCCCACGAGATCCGTCGCCGAGGCGGGCCGGACCGGCTGTACGTGCTGGCGTACCCCGACGAGGAGCTGGTGGGGCTCACCCTGGCCGAGGTGGCCCATCGGTGGGACGCCTCGCCTGTGGAGACGGCCATCCGGTTTCAGCTCGAGGGCGACCGCTCCACCCGGGGCGGTGCCCGCATGCGGGGGTATTCGCTCCACGAGATCGACATCGAGGTCTACGCCCCGCATGACTGGATGCTCACCGCCTCCGACGCCGGAATCGGAACCGGGGAAGGAGGGCTGGTGCATCCCCGTTTCTACGGCACCTTCCCCCGGAGCATCGCCCGCTACGCCCGGGAGCTGGAGCTCATGAGCATGGCCCATGCGGTGCGGGCGGCCTCGTCGCTGCCGGCCCAGGTGCTGGGGATGCGGGACCGGGGCATGGTCCGGGAAGGCTTCCACGCTGACCTGGTCCTCTTCCACCCGGAGGAGATCCAGGATCGGGCCACCCTCTTCGAGCCCCACCAGTTCCCCGACGGCATCCCCTACGTGCTCGTGGGCGGGGAGTTCGTCGTGGACGGCGGCGAGGTGACCGGCGCGCTGCCGGGCCGGGTGCTCACGCCGGAGACGGACCGATGAGGGGGCCCCTCATCCCGGCGCTGCTCGTGGCTCTGACCCTTGTTGCCGGTTGCACCCCCGACGCCGACGGCGTGGAGGGGGCCGGTGGCCCGGCCGCCGATCCGCTGGCCACCCAGTGGGTGTCGGCCGACGGCGAGGTGTCCTGGGACCGCTACCACACCAACGAGGAGACCATCGAGATCATGCGGGCCTTCGAGGCCCTCTACCCGGAGCTGGCCGACGTGTACTCCGTCGGCGAGAGCGTCTGGGGTCAGGATCTCATGATGATGACCATCACGAACCCCGAGACCGGCCCCCACGACGAGAAGCCGGCGCTGTACCTGGACGGGGGGATCCACGCCCAGGAGCTTACGGCCTCCGAAGTGGTCCTCTACGTCATGGCCCCCCTCCTGAACGGGTACGGCGAGGACCCGCAGGTCACCGAGCTCCTGGACACCCGCACCTTCTACCTGCGGCCCAAGTTCAACCCCGACGGCTCGGACCTGGTGCTCAACGACGACCAGTGGCTCCGGAGCACTCCCCGGCCGGTGGACACCAACGCAGACGGGGTCCCGGACTCCGATCCTCCGGAGGACCTGGACGGGGACGGCCGGATCCTCCAGATGCTCGTCCCCGACCCCGAAGGGAACCGGGTGCGGGACGCCGCCGACCCCCGCATCGTCCGGGCCCGCACCGACGCCGACGAGGGTCCCTTCTACCGGCAGGTGCGCGAGGGCCGGGACCTGAACGGTGACGGAGCCATCAATTCGGACGGGATCGGCGGCATGGACATGAACCGCAACTTCCCGTACAACTGGGCGCCGCGCTACCGCCAGACCGGCTCGTACAACTTTCCGCTCTCCGAGCCCGAGACCTGGGCGGCGGCCAACTTCGTGAACGATCACCGCAACATCAGCCAGATCGTCCACGGCCACACCTCCGGGGGCTTCATCTACCGGCTCCCTTCGGCCTCGAACCCCGAGGAGTTCGACACCACCGACCTGGCCCTCATCCAGGAGCTGGGCGCCTTCTATACCGAGGACACCGGCCGCCCCGTGCGGCCCAGCGCCACCGACCCGGTGGAGCATCGTCACGGCACCTTCATCTCCATGGGCTACGACACCTACTGGATCATCGGCTGGGTGCCCGAATACTGGCCGGGGCCCTCGTCGTGGGTCCCCGACTACGAGGACACGGGTCAGGTGACCGAGGCCGACTGGCACCGGGCCAACGACGAGGAACTCAACGGCCGCTACTTCACCGACTGGACCCCCTTCGAGCACCCGGAGCTGGGCGACGTTCTCATCGGAGGCTGGCACACCAAGTACTGGAGCCAGAACCCGCCCATGGAGCTGCTGGAAGAGGAGCTCCGGGTCCAG
>PWLA01000245.1 GCA_003559555.1 Gemmatimonadota bacterium | reverse complement strand
AGTCCACGGCGTCGTCCAGTCCCCACCGTCCCCCCTTCCAGGGCGAGGGGAAGTTGGAGCTCATCTCCTGGGCGTGGTAGTCGGCGGTGCCCCCCAGATCCTCGAAGTCCTGCTCGATGGGATTGGCCCAGCTGGAGCGGGCCGTCTCCGAGAGGATCCGAACGCCCCCGTGATAGTGCATGTAGGCCCGAGCCGGAGTGTAGATGTCGAAGATGGCATCGGTGACCACCCCGTCCAGCCCGTCCCGGGTCATCTCGGCAGCGATGTACTTTCCGAGCTGATTCAGGCCGGCGATGAGGCGGGCGTCCACGTTCGGCTCCACCGGGTCGATGTATGGAGGCACGAAGAAGCGGGCCGCGCTGTTGCCCATCTGGTGGATGTCGTGGACGATCTGGGGGCGCCACTTGTTGTGCGCCTCGAGCACCGTCATCTCGGTCTCGGTCTGGGCAAAAAAGAACCAGTCCCGGTTGTTGTTGTGCCCGATGTAGTGATGGTAGAGCCGGGGAAGGGGGGCGCCCTCGAACTCGGTCCCCTGCCATTCACGCCACCAGTTCGAGACCATCTGGGTCCCGTCGGGGTTCAGTGACGGGATCATCACGATGATCGTCTCGTCCAGAATCTCCAGGATGTCGGGGTCCTGGGAGGTGGCCAGGTTGTAGACGAGTCGGGCCGGCATCTGGCCAGCCGCCACCTCGGTGGAGTGGATGTGGCTCGTGATGAGGACCACGGTCCGGCCCTCCGCCTTGAGCCGCTCCAGCTCCGCCTCGTCGGCCACCTGCCGGGGATCGGCCAGCTTCTCCTGGATCTCCTGGAAGTGGGCCAGCCGGGGCAGGTTCTCCTCGCTGGTGATGGTCAGGCGAATGAACGGCTCGCCCAGGGTGGTGCTCCCCAGGGTGTCCAGGACCATCCGGGGGCTGGCCGAGGCCACTGCATCGTAGTATGCGGTGAGCTCGTCCCAGTTGGCCAGAAAGCCGTCGGCTCCGATCTCCTGGCCGAAGTGCTCGAGGGGAGTGGGAACGTCCGCGACCCCCGACGGGGCTTGGCCGTGGAGGGCTCCGGCGGGCGGGCCCGCGAGGGCCAGGGCGAAAGCAAGAGCGGGGACGACGAAGGCGGAGATCAGTCGAGACATGTCACGCATTCCGGTGCGTTGGGGGGCGAGAGTGAATCCTGAAACTATGGCGGAGCGGAGCAGGATGCCACCCGAAGACGCGACCCTTTGGGGGAGCTGCAGGCCGAAAGAAAGCAGGCCCCGTGGGCATCGCATCCGGCCATCCCAGGCCGCCGCTCAACGTGTGCCGGCGCCGGGATCGGTGGGGGTGACCCGTGCAGCTACGAATTGGATCTCCACCCGGGCGTCCCGGTGCAGCGCGGCCACCTCCACTGTAGCCCGGGCCGGGTAGGGCGGACTCAGGTATTCGCCGTAGACCTCGTTCATGGCCTGGAAGTCCTCCAGGTCGGCCAGAAAGACCTGGCTCTGCACCACGTCGTCGAAGGTGAATCCTCCCGCCTCCAGCACCGCGCCCAGGTTCTGCATCACCCGGTGGGTCTCCGCTGCGATCTCCCCGTCGCCCACCATCTCGCCGGTGGTGGGATCCAGAGCGATCTGGCCGGCCAGGTAGAGGGTGCTCCCGACCAGGATCGCCTGACTGTAGGGTCCGATGGCCTCGGGCGCCCCCTCGGTGTGAATCTCCTGTACCACCTGGGGCCCCTCCCGGGTGGTGTCAGCCGGGGCGGGGTCCTCGGCGACAGGCTGGCAGGCGACCGAACCGACGGCGAGCACAATGAGGAGGGGGAGGGTGCCTGGGTGGGCGGCAGGACGCATGGGTGACTCCATATGCCGGAGGTCCGGGTGGATGAACGGGATCTCCCGGTGAGTATGAACCGGATCCTTGACTGGAGGCAAACTCGACCCCGGGCTTTCCACGGGAGGCCCCTCGGTTCCCGGCCAGCTCTGGTTGGCCCCAGGGGGTGCGGGGACCTATCTTTCTCATCTTCCCTGCGCTTTCGACAACCCCTCGTCCGGAGATCCGACCCTGCAGGTGTCCATGCCATCGTCCACCGGCCTCGCGCCGTGTACACACCGTCCGCCGGTCCGGCGTCCACGATTGGGGGGCGCCCTCCTGGCCGGCGTGCTGATCGGTATGGCCCCGGGGTGCGGCGAACTGGGAACGGAGAGTGGCGGCGAGCCCGTGGTGGCCGACTCGGCGGGCATCACCGTGGTGACCCATCCGGCGGCGGCCGCGGACCAGGAGGCCCCCTTCACCCTCAGCCCGGACCCGGACCTCAGGATCGGCACCCTGGACGGGCCGGAGGAGGAGCGATTCAGCCGGATCATCGCTGCGGTCCCCCTCTCCGACGGAGCCATCGCGGTGCTGGAGGGCGCCGATCGGGAGATCAGGGTGTTCGACGCGGAGGGACGCTTCGTCCGGCGGATCGGCCGGGCCGGCGACGGTCCCGGCGAGCTCAGGATTCCACAGGCCCTCCAGCGTCTTCCCGGAGACACCCTCCTGGCCTGGGACTCGGGCACTGGCCGGCTCTCGTGGTTCGACCCCGAGGGCAACCTCATCCGGGACGACCGGCTGGCCACCGAGGGGCTCGGGCGCATCTCGACTGCGTACGCCATGGATGACGGCACCGTGACCCTGGTGGTGGTGGATCGGGCTCGGGGGCCTTCCGGACTGCCGGAGGACGGCATACGCCGCAACCAGTCCGTGCTGGTGCAGTGGGAGAAGCCGGACGCCGACCTCCGGGAGTGGGCCGAGGTGCTCGGAGCCGAGATGCTGATCTCCGTTGAGTCCCCGTCGGATGGAAGGATGCTGATCTCGATGGGCCAGCCCTGGTACACGGCCGCCCTCCTGACCGCCGGGGCCGGCGACCGGGTCTGGCGGACCGACGGGACCCGGTGGGAGGTGGAGGCATGGGACCCCAGCCAGGGTGCCCTGGAGACGGTCGTCCGCCTCGACCGGCCGCTGGATCCCTTCGATGCGGCGTTCATCCGGGAGCTGGAGGCCGGGGAGCTGGAGGCCGCTGACGACGACCGGAGAGACGCGGTACGCCGACGGCATCGCTCCACCGAGTACCCCGATTCCATCCCACCCCTCCGGGGACTCGTGGCGGGAGCGGACGGGCGGCTGTGGCTGGGGCTCACCCGGGTCCCTCCCGTACGCCTCCCGGGGGGAGCCGGAGCCGAGCTGCGGGAGTGGCTGGTGCTGGAGGCCGATGGCTCCGTGGTGGGCCGAGTGAGCCTTCCTCCCCGGACCCAGCTGGTGCATGCCGATGCGGATTACCTCCTCCTGGTACGCTTCGACGAGCTGGACCTTCCCTACCTGGAGCGCTTTCCGCTCCAGGCTCGGCCCGATGGGGAGGTGGAGGAGTGACCAGGACCCGCGCGAAGGGGCTCCCGACGCTGGCTGCGGCGTTGATCCTTCTTCCTGCAGTTGCAACCGATCTCTCAGGGCTGACGGCGGCCCCCGGAACCCACGAGTTCCGGCCATCGAGTCCGGATTCCGTCGAGATCCTGGAGCAGGTGCAATCCCGGGTTCGCACCTACATCCGTGACGTGGGCCGCTCTCGGGATCGGCGCGAGCAATGGGATCGCTACCAACCGATTGAGATCGTACAGCGGGAACGACCCCGTGTGATCGAGACGCTGGACGAAGCGGCCGAGGCGCTTCCGGGCGACGACTGGATCGTGGGCCACCGGGTGGGCATGCGTGTGAAGCACGAGCGCCTGGACGAGGCTGTTGAGGTCGCCTCCCAGTGCCAGGGCTCCCCCTGGTGGTGCCAGGCGCTCACCGGGCTGGCGTACCACATGCGAGGCGACTCCATGGCGGCCCACGAGGCCTTCGATCGGTCCCTCGAGGCGATGCCGGCCGAAGTTCGTTGTGAATGGAACGAGCACGTCCGCCACCTCCTGGCCGGTGGAATCCGAGGCGCCTACGGCGATGCGGACTGCGAGGGGCGAGACCGGTTGCAGGAGCGCATCTGGTGGCTTGCCGACCCCTTCCACCTTCTCCCCTTCAACGATCGGAGATCGGAGCACCTGGCCCGAATGGTGGGCATGGAGTTGCGCTGCCAGCTCCGTGACCTGCGGGGCGGCCTTTGCGGGAGGCCGGACTACTTCCGGGTGGTCACCCTGGGCTGGCCGGACTGGCTCTGGGGGTTCGAGCGCGGCGATTCGCGTCCCAGACCGCCGGGTCATCGTTTCGTTCCCCCTCCGGGGGTGGCTATGGAGCCCTTTGACGCCGATCCATGGGACTGGGACCTGATGGAGGAGGCCCAGTTCGAGCGGGTTCACCTGAGCTACGACCTGATCCACGACCTTCAACAGCAGACCACCTTCTTTCGCCGGGGCGACTCCACCCGCGTGGTGGTCGTGGCGGACATGCACCAGCACGTGCTTCGGGGAGCCCCCGAGCTGAACATGGGGGTGGTGCTGTCCCGGGGACCCGAGGGCTCGCCGGTGGTCCATCGGCTTCAGGGCCCGCCCCAGCGGATGGTGCTGGACACGGTACTCCCGGACCGGGAGTACCTGGTGAGCGTCGAGGCGCTGGCGGAGCGGTCCGGTGCCGCCCGCTCACGTTTCGGAAGCCGACTCCCCGAGCCCACGCAGGCAGGGCTGGGTCTGTCCCATCCGGTCCTCCTGGAGTGGAGCGAGGACCTGGACCGGGTGGCCGACGGGGATCCGGTTGGAGGAGTGGCCCTGGATGCCGTTTTGGACCGGATCATCGGCAGCAACCGACTACGATCGGGACGGGAGGTGGGCGTCTTCTGGGAGACCTACGGCCTGGAGGCGCTGGAGGCCGAAACGATGGAGGTCTCCCTCACGGTGCGGAAGGTGGATGAAGGCCGTCTGCGGCGCCTGGCTCGCTGGTTGCGAATCACCGGGCCCTCCCAGGTTCAGAGCCTGAGCTGGGAGGAGTTGGTGGCGGAAGGACCGGTCCAGGGGCGCGTGCTTCGGATGCGCTTGCCCGACGTGGATCCGGGCCGCTACCTGCTGGAGCTGGCGGTGACCACGAGGGGAACCGAGCCGGCAGAGGCCCAGCGCAAGATCGAGATCTCCGCCATCGGACCCTCCGGCCCTTCCTGACAGGTGATCTGGGGGGCCATCGCCGCGGAATCGGAGTCTGAGAGGCACCTGGCTCCGGCCGAGAGATGAAGCAGATACGAGAGATGAAGCAGATACCGGACCAAACGTGGTAGGAGGCGTTCGGCTTCCGGCCCAGGGGATCGCTCGGCCAACCGCCCCTTCACTGCAGCAAGTTCAGGATCCTTCCAGAAGATGCAGGAGCCGACTCTGGAAGTCACGCCCCATGACCCGGGCCCGGATGCAGGTCACCGGAAGCCTGAACCGACGGGGACCGCAGCTTCCGGGATTCACGAACCATTGCTCCCCCACCTGCTCCACCAGGGGCTCGTGGGTATGGCCGAACACCACCAGATCGGCGTCGGGGAAGGTGTGGGCCAGGATCTCGGGCCCGGGCCGCCCCAGTTGATGACCGTGGGTCACCACCACCGAAAGCTCCTCCAGTTGGAGGCGTTGGACCAGGGGCACCCGCTCGCGAACGTCAAAGCCGTCGGTGTTCCCGGGAACCAGGATCACCGGAGCCAGCGCCTCCAGCTCGTAGAGCAGCTCCACCGGCCCCAGGTCGCCGGCGTGGAGAATCTGGTCCACGCCGTCCAGCGCTTCGAGCAGCTCGGGACGGATGAGTCCGTGGGTGTCGGAGATGATGCCGAGCTCCAGACCCGGGGATCCGGATGGGCTCATGCAGGACGCTCCTGGGTCGGGAATGGACCGGGCTGGACGGGTGCGCGGCGGAGTCCGGCGGGGGCCGGGCCAGGCAGTGTGGCCGCCAGGAACCGGCGGGCGACTACAGACGGGGTGAATGACCGAGCCCGCCGTCGGCCGGCCTCGCCGAACTGTCTGCGGAGCTCCGGGTCCTGCAGGAGCTCCAGGAGTGCCTGGCTCAGCGCCTCAGGATCGCCCGGTGCAGTAAGGGTGCCCACCCGGCCGTGGGGAACCACCTCCGGGACGGCTCCGGCCCGAACCGCCACCACCGGCAATCCGGCGGCCATGGCCTCCACGAAGACGATGCCGAAGCCCTCCTGGAGCGACGGCAGACAGAAGACGTGTGCCTGCAGGTAGGCGTTGCGAACGGTGGCGTCGTCGGGGACGGGACCCTCGAAGGTCACATGGGCCTGCAGCTCCAGCTCGCCCGCCAGACGCCTGAGCCGGGGGAGCTCGGGCCCGCCGCCGATGACCCGCAGGTGGAGATCGGGAATCTGAGTCCGAAGGAGGGCAACGGCCCGGAGAAGGGAGCAGGTGTCCTTCCGCCGGTACTGGCGGGCCACGCTCAGGATGGTGGGACGCTGGGGACGGAGTGGCGGATTCTGTCGAAGGCGGTCCCACGGTCCGGGATCCACTGCCTCGGGCACCACCTGGATCCGGGCGGGGGGGACACGGTAGAGCCGACGGACGACCTCCGCCGAGTATCGGCTCGGAACCACGACGCGGTGGCTCTTGAGGGCGTTGTGGCGTTCGAGTCGGGCCCGGGCCTGGAGGGCTCTGCCCTCGGAGCCTCCAGCGAAGCGGGCTTCGTCGGCAGCCACGCCCTTCACGCAGAGTACGAAGGGCGGAAGCACGGATCGGTCGGTGGCGAAGCCGTCCATGTCGAAGCCCACCACCAGGTCGAACGGCCCGGATTCGGCAAGCCACCGGTCCAACACCAGGTTGAAGCAGACTCGTGCTTCAAGTGAAATGGAGGCGCCCCCATGCGGGGTCAGGGTCTCCACCTGGTGACCCAGCCGCCGGAGCCCTTCTCCCAACTGATGGATGGCCACCGCGGTGCCGGACCCCTCGTGGAAGGCGGTGGGCCACGAGTTGAGAAAGGCGATCCGAAGGGACTCTCCACCCACGTCCGGTCCGAACCGGATCAGTTCTGCGCGGCGTCGATACGGGCCGCCAGAATGAAATCGTTTTCGCTGAGCCCGTCGATGGAGTGGGTCCAGATCTTCACGCTGGCCTTCCCCCAGGTGAGGGTGATCTCCGGATGATGTCCCTCGTCCTCGGCGATCTTGCCCACCTGATTCGTGAACTCCAGGGCGCCCATGAAGTCCTCGAACTCGAACTTCCCCAGGAGATGGTGCTCGTCCACCACCTCCCAGTGGTCGCCTACGGCATCGATGTAGTTCTGGAGTGCCTCCCCTTTGAGTGTGGGGGATCCCTCCGGGAGGGGCTGACAGTGTCGGGAGAGCAGATCCATGCTCATGTGGGGACCTCCTTGGCGAGGTTGGAATGTGATGTATCGTGCCGATCTGGCTCGGGTTCGTTACGCATGCCCGCTACCCGGCACCTGCAACCGGGGTCCGGGGAAAGGAATGCGGGGTCTGGCAGGCGCCCGGGGCCTGTCGAAGGGATTCCGCCCCCGGGAACGACCGCGCAGGTGGCCGAATCCGGCCGGGGTTGATCTCGTCGGCACATCTCTTGTACTTGAATCATCGGTCGGACCCCGGGAAGGGGATGCGATCGCCTGTCTGCGATCACCACTCACCGGCGCCACCAGGCACCGGAGACCGCAGACCGAACTCGTCCAGAGATGTCAGCCACCATGCCGCCATCCAGGAAACGAAAGAACAAGCGACGAAGGCGCCGTGGGCGTCGCGGCAAACGGGGGCGATTCCTCGTCCTGGTGGTCGGCCTGGCCCTGGCCGTCACCGCAGGAAGTGCGGGCTGGCTCACCTGCGGATTTCAGGGGTGTCCGGACCCGGGTCTCCTGGGGGCCTATCAGCCCGGAGGGGCGCCGGTGGTGCTGGACCGCCACGGTGAGGAACTGGCCCACCTGCACCCGCTGGAGGCCCGAGTGGTGAGCCTCCAGCAACTTCCTGAACATGTGCCTGCGGCCTTTCTGGCGGTGGAGGACCGGCGGTTTCATCGCCATCGGGGCGTGGACTGGTGGCGTGTGGCGGGCGCCGCCACCCGGAACGTCAGGGCCGGCCGGGTACGGCAGGGAGCCAGCACCCTGACGATGCAGTTGGCCCGAACCCTCTTCCCGGAGCGTGTGCCCGGCAGCCAGCGGACCCTCCACCGGAAGCTCCTGGAGATCCGGGTGGCCTGGGAGATCGAGGGCCGCTACTCGAAGGACGAGATCCTGGAGCTGTACCTGAACCACGTGTACATGGGTGGGGGCGCCTACGGCGTGGAGGCCGCGGCACGGCATTACTTCGACCGGACCGCCGAGGAGCTGACGCTGGAGCAGGCCGCCCTCCTGGCGGGCCTCCTGCGAGCCCCCAGCCATTACGATCCCCGGCGACACCCCGAGCGGGCACGCCAGCGGCGGGACCTGGCCCTGACACTGATGCAGGAGCAGGGCCGTGCCGATCCCGGTGACGTGGAGCTGGCCCGGGAGCAGGGCCTGACGGCCACGCCAGAACCTCCAGGTCGAGAGGCCGCCGCCCGGGCACCCTATTTCGTGGAGGTGGTGCGGAGCGTCCTGGAGGAGGAGTTCGGTGAGAGTCTCTACCGCTCCCAGGTGCGGATCCACACCACCCTGGACGGGCGTCTCCAGGAGGCGGCCGAAGCCGAGCTCACCGGCCAGCTGGACCGGGTGGAGGCCGGGACCTACGGGTGGTTCGAGGGGCCCGCCTTCGATCCGTCGACGACGGGCGGAGCTCAGGGGTCGTCCCACCTGGAGGGCGCGGTGGTTCTCATGGATCCGGCCACCGGCGAAATCCTTTCGCTGGTGGGGGGACGGAGTTTCGCCTCGTCGCGCTACAACCGGGCGATCCGGGCCCGGCGCCAGATGGGAAGCGCCTTCAAGCCCTTCGTCTTCGCTGCAGCCCTGGAGGCCGGCCATGTGACGAGCCAACCGCTGGCCGATCGGCCCCTCACCGTCTCGGCGGCAGGGAGCTCCGACTGGTCCCCCCGGAACTACGACGGGGAGTTCCGCGGTCTGGTGGCCATGCGGCAGGCGCTGGTGGAGTCATTGAACGTGCCCACCGTGCGGCTCTCCATGGCCACCGGGCTGGACCGGGTGAGTCGCATGGCCACCGCCGCGGGCTTCTCCGAGCCCGTCCCCTCGGTCCCGGCGTCGGCACTGGGCACGGCCTCGGCCACCCCCCTGGAGGTGGCCGGCGCATACGCGGCCTTCGCCGCCCGGGGTCAGCGGCCTGTCGCGCCCCGTTTCGTGACCCGGATCGAGGACGCCGACGGCGTGGTGATCCACGAGACGGAGGTTTCGGAGATGACTTCGGTCATGGATCCCCGCACGGCCCATGTCATTACTGATATGTTGGCCGACGTGGTGGATCGGGGGACGGGAACGGCGGTGCGATCCGTGGGCTACCGGGGCCCCGCCGCCGGAAAGACGGGGACGACCCAGGAGGCTCACGATGTCTGGTTCGTGGGCTACAACAGCGAGGTGGTGGGGGTGGTCTGGATGGGGTTCGACCACCCACGCCCCATCCTGGCCGGCGCCACCGGTGGGGGACTGGCGGCCCCGGTGTGGGGTCGGATCATGGCCCAGGCCTACGAAGGACGAGACGCCGCGCCGGCGTGGACCCGACCGGCAGGGGTGGTGGAGCGTACCGTGGATCCGGAGACCGGGAAGGTGGTGGGCGACGGATGCCCATCGCCCCGGGAAGGAGCCGTGCGGGAGCTCTTCCTGGACGAGTACGTGCCCGTGACGGAATGCCCGCCCCGGGAGGGGTTCAGGGAAAGGGTCACGGGCTTCTTCCGGGGACTCTTCGGAGGCTCGGACTCGGAAGACGAGGCCGAAAGCGGCTCATCTCGGGAGGAGGGATCCGGCGAGGGAGCGGAGTGGGAGTCGTCCGAACCGGTGGAGCCGGGCTCGAGCCTGGAGCGGCTGCTGGGAGCTCCTCGGGTGCCCCTGGCCGGGGCGTCCTGAAAGACTACTGAAGGTACCATCGGCCGTCGATGAGATCCCGGTAGAGGACCACCATTCCACCATCGTCCAGGACCACCTGGTGGTAGAGGCGGGAGATGGGACGCCGCCACCACTCGTCGTCGATTCGCCAGACCTCCCGGATCTGGACCACCTGGCGGACCGGCGGCGTTTCGGGCCCGCCGGCGCGGGCGCGCTCCGGTCCATGCCTTCGGTCTCGGCGCCTTCGGTCCCGTCCCCGCTCGGGCCTCCGCTTCGTCCCCGTCCCGTGCGCCTTGCCGGAAGAAGCCGCCTGGAGGGCCCGGGGACATCCCGACGAATCGGTGCGTACCGCCACCGGCGTAGGCATTCCCAGAGGGTGGAGCGCCGCGCTGTCGCGGCGGTTCACGGGGACCGGTCCGCTCATGGCTCCAGCGTCATGAGGGCGTGGCGCCGCTCCGGGATCCGGGACCAGGGATCCACCTCCACCACCCGGTACAGCGGCGAATGGCCCAGTTTGAGCTTGAGCTCCCGCACCGCCTCCCGAAGCGAATCGGAGATCTCGCCTGCCGAGAGGTCGGAGTCGTTTCGGGATCGGGCCCCTTCCTCCCGTCGTTCGAAGAGGAGGGTCTGCACGGCAGGTGACCCGAAGTCGAAGAACTCCACGAAGAGGGTGACCAGCGCCCGGGGAGGAGGCGACAGGCGGATCCGACTCCGGAGGGGGTAGGCCAGCACCTCCCTCCGGGCCGAGGGCTCCCGGAGGGTGGCTTCGATCGTCCACGACCCTCCGCCTTCCAGGTGGCCGCCCATCCGGAGTCCCCGCACGGCCCGGTCCTTTCGCTCGGGACGGGCCAGCCCCCGCTCCAGGAGCCGGTCCAATCCCCGGTGAAGCGCTTCTCGGTCACCCACCGGGGCGGGAAAATCCAGGGAGACCCGAATGGGACGGGGACGGTGAAGGGCCCGCACCGGGTCGATCTTCTCTCCCCGGGCCAGCGCCCGGGCCTCCTTCCCCACCGATCCGAACTGCCGAAGGAGGGCGTACTCAGGGAGGGCGCCCAGCGCTCCCAGGGTCTTCACCTCGAGCCGCTCCAGTCGCTCCAGGGCATCGGCAGGGAGGGGAAGGGCGGAAACGGGACGAGGCGCCAGGAAGCGAGCCAGATCCTCTTCCTTCACCAGGACCGGAGCTCCGGGACGGGCCGATGCGGCGGCGACCCGTGCCCCGAAGGTGCCCGGTGCCCGCCCGGCCCGGGTGGCGGCCACCAGAGGGCGGGGGAGGACCTCCAGAAGGGTGTGGAGAACCCGGTTCACTTGGTCGACGGGAGGACCGTAGAGCCGCTCCAGACCGTCCACTCCCAGGTGGAGAAGTCCCTGGTCGATGGGCTGAACCACCGGGGTGATCCCACTGAGGGTCTCCAGGATGGCGTCCATGGCGGCGCCGTAGTGGGCCGGGTCGGGCTCCAGGAGGACCAGGGAAGGGCAGAGGGCAACGGCCCGGGAGACGAGCATCCCCGGACGCACGCCGGCCCTGAACGCCCGCTCCGAGACCTGCCAGACCTCTCGCCGCTCCGCCGTCTCGCCCGGAGTCAGGAGCGCCACCGAGGTGGCGTCCAGCTCCGGAGTCCGGACCAGCTCCAGGCGGAGCTCGAAGGTGGGCAGCCAGAGGCAGAGGGAGGTGCGGCTCTCCTCGCCGTCGCTTCGGGGTGGGGAGTCCATCGGGGCGTCTGTGGAGAATTGCTGTGCGTGCATTGCCGGCGGAGACGGTTCGCTGGTGCTGCAGGAGGGGTCGGCTCGAGAAACCGAAGATGAAGCGAAACCGAATATACACCGAAAGCCCGGAGCGGAGCAAGAGCAGGAAGAAGAAGGGAGGAACCGGGGTCACCTCTTCAGCGTCCTTCGGTCTCCTCGCCGCTGGCCACCCAGGCCGACCACCAGAGGTCCCGGAGAAAGGCACCACCGTCCTGAATTCGCTCCACCGCGAAGGCCAGCGATTCGGGGTGAGCGGGTTCGTCTGGCTCAAAGCCGTAGT